>WFPA01000218.1 GCA_015487815.1 Albidovulum sp.
CCGAGACCGAGCCCGGCAAGCGTCACGAGGCTCATGACGAGAAGAACGCGCCCCGGCGGCATCTTGTGCACCCCCGCAAGCGCCATCGCGCCGTAATAGACGATCGAGATCAGACCCAGCCAGTAGAGCGGCAGGGTGAACCAGTCGGCTGCGAAGACCGGCGAGATGTAGCTGAGATAATTGAAGGCCAGGGCCAGCAGCGCCAGGGCAAGACTGATCGGCGCCGTCACCAGATCGGCCCAGATGAGCGCAATGAAGCAGCTGCGGTTGCGCCCCCTGCCTCCGAGAATGTGCATCAGCGCGCACATCGCCAGCGCAAACCAGCCGACGAAGAAATAACGCCCGACCAGCGCCCCGAGGACAAGCACCCCGAAAGGGATCTGGAAGGCTTGCAGCACATGGGGCAGCGGCACGAGATAGAGCCGGATCGCCCAGGCCACGAAGAAGGCGACATTGGCCAGGGTCAGCCAGAAGAGAAGCGCGCCGAGACCGTGTTTCTCGAGGCCGACCCGGCGAAAGGTCGGCACCGGAACAAGCAGGCTCTGGGCCAGGCGCGGCAGGAAATCGCCCCTGTGCATTCGCCGGCCGAGAAATCGCCGCTCCCGGCGATGGGGCAGAAGGGCGTCGTCCCAGCCGGGAATGCCGGCTTCGAGATCCCCCATGAGATCGTTCATTCGCATGTCCATCCTTCAGGCTCCCTTGAGCTGGAGGTCGGCGGCAGGACCGCCATTGAGCAAGACGACTTTCTTGCGGACGACACGCACAACCATCAGATGCAATCGGTGATGCCGATAAAACATGAGGAGATTGTGGCAAAACGGGGGAAAAACGGCGAAACGGACCGACAGGGGGTCAGCGGTCCACGCGCAAAATGTCGCAGGTAGGGAAAACCGGTAATTGCCTGCGCTCAGCTCCGCCGCATGAGCGCGCGAAAGCCACCCGCAAGCAGCCAGAGAAAAGCGAGCCAGATCGCAAGCCCGGTCAGAAGCGCCGCGGGCGGCGCCGTCAGGGCGGGGAATAGCGCCATCGCCCAGCCCCTGAGAATGACGAGCGGCGCCACCAGCCACAGGGCGCGGAAGAGCACGAGCCGCAGCCCCGCCCCGGGCATGGGGCGCCCGAGGAGGCGCAGGACGATCGTGGCCGCGGCGGCCAGCCCGTAGAAGAGGAGCGGCACGAACAGCACCGCCGCCATCAGCCGCCCGGCCAGAAGCCCGGCCAGCGGTGCCGCCGCCGCCTCCGCCTGATGGGCAAGGTCCGGCAGGTCAGCGACGAGCGAGGCGAGCGCACCTCCCAGAAGCCAGAGAAGGAGTGTTCCCTCCCCGGGCGGGGCTGCAAGCCGTGCAGCGAAGCCCGTCGCCGGATCGCGCCATTCGGCGAGAAGGCCAACGGCGCGCGCATCCTCCCTGCCCCGCATCGCATCACCCTCGCTCAACGCCCGGCTCCCCTCACGCGCCCTTCACGCCCGGCCCGCTCCCCCTCGCCTGCGGAGCCCGGGCGCAGGGCCGGGCATGGAGCGCACCGCATCATCCTCCGACACTCCCGCAGATGAGGCTTCCTTCCCGCCCGTCTTTGCATCGGCCCGATCGGCCCTGCAATCTCCACCCTCCGCCTTCCCGGCCCGCTGCCGCCACCCGGTCCCGGGGAAAGGCGCCTTGCCCCATGCGGCACACACCCCGCGGGACGCATCGGACCGCCTCCGGGCGCAGACAGCGTGGCGGGCCGGCCTCTCGCCCGCCCCCGGCCTTGCGGCAGGGCACCGACACCCTCCATGACAGGCTCAGCCCTGCCGGCGCCTCAGCCAGGCTTCGAGCCGGTTGCGGATGTCCTCGGCGAGTGCCGGATCCTCGATCTCCTCGAGCGCCTCGGCAAGGAAGGCCAGCACCAGAAGGTTCTCCGCCTCGGGCCGCGGCACGCCCCGTGCGCGCAGATAGAACAGCTGCTCCTCGTCGATCGCTCCGCAGGTCGAGCCATGGGAACACTTCACGTCGTCGGCGTAGATCTCGAGCTCCGGCTTGGCGAAGAAACGGCTGTCGCCATCGAGCATCAGCCCCTGGGAGAGCTGATAGCCGTCGGTCTTCTGGGCCACCGGATGCACGAGGATCTTGCCTTGGAAGATGCCGACCGCTCCGTTGCGCAGCACCTTCTTGAACACCTGCCGGCTCTCGCAGCTTTCGGCGGCATGGGTGACGAAGATGGTGTCGTCATGGTGGAAGGGGTGCACGGCCCCGTCCCCCACCGCCGCGCCGGCGAGATGGGTCACCGCCTCGGCGCCTTCGAGCCGGACGACATATTCGTTGCGCGAGAGGGCGCCATTGGCGGTGAGGGTGAAGGACTTGAGCACACCGCCCTCGGCCACGCGACCGACGAGATGGGTGATGGCGCGGCGTTCATGGTCCCGCCCCTGGGCGCGGACATGGTGGAAGCTGCCGCCGGCGGCCACATCGACCTCGAGCAGCTGGCTGAAGCGGGCCGCCGCCGGCCCGTTCTCGAGCAGCGTCAGCTCCGCACCGGGCTCGATCCGCACCAGATGGTGCAGCACGGCATCGGAGCGGGCATCGCGGTGCAGGTAGATCAGCGAGATCGGCTTCGGAGCCCGGCCACGCACCCGGACCACCACCCCGTCGGTGGCGGTGGCGGTATTGAGGGCAGCGAAGGGACGCGGCACCGGATCATGGGCCGTTTCCTCGAGTCGGCCGAAAAGATCCCGCGCCCAGTGGATGTCGGCCTTCAGGGCGTCCGCCAGCCGCTCGATCTCGACATGCTCGAGCGCCAGCGGGTCGGACGCCGCCGGGTCGAACCTGCCATCGACGAACACCACCTTGAGCCGGTCGATCTCGCCGAAGACCGGCGCCTCGTCAGTGACGAGCGGCGCCGCCTCGACCGGTTCGGGGGCGATGAGGGCCGAAGGATCGGTCTCGCGCCAGTACTCGTCGCGCCGGCTCGGCAGCCCCATCTTGTGCAGCCGCGAGAGCGCCGCTTCGCGCGCCGCCCGGGCCCAGCCCGCCTCGTCCTCGGGCAGGCGGATGGCCGCGAGCCGCGCCGCGGCCGGGTTCTCCCTTCTTTGCGTTTCGGCCATCACGCAAGCTCCTTCAGGATGTCGGCATAGCCGGTCTTCTCGACCTCGCGCGCCAGATCGGCGTCGCCCGTCCTGATGATGCGGCCGTCGGCCATGATGTGCACCACGTCGGGCACGATGTAGTCGAGCAGGCGCTGGTAATGGGTGATGACGAGGAAGGAGCGGTCGGGCGCGCGCAGCGCGTTCACCCCCTCGGCCACCAGCCTGAGCGCGTCGATGTCGAGCCCCGAATCGGTCTCGTCGAGAATGGCGAGCTTTGGCTCCAGCACCGCCATCTGCAGGATCTCGTTGCGCTTCTTCTCGCCACCCGAGAAGCCGACATTGACCGACCGCTTGAGCATCTCCGGGTCGATCTTCAGGGCCTTGGCCTTCTCGCGCACGAGGCGGAGGAACTCCGCCCCCGAAAGCTCGGGCTCGCCCCGGGCCTTGCGCTGGGCGTTGAGCGCCGTGCGCAGGAAGGTCATGTTGCCGACGCCGGGAATCTCGACCGGATACTGGAAGGCGAGGAAGACGCCCTTCGCCGCCCGCTCCTCGGGCTCCATCGCCAGCAGGTTCTCGCCGTCGAACAGCACCTCCCCCTCGGTGACCACATAGCCCTCGCGCCCGGCGAGCACATAGGAGAGGGTGGACTTGCCCGAACCGTTCGGCCCCATGATCGCATGGACCTCGCCGTCGGGCAGGGTGAGGTTGACGCCCTTGAGGATCACCTTGTCCTCTTCCTCGAGCTTGACGTGCAGATTGCGGATCTCGAGCATTTCGCTCTCCTCTTGGATGTTCTGGCGTTTCGCGCCCCGGCCTGCGCCGACGCGCCCCGGTCTTGGTCGCCCCGGCCGGCTCACTCGAGGGTGACGGCCGTGCCCGAGGCGGAAACCATCAGCATGTTGTTGATCACCTCGTAATCGAGATCGACGCCGACGATCGCATCGGCGCCCAGCGCCCGCGCCCGCTCGCGCATCTCCTCGAGTGCCGTTTCCCGTGCCTTGGCAAGCTCCGCCTCGTAGGCGCCGGAGCGGCCGCCGAAGATGTCGGTCACCTGGGCGAAGAGATCGCGGATGATGTTGGCACCGAGGATCGCCTCGCCGGTGACGATGCCGCGATAGCCGCTGATGTGCCGGCCCTCGATCGACGGGGTGGTGGTGACGATCATCTCTTTCATCTGCCGGCTCTCCTTCTCCGGTTGCATCTGTCTTCCGCGGTGCGCGGTCTTCCCGCCGGCGCGGCCCCAGGGGCCCCGCTCAACCCCGGCCATCGCCGCCTTCTCCGCCGGCCCCCATGACGAGACGGCCGACCTGGATCGCTCCGAAGAGAAGCGTGAACATCAGCGTGCGGATGACGAGCTCCAGCCAGCGGACCTCGCCCCCGAGCGAGAACCACAGATCGACGAGAAAGTAGCTAGCCGCCCCGAGCGCCACATCGAGCGCCAGCGCGGCCACCGAACGACCCTGCGTCATCCCACGCTCCCCTCGAGACTGATCGCCACCAGCTGCTGGGCTTCCATGGCGAATTCCATCGGCAGCGCCTGCAGCACCTCGCGGCAGAAGCCGTTGACCACGAGTGCCACCGCCTCCTCCTCGTCCATGCCGCGCTGTCGGCAGTAGAACAGCTGGTCCTCGTCCACCTTCGAGGTGGTCGCCTCGTGTTCGACCCGGCTCGAATTGTTGCGCACGTCGATATAGGGCACGGTATGGGCGCCGCACTCGTTGCCGATGAGCAGGCTGTCGCACTGGGTGAAGTTGCGGCTGCCGGTGGCCCTGGGGTGAATCCGCACGAGGCCGCGATAGGTGTTCTGCGACCGCCCCGCGGAGATGCCCTTCGAGACGATGCGGCTCCTGGTGTTCTTCCCCAGATGCAGCATCTTGGTGCCGGTATCGGCCTGCTGGCGGTTGTTGGTGATGGCGATCGAGTAGAACTCGCCTTGGGATTCGTCGCCGCGCAGGATGCAGGACGGGTATTTCCAGGTGATGGCCGAGCCGGTCTCGACCTGGGTCCAGGACACCTTGGCCCGCGCCTCGCGGCAGTCGGCCCGCTTGGTGACGAAGTTGTAGATGCCGCCACGGCCTTCCTCGTCGCCCGGATACCAGTTCTGAACGGTGGAATACTTCACCTCCGCATCCTCGAGCACGACGATCTCGACCACCGCCGCATGAAGCTGGGTGGTGTCGCGCATCGGCGCGGTGCAACCCTCGAGATAGCTGACATAGGAGCCCTTGTCGGCGATGATGAGGGTGCGTTCGAACTGGCCGGTCTTCTCGGCATTGATGCGGAAATAGGTCGAGAGCTCCATCGGGCAGCGCACACCCGGCGGCACATAGACGAAGGAGCCGTCGGAGAAGACCGCCGAGTTGAGGGCGGCGAAGAAATTGTCGCCCTGGGGCACGACCGAGCCGAGATATTTCCGCACCAGGTCGGGATATTCACGGATTGCCTCGGAGATCGGGCAGAAGATCACCCCCGCCTTCTTCAGCTCCTCCTGGAAGGTGGTGCCGACCGAGACGGAGTCGAACACGGCATCGACGGCCACGCGCCGCCCCCCTTCCGCGGGCGCCAGGTTCTCCGCGCCCTCGACCCCGGCGAGGATCATCTGCTCGCGGAGCGGAATGCCGAGCTTCTCGTAGGTCTCGAGCAGCTTGGGGTCGACCTCGTCGAGCGACTTCGGCCGCTTCTCCATGCTCTTCGGCTTTGCGTAGTAATACTGGTCCTGATAGTCGATCTCGGGATAGTCGAGCATCGCCCAGCGCGGCTCTTCCATCCTGAGCCAGCGGCGATAGGCCTGAAGGCGCCACTCGAGCATCCATTCGGGCTCCCCGTTCTTCTGCGAGATCAGCCGGATGATGTCCTCGTCGAGCCCTTTCGGGGCGAATTCGGTCTCGATGTCGGTCGAGAAGCCATACTTATAGCGTTCGCCGACCGACTTCACGGTCTCGACCGTCTCCCGATCGACCCCTTCGCGGATCCTCAGATCGTCTCCGTCCATCATCGCGTCGCTTCCTTCCTTTCGCCGACGCCCCCGGGCGCGGCAGTCACATCCTGTCGATCATGGCGGACGGAGGCCGGCCCTGCCGCCCCCTGCCCCGTTCGCTTCGCCCCGCGCTCCCGCCAGCGCTTGTAGCCGAGGGACCAGGCCCGGGCAAAGGCGGCGATCTCCTCCTCGCGCGTCGCCGGGCCGAGGGAGATGCGGATCGCGCTCGCGGCCGTCACCTCATCGAAACCCATCGCCGAGAGCACCGCCGAGCGGCGCACCTTGCCCGAGGAGCAGGCCGAGCCCGCCGAGACGGCGAAACCCGCGAGATCCATCTGCATCACCTGCGTCTCGCCCTTCCAGCCCGGCACGGCGAGAGCAAGGGTGTTGGGCAGCCGCGGGGCATCGGCGCCGATGACGATCGCCTCGGGCGCCGCATCGCGCAGCATCTCCTCGAGCCGGTCGCGCCTCTCGGCCACCTCCTCCCACACACCGCGGGCCAGATCCTCAGCCGCCGCCTTCGCCGCCGCGGCAAAACCGGCGATGCCGACGACGTTCTCGGTGCCGGCGCGGCTGCCGAGTTCCTGCCCGCCGCCCCGAAGAAGCGGCGCCACTTCCTCGCCCTCCGCCAGCACCAGCGCCCCGACCCCCTTCGGCCCGCCGATCTTGTGGGCCGAGAGGAGCCCCATGCGCGCGCCCGTCCAGTCGAAGGCAATGGGCAGCTTGCCGAAGGCCTGCACGAAATCGACCACCGCCACGCCCGGTGGAGGCGACTGGAGGATGCCGGTCTCGCTGTTGGCCCATTGCAGCGCCGTGACTGCCGGATCGGTGGGGTGCACCTGCCCCTGCCCGTCGACCGGCAGATCGGCCGTCACATGGGCCAGCACGCAGGGATGCTCGATCGGGGCTGCGTGCAGCCCCCGCCCCGCAAGTGCCAGCGCCGCCGCCTCGGTCGCCCCCGAGGTGAAGACGATGCGCCCGCCCGTCGCGCCGAAGGCGGCGGCGATCTCCTCGCGGGCCCGTTCGATCACCCCCTTGGCGGCCCGCCCCTCGGCGTGGACCGAGGACGGGTTGCCGACCACGTCCATCGCCGCGATCATCGCCGCCCGCGCCTCGGGCCTCAGCGGCGCGGTGGCGTTCCAGTCGAGATAGACCCGCCCGCTCATCCGGCCTCCTCCCCCCTGGTCGCCGAAGCGGCCGCATCATCCTCGAGGGCGAGGATCGAGGGCACCGCCGGGCACGGCATCAGCTGGTTCTCGACCACATCGGACAGGCGGGTCTGGTGCAGATAGACATAGAGCTGGGCCGAAAGACCCTGCCACAGACGGTTGGCCAGCGACTGCTCGCGCGTGCCCGAGGACGCGCCCGAGGCACCGGCGCCGGGCTTCATGGCGTCGATCTCCTCGTCCACCGCCTCGAGCACCTCGGCGATGCGGATCTCGGATGCCGGCCGCGCCAGCGCATAGCCGCCCCCCGGTCCCCGCACCGATTCGACGATGCCGGCCCGGCGCAGACGCACGAAGAGCTGCTCGAGATAGGTGAGCGAGATGTTCTGACGCGCGGAGATCTCGGCGAGGGGGACGAGCCCCTCGCTCCCCCTCAGCGCCAGATCGACCAGCGCCACCACCGCATACCGCCCCTTGGTGCTCAGCCGCATCCGCCTCTCCTCCGCCCGCCCGTCCATGGGAGGCTCGCGCCACCCTCCCGGCCATTGCCGCCGTCGGAACACCGGACCCGGGCGGGTCTCTCAACCCTCCCGCCGCGGATCGGTCCGTCCGTCACGGTTGACCCGGGCGCCGCCAGTCCTTAACTCCCGATCGACGGCAGACCCGCAACACGGGGCGGGAAGCCGCATCACGATCATACGGCCGCCGGCAGCGGCCCTTCTCTGGAATTGTTCTAGGTATTCCGAGAAGTTTTGTCAACAATGCCGCCCGAGCGGCCCGTCACAACAAGATCCGCAGGAATGGACACCCGGAAACGAGTACGGACCAGGGACAACAAGGCCGAGGACGACAAGGCCGGAGACTGAGGAGAGACCGACATGCCGCATGTGATCTTCGCCGGGGAATGTGGCCGTCTCGAGGGGCGTTATCACGATCATGCCGGGGTGAAGGATGCCCCGATCGCCCTCGTTCTGCACCCGCACCCGCAATTCGGCGGGACGATGAACAACAAGGTGGTCTACAACCTGCATTATGCCTTCCACCGCATGGGCTTCAACGTGCTGCGGTTCAACTTCCGCGGTGTCGGCCGTTCGGAAGGCGAGTATGACCAAGGCGTTGGCGAGCTGGCAGACGCGGCCGCCGCACTCAACTATCTCGAGCAGCTCAACCCCAATGCCCGCCATTGCTGGGTGGTCGGCTTCTCCTTCGGTGCCTGGATCGGCATGCAGCTCCTGATGCGGCGGCCTGAGGTGACGGGCTTCGTCTCGGTATCGCCGCCGGCCAACATGTATGACTTCTCCTTCCTGGCCCCATGTCCGGCCTCGGGCCTCATCATCAACGGCTCGGCCGACCGGGTCGCCCCGCCCGAGGCGGTTGAGGGCCTCGTCGCCAAGCTGAAGGAGCAGAAGGGCATCACCATCACCCACGAGGTGATCGAGGGCGCCGGTCATTTCTACGAGGGCGACCACATGGACCGGATGATCGGCAAGGTCGAGGATTACGTCACCCGGCGGCTGAAGGAGAACACCCGCTGAGCTGCCGCCGGCGCGGGCGCCGGCCGCTAAGACACGAGGCAGGCCGGGGCCGGGCTCTCCCGGCCCTTTCGCGTGTCGCCCCCGCCAGATCCGCTTTCCGGCCGCCATCCCGCGGGGCGAAGCGCACGGGCGACGGTCACGGACCGCTCCAGGGGGCGGGCGTCACATGCCGGGCCGTCGACGGGGGCGGGGCTGGCCGTCGGGCCGCGCGGCGGCCACAGGCCGCAAACCGGATCATCGCCCCGCTTGTTGCAGACCCACTCCTTCAGGAAGATTGCCCCGTTTTCGGAAACACCGCATGACACCGCCCCGGCTCAGCCGATCAGCGGCCCGCGGGGACCACAGGTCTCGTCATAGTGTCGCGCCAGGCGCTCGAGGGCGATCCTGAGGACGATCTTGCCGGAGCGGGCCGACCAGCCGAGGCGGCGTTCGGCCTGTTCGAGCCCCTCGAGGAAGCAGCAGCAGCGCACCGCGATGTCCGCCAGCCCCGGCCCCATCGCCGCCACCGCCTTCGCGAAGCGCTCGCGTGCCGCCTGAGGGCCACGCGGCAGGTTCTCGCGGCCAGCCGGAGCCGAGGCGCTCGTGCCCCCGGTCAGGAACCGCTCCCAGTTCTGGGTGACGCGCGGCGCCATCTGCCCGAGCTCGAAGTCCTCCCGCAGCCGCTCCCCGGCCTGGACCTGGGAGGTGGTCAGGAAGGGACGCCCCCTGCGATCGCGCCGCCGGGCAAGAAGATGCAGCGGGCTCTCGGCCATGTTGCAGCGCATCCGCCGGGCCGCCCCCGCCCCGTCGGCAATGACGCGTTCGCCGGGCACGAAATGCTGGGCGGCGAAGGGATCGGGCGTCTCCTCCCCCACCCCGCGCCGGTCCGCGGTGCGCATCCGCGCCAGTGCCGCCCGTCCCGCACGGCTCAGCCGATAGACATGAACCTTGCCGCGCTTCTCGAGCGTGAGCCAGTCACGCAGGACGAGGGCGTGAATCTCGGCGTCATCGGCACCGGCCAGCCGCACCGGCTCCCCCGTGGCCGTGTTGCGGAAGACCGCGCCCCGCCCGGCTCCGGGCATGACGGCCAGATAGGCGCCGCGCTCCTCGAGCCGGCCCAGAAGACGCATCAGCGTCCGGTTGAACCGCGCCGTCATCGCCTCCGTCTCGCCCTGCCGCATGTGCTTTCCCATCTTCTTTCCCCCTTCCTCGCCTTCATCACCCGACCTGGCCGCCCCCTCCTCCAGACGGCTCAGAGCCCGGTCGAACACCGCATCGTCGCGCCGCTGTTCTATCGCCCGCACATGGCGCAGCACCGTCGAGGGAGCGATCCCCTCGCGTGCCGCGATCCGCCGGATCGGCACCCCGCCGATCACATGGACGAGATAATGGCGCAGCCGCGCCGGCAGGGCGCCCGTCTCCTGCGTCCGGCCCGGCTCATGCCGCAACCCTGCCGCACCTTTCATCATCACCGCACCCAGCCTCCCTGCACCCATTCCCCCGGCACAACCGGTGGTATTGTCGATAAATTCCTGAAAATTAAGTCGTTTACAGGCAATTGTTTCCATATTGTGGACAACAAGGCAAGAGCGAACGCAACCATTGGCTGAATCGCAACGCAGCTCCCCCCGCCCCATACTGGCGCCATCGGCAGCAAGGCCGAGACAGGAGGGGGAAGACGTCATGAACATGCATGCCGCGTTGCGCATGACCGGCCGCCGGCCCGCGCAGGACACAGAAGACGGGGCGGACGTGAACAGAGGGCATCAACGGCCCGTCATCGGCTCTCCCGGTTGCGGCACGCTCCTGCAGCTCGCACGGCTGCGCCGCCCGCGCCTTCTCGTGCAGGCCGCGCGGCACCTGGCCCGGGAAGCCCCCAGGGGCAGCCTTGCACGACGCACTCTCAAGGGACCGTGCCCGCGGCGAAGCGCCCGGCTCGGCCGGCTCTTCGCGCTCGAGGCCGAGGCGGAGGACCTGCGCCGGGAGGGAGCGCCGGCCTATTCGGCACGGCATCATGTCGAGCTGCTGGCGGCGATCCTCCAGGAATCTCCCGGGCCGACAGGGGCTGATCCCTGCCGGCGGCTCAGGTGAAGCTGTCGGGCAGCCCGGCCTTGCGGCGGGCAACGAAATCCTCGAGTGCCTCGCGGACCGCAGGATCGAGCGGCGGCGCCTCGTAATCGGCCAGGAGCCTGCGCGCACGGGCATGGGCGAGGGCTGCGGCATCGGGGGCGCCGGCCTCGCTCCAGGTCTCGAAGGGGCGCGAGTCGAACACGCCCGAGCGCCAGAAGGCGTCGCGGAAGCGCGCCTGGGTGTGAGCGCAGCCAAGGTAATGTCCGCCGGGGCCGACCTCGCGCATCGCCTCGAGAGCCAGCGCGTCCTCGTCCAGTGCCATCGGCCGCGCGAGCGTATGCAGCGCGCCGAGCTGGTCGGCATCGAGCACGAACTTCCCGAAGGAGGCGACGAGCCCGCCCTCGAGCCAGCCGCAGGCATGGAGCATGAAGTTGACGCCGCCCAGCATCGCCGCCTGCAGGGTGTTGGCGCTCTCGTAGCCCGCCTGTGCGTCGGGCAGCATGGCTCCGGTCAGCGCCCCGCCCGAACGGAAGGGCAGGCCGAGCCGGCGCGCCAGCTGCCCCGCCCCCCAGAGGATGCGGCTCGCCTCGGGCGTGCCGAAGGTTGGAGCCCCCGAGGCCATGTCGATCGAGGCGACGAAGGCGCCGAACACCACCGGCGCACCCGGTCGCACAAGCTGGGAATAGGCCACCGCCGCCAGCACTTCGGCGCAGATCTGCACCAGCGTGCCCGCCTCCGTCACCGGGCTCATCGCCCCGCCGACGATGAAGGGCGAGAGGATGCAGGCCTGCCCCGCCGCCGCATAGGTCTCGAGCACCCTGGCCATGGTGGCGTCGAAGACGAGCGGCGAGTTGAGGTTGACGAGCGAGAGCAGGACGACGTTTTCGTCCACGAATGCCTCGCCGAAGAGAATCCGCGCCATCTCGACGCTGTCGGCCGCCCGCTCCGGCGCCGTCACCGCTCCCATGAAGGGCCGGTCCGACAGGGTGATGTGCGCCATCAGCATGTCGAGATGGCGCTTGGAGACGGGTATGTCGGTCGGCTCGCACAAGGTGCCGCCGGAATGATGCAGCCACGGTGTCATCTGTCCGAGGCGCACCAGATCACGGAAATCCTCGATGGTGCCATAGCGCCGCCGGCCCTCGAGATCGCGCACGAAGGGCGGGCCGTAGACCGGGGCGAAGACGGTGCTCCGCCCGCCGATCTCGACCGAGCGCTCCGGGTTGCGGGCATGCTGAACGAAACGCGCCGGCGCGGTGGCGCACAGGCTGCGCGCCAGCCCGTGCGGCAGATGCACCCGATCTCCCCTGATGTCCGCGCCGGCCGCCTGCCAGCGGGCAAGCGCGGCCGGATTGTCCGGAAAGGCGATGCCGATCTCCTCGAGCACCGTTTCGGCCGCCTCCTCGATCCGCTCGAGCGCCTCCTCGTCGAGAATCTCGACCCGCGGCAGGCGGTTCTCGATCACCTGCGCGGCCCGGATCGCCGCCTCGGACCGCCTCTGCCGGCGGGCCGCGCCGCCACCGCGCCGGCCTCTGCGTTCGCGTGCCATCTTCCCTTGCCTCTCATCTCTGCCCCGAGTGGCCGGTCGGCCTTCGCGGCCGGCCTCTCCGCCTTCAGTCCGCCTTCAGCGATAGCCTGACCATCACATCCGCCACCGACCGATAGCGGCCTCCGCGGGCTTTCGAGCGACATCGCCGCGTCGGCGGAAGGCATCGCACGACCCCGCAGCCGCTCTCTCCTCCCCCGCTTGTCTCCCCGCCTCACGAACACTGGTCGGCCAGATGAAGCACCTGGCTGCCGGCGCCGGGCTGCTTTCGACCCTGCCCATGGCGGCGGCCGCCGCTTCCGCCGCATGAGCGCCATCCTTGCGATTCGGCCCGCGAGTCACTAACAGGCCGGCACAGGAACCGGCCCGGCCCCGCCTTCATGGCGCAACGCACCGCCATGCCGGCCACCGGAGCCGGCCCAGCCAAGAGGAACGAGATGACCGACGCCCCCGCCCCCGCCGCCAGACCGCACGAGACGATGCTGATCGTCGATTTCGGCTCCCAGGTCACCCAGCTCATCGCCCGGCGGCTGCGCGAGGCCCATGTCTATGCCGAGATCCACCCCTTCCACCGGGTGACGCCGGCGCTGCTCGAGGAGATCCGCCCGAAGGGGGTGATCCTCTCGGGCGGACCCGCGAGCGTGCTCGAGGAAGGTAGCCCGCGGGCCGCGCCCGAGATCTTCACGCTCGGGGTGCCGGTGCTCGGCATCTGCTACGGCCAGCAGGTGATGACGGTGCAACTCGGCGGCGCAGTCGAGGGCGGCCATGCCGGCGAGTTCGGCCGCGCCTTCGTCAGCCCCACCGGCGAACACGCGAACGACCCCCTGTTCGAGGGGTTGTTCGAGGACGGGCGCGAAGAGGTGTGGATGAGCCATGGCGACCGGGTGACGGCCCTGCCGCCGGGCTTCGAGGTCTATGGCACCTCCCCCGGCGCGCCCTTCGCCATCATCGGCGATCCCGCGCGGCGCTTCTACGGCGTGCAGTTCCACCCCGAAGTGCACCACACCCCCCGCGGCGCGCGGCTTCTGGCGAATTTCGCCCGCAACATCGCCGGCTTCTCCGGTGACTGGACCATGAAGGCCTACAAGGACGAGGCCATCGCCCGCATCCGCGCCGAGGTCGGCCCCGAGGGGCGGGTGATCTGCGGGCTCTCGGGCGGGGTGGACAGTTCGGTGGCCGCCGTGCTCATCCATGAGGCGATCGGCGACCGGCTGACCTGCGTCTTCGTCGATACCGGCCTCATGCGCGCCGGCGAGGCGGAGGAAGTGGTCGGCATGTTCCGCGATCATTACAACATCCCCCTCATCCATGCCGACGAGAGCGATCTCTTCCTCGGCGCCCTCGAAGGCATCAGTGACCCCGAGGAGAAGCGCAAGACCATCGGCCGGTTGTTCGTCGAGGTGTTCGAGAAGCACGCGAAGGAGGCGGGCGGGGCCGAGTTTCTCGCCCAGGGCACGCTCTATCCCGACGTGATCGAGAGCGTCTCGGTGACGGGCGGGCCGAGCGTGACCATCAAGAGTCACCACAATGTCGGCGGGCTGCCCGAGAAGATGGGCATGAAGCTGGTCGAGCCCTTGCGCGAGCTGTTCAAGGACGAGGTGCGGGCGCTCGGCCGCGAGCTCGGCCTGCCCGAGCGCTTCATCGGCCGCCACCCCTTCCCCGGTCCGGGGCTGGCGATCCGCTGCCCGGGCGAGGTGACCCGCGAGAAGCTCGAGATCCTGCGCAGGGCCGACGCCGTCTTCATCGACCAGATCCGCCGCCACGGGCTCTATGACGAGATCTGGCAGGCCTTCGCGGTGCTGCTGCCGGTGCGGACCGTCGGCGTGATGGGGGACGGGCGCACCTATGATTATGCCTGTGCGCTCAGGGCGGTGACCTCGGTGGACGGCATGACAGCCGACTACTACCCCTTCTCCCACGAATTTCTCGGCGAGACGGCGACGCGCATCGTGGGCGAGGTGCCGGGAATCAACCGCGTCACCTACGACATCACCTCGAAGCCGCCGGGCACCATCGAGTGGGAGTGAGGGGGCACAGCCCCGGCTCGGCACGCGCCATGCCCGATGCGGTCTGACGGACCGGCTGCTCTGCTTCCCGCCGGGGTGCGCGGGTCACCGGGCGCGTATCGCTCGCGACCGGCCGGCGGGAAGAAGGCGGGCCGGCTGAGCGGGCCGGTGCGAGGGGAGCGGTCTGGGCGCGTGTCGGATCCCTGCCGGGACAACGGACGCCCGAGGCGGCAGTTCCGCGACTCTCGCGCCGTCTTCGCGGCGGAGCCGATCGTGCATCCACCAGGGGGTCGCCGCATGATCTTCCTCCCACCCGGGGCCACCCGGCCTTCACGGGGTTGCCGCCGGATCATGCCGGCGAAACGGTCAGCGGCAGGCACCCCGTCCGACGGGCCACCCGCCCCGGCGCATGGCAATTTCACCCTGGTTCACCCCGGCGGACGATCGACCGGCAAGATGCATGATCCTTCCCATCGCCACCCTCGGGCCCACAGGCGGCGGGGAGCCGCAGGCGGTTCGGTCGGCTCAGTCGCGATCATCCGGCGGTGGCGGCAGCACGGTACGCGGCTTGCGCCCCGTCCCGCGGGTGGAGTCCCAGCAGCGCCGCTTGCGGATCTCCTTCCTCAGCGCCAGCTCGCGCCGCCGAAGCCGGGCAATCCGGTCCCTGATGCGGTTGATCCTCCGTTCGATGTCGGCCCGCTGTCCGATCAGCTTCAGCCGCGCCTTCTCGAGCTTGCCGATCTGCCGTTCCTTCGCCCGAACCTTGCGGCGCGCGGCATAGTAATCATGATAGGCCTGCTTGAGACGCCGTTCGGCCCCGGAGGTGAAAAGACGGGCGTCCCGGCGCTCCTTCAACCGCTGCTTCAGGATCTTCTTCAACCGCGCTTGGCTGGCCCTAAGGCGCTTGAGCACCCTCTTCGCCTCGGCAAGCCGGACTTCGGCAACCCGCAGATCGTGCCGGATGCTGGATCGGCGCGCCTTGGCCTCCGACAGTTCCTTCCTGCGCCGCTCCAGCTCCCGGACCACGGCGTCAATCGCCCGCGTCAACTCCCGGCAACGCCGATCGGAGCCGGCCTCGGCTCCGGTTCCCGTGAACGGGGCGGTGCCGGGCGCGGCAAGCGCAAGGGCCGCCAGCAAGCGCACAAGATGTCTTCGTGAAATCCGGTCGGCCATCCCCCTCCTCCCGCTTCGGTTTCGCGATCCGCTTTTCCGCAATCGGGAGACATGGCCCGACATGCAGAGACGCACCGGGCTCGCCACCCTCCGGCGTGCCAGCTCGCCCGGTTGCGTATTCATATTATAGCAGAACGAATGGGGATCGCTCCAGCCTCGGGGGGGATTCGATGCCACGAGGGCGGCATCGGCCCCTCTCCGCCGATTACCCTGCGGGGGCGTTCTCCAGAACATACCAGTCGTCATACTTGCTCATGCCCATGAGCACCTGCCGATACCCCCGGCGGGTCAGAAGGTCGTGGATTCGCTTGCGGTTGGGCGTGAATACATGTTCGACGGTGATCACGCCGAACATCCGCGACCAGTCATAGGCGTAGAGGATCTCGTATTCCGAACCTTCCGTATCAAGCGAAATGTAGTCGATGAACCCGGGGGCATCATACCGGTCGAGAAGGTCGGCGAGCGAGACTGTAGGCACGCGCACGGTTTCGCCGCCGGTGCGTTTCCGCCCCTTCTTCATGTCGAGATCCGAGGTGGCTTCCGGGCTGCTGAACCAAGGGTCAGGAGCGACGATGAATTCCAGCTCCTGCCCGCTCTCGCTCCAGACGCAATCGGTATCCACATGGCAGTCGCGGTTGGCCCGCAGATCGTCGTGAAAGACCGGCGACGGCTCGGCGAGGATCCCCTGCCAGCCGAACTCCTTCTCGAGCAGCCAGGTGTTGCTGAGATTGACCCCGTCCGCGGCGCCGAACTCGACGAACCAGCCGCCGCGCTTGCCGCCCGTGGCCGCAAGGGCGAACAGGTCCTGCCCGATCTGGGAACGCGACTTGCCCTCGACGCCGAACCCCCGGGCGATCACATCGAGCCATTCGCGCCCCAGTCTCAGCGCATCACGCTCGGCCCGCTTTGAGCGCCACTTTTCCTTCTTGCGGTCCCACTTGCGTGCCAGCCAGCTCGCCATCTCCTGTCCCTCCCGCCTCTCATGGCTTGCCCGGTTTCTCCGTTCGCGCATTGCGAAGGGAAAAGGTTGCGTATCTCTAGTGGAAGGGATGGCCCTCGTCCACACCTCTTGCCATTTGTCGGTGGCTGGGGCAGGCGGGATGTGTCTGACAATGGAGGGGGCGATGGCGCGCGGCGAGGTTCGACTAACGGGGGTTCTGCATGTGCCGGCCGGTCGGCTGGCGGCGGTGATGGCGGCGCTGCCGGCCCATGTGGCGGCCAGCCGGGCCGAGCCGGGCTGCCTCGCCTTTACCGTCACGCCCGACCCTGCGGACGCGACGCGGCTGCGCGTCGCGGAGCTCTTCGCCTCGAAGGCCGCCTTCGAGGCCCATCAGCGCCGCGCCGCCGCCAGCCCCTGGGGGCGGATCACCCGCGGGCTTCAGCGCAATTACGAGATCACCATCGACGCGGACTGAGAGGAAGCGCCCATGAGCACGCCCCTCAAGGCAGCGCTGTGGATGATCGGCGCCATTGTCAACTTCTCGGCGCTGGCGGTCGCCGGGCGGGAGCTGGCCCATGCGCTCGACACCTTCGAGCTCATGCTCTGGCGCTCGCTGATCGGCATGGGGCTGATGGCGGCGGTGGTGCTCGCCCTCGGCCGGCCCGAGGCCTTCATCCCCCGCCGCCCCGGCCTCCACCTCCTGCGCAACCTCTTCCACTTCGCCGGGCAGAACCTGTGGTATTTCGCCATCTTCACCGTGCCCCTGGCGCAGGTCTTCGCCCTCGAATTCTCCTCGCCGATCTGGGCGGCGCTCGGCGCGGCGCTCTTTCTGCACGAGCGGCTCGGCGCCCGCCGCCTCGGGGCGATCCTTCTCGGCTTTCTCGGCATCCTGATCGTGGTGCGGCCGGGGCTCGATACCCTCGCCCCCGGCACGCTGGCGGCCGCGGGCGCCGCCATCGGCTTTGCCGGCTCGGCCCTCGTCACCCGCATCCTCACCCGCAGCAACGGCGCCCTCACCATCCTCGTATGGATGACGACGATGCAGGCCGGGCTCGCCCTTCTCTTTGCTGGCGCCGATCTCGACATCGCCCTGCCCCGGGGGCGCGACTGGCTGTGGGTGAGCGTGATCGCCGCGGGCGGGCTTCTGGCGCATTACTGCTTCACCCGCGCCCTTGCGCTCGCCCCGGCATCGGTGGTGATGCCGCTCGACTTCGCCCGCCTGCCGCTCATCGCCGTCATCGGCATGGTGCTCTATGGCGAGCCGCTCGACCCGTTCGTGTTCCTCGGGGCGGCGCTGATCTTCGCCGGCAACTACATCAACATCGCCCTTGCAAGCCGGGCTGAGCGCGCCGCCGGCACGACCCCGGGTCCGTGAAGCGCATGAGGGCAAGACCAGGGCAGGGATCGCCACCTTTCCCGCAAGGAGGGAAAAACGAGGAGGGCGAAGCCCCTGCCAGACCGCCAAGGCGGCTTCACGCTCCGGCTCGCCGTCCGCCCCGGCAAGAGGCAGATCCTGGCCGGCCATACCCGACCGGCCCCTGCCTGCCGGAAGGAGAAAGCTCCCTCTCTCCATTCTCCGGCCGCGAAGGCGACGGGCCGCGGGAAATCCTCTCATCCCCGGAGAACATGCCCTCTGCCGCTTGCTTCCCGCCCCTTCCCGGGCCGCCATGCGTGCCAGCTCAGCGGCGCCGCTGGCAGCCGCCTTCTCGCCTCTTCCGGGCCGCACTATTCCACCGTCACCGACTTGGCGAGATTGCGCGGCTGATCGACATCGGTGCCCTTGTGGACCGCCACGTGATAGGCGAGAAGCTGCGCCGGAATGGCATAGAGGAGCGGTGCCAGAACCGGGTGGATCCCGGGCATGCGGATGCAGTGGCTGACGAGATCGCAGCCCTCGGCGGCGCCGGCCTCGTCGGTCACGAGGATGATCCGCCCCTCGCGGGCCACCACCTCCGACACGTTGCTCATGGTCTTCTCGAACAGCTCGTCGCGCGGCGCGAAGACCACCACCGGCAGGGAGCGGTCCACGAGGGCGATCGGCCCGTGCTTGAGCTCCCCGGCGGCGTAGCCCTCGGCGTGAATGTAGCTGATTTCCTTGAGCTTGAGCGCCCCCTCGAGCGCCAGCGGATACATCCGCCCCCGCCCGAGAAAGAGAATGTCCGAGGCCGAGGCCAGCGCGCGCGCGACGCTCTCGATCCGCCCCTCGCGGGAAAGGGCAGCGTTCATCAGCCCCGGGAGCGCCCGCAGCGCCTCGACGAGTTCCGTCGCCTTGTCAGCGGCGAGATGGCCGCGCCGCCGCCCGGCCTCGATCGCCATCAGGAGCAGCACCAGCAGCTGGGCGGTGAAGGCCTTGGTCGAGGCGACACCGATCTCGGGACCGGCGAGGATCGGCAGCACGCAATCGGCCTCGCGGGCGATCGAGCTTTCCGGCACGTTGACCACCGCAAGCCGCGCCGTCACCCGACCCTCGAGCGCCCGCATGGCCGAAAGCGTGTCGGCCGTCTCGCCCGACTGGGAGATGAAGACGGCAGCGGTGCGCGGCGGAAGCGGCGGGTTGCGGTAGCGGAATTCGGAGGCCACGTCGAGATCGACCGGCATCCGGGCCAGCTCCTCGAACCAGTAGCGGGCGACATGGGCGGCATAATGGGCGGTGCCGCAGGCCACGCATACCAGCCGGTCGAGGGCGGCAGGATCGGGCATCTCCGCCGGCAGGGCGATGGTGCCGTCGGGCCGGAGATAATGGGCAAGCGCATCGGCGATGACATGGGGCTGCTCGGCGATCTCCTTGGCCATGAAATGGCGGTGCCCGCCCTTGTCGATCGCGCCGAGATCGAGCGAGAGCCGCCGCGGTGCCCGCTCGGCGGGGCGGCCCTCATGGTCGAGGATCTCGGCGCCCTCGCGGCTTATGATCGCCCGGTCGCCCTCCTCGAGGAAGGTGATGCGGTCGGTGAAACCGGCAAGCGCCAGCGCGTCGGAGCCGACGAACATCTCTCCCTCGCCATGGCCGATGACGAGCGGCGAGCCGTGGCGGGCGGCGATCAGCATGTCGTCCACCCCCTCGAACAGGAAGAGCAGGGCATAGGCGCCTTCGAGCCGGTCGATGGTGGCCATGGCGGCCGCCACCGGGTCCATCCCCTGGCCCAGATGATGGGCCGCGAGGGCGGCGATGCATTCGGTGTCGGTTTCGGAGGCGAAATCCGCGCCCGCCGCCTCGAGCTCGGCGCGGATCTCGCGATGGTTCTCGATGATGCCGTTGTGGACCACGGCCACCGGACCGGCGACATGGGGATGGGCGTTCGTCACCGAGGGGGCGCCGTGAGTGGCCCAGCGCGTGTGACCGATGCCGATCTTGCCGGCCAGAGGCTTGCGCACCAGCATGTCCGAAAGAACGGCGAGCTTGCCCAGAGCCCGGCGGCGCACGATGCGACCCCCATCGAGCGTGGCGATGCCGGCGCTGTCATACCCGCGATATTCCAGCCGCCGCAGCCCCTCGAGAATGAGGGGAGCGACCTCATGTTCGCTGATGATGCCGATAATGCCGCACATGAAATCATCCCTTTCTCGTATTCATACGGTTGTCGGCACCCATCCCGGACACGGGCCCTGCCGAACCGACCGGGGCATCACTGCCCCTCCCGACCCCGGCGGCGGTCAAGGCGACGGCCGACCCTGAAGACGCCTGAGCGGCGGCCATGCTCTCGCCGGAGCCGCCCCACCGGCCATGCCCCCTTCCCGGAGCCATCAACCCTCCCGCTGCCGCGTCCGGGCCACCTTGAGCGCCCTGAGCCGCGCCATCAGCCGCCGCGCCAGCCCCGGCTTCGTCACCTGCCGCGCCCGGGCGATGGCCAGCGCCCCCTCGGGCACGTCCTCGGTGATGACCGAACCCGACCCCGTCATCGCCTCGGCGCCGACGCTGACCGGCGCCACCAGCGCCGTGTTCGAGCCGATGAAGGCCCGGGGGCCGATCTCGGTGCGGTGCTTCATCACCCCGTCATAATTGCAGGTGATGGTGCCGGCGCCGATATTGGCCGCCTCCCCGACCGACGCATCACCGACATAGGAGAGATGGTTGACCTTGGCCTTCTCGCCGATCTCGGCATTCTTGATCTCGACGAAATTCCCCACCCGGGCGCCGGCGGCGATGTGTGCGCCGGGCCGCAGCCGTGCATGGGGGCCGATGGTGGCACCGGGGCCGATGGTGCAGCCCTCCAGATGGGAAAAGCTGCGGATATGGGCACCGGGGCCGATCCTCACCCCCGGACCGATGACGACGAAGGGTTCGACGAGCGCATCGGCGGCCACCTCGCAGTCACGCGAGAGGAAGACGGTTTCGGGCGCGACCAGCGTCACCCCGGCCTCGAGCAGCTCCTGGCGGCGGCGCGCCTGGAAGGCGGCCTCGGCGCGGGCGAGATCGGCCCGGGTGTTGACGCCGAGGGTTTCGGTCTCGGGACACAGCACGACGGCGGCGCTCTTTCCGCGCGCACGGGCGGCGGCGACGATATCGGTCAGGTAGATCTCGCCGGCGGCGTTGTCGTCGTCGAGAGTGGACAGCAGATCGAACAGGAGCCGGGCCGGGGCCAGCACCACCCCGGAATTGCACAGGGGGATCGCCCGCTCCTCGGGGCTGGCGTCGCGGGCCTCGACGATGCGTTCGAGCGTGCCGTCGGCGCCGCGCACGAGCCGGCCGTAGCCGCCGGGCTCGTCGGCATGGAAGCCGAGCACCACCACCGCATGGCCAGCCTTGCGCGTGTCCTGCATGGCGCGGACGGTTTCGGGACGGATGAGGGGCGTGTCGCCATAGAGCACCAGCACATCGCCCGGAAAGTCCGCAAGAAGCGGTGCCGCCATCGCCACCGCATGACCGGTGCCGCGCTGCTCCCGCTGCCAGACGATTTCGGGCTCTGCCGGCTTCGGTGCGCACCGCGCCCCGCCTGCCCCGGCACCGGAAGGGGCTCGGTCGGCCGCGGAAGCGACCGGCGCATCCTTCAGGGGAAGATCGGTCAGCCGCCGCGCCACCTCGTCTCCGCCATGGCCGACGACGACGACGATGCGCGCCGCCCCGGCGGCGCGGGCCAGCGCCAGCACATGGGCGATCATCGGCTCGCCTCCCACCGGATGGAGCACCTTCGGCAGCTCCGATCGCATCCGGCTGCCGGCCCCGGCCGCCAGGATCACCGCTGCCAGCGCCTCCTCCCCGTCTGCCATTTCAAGCCCCCTCGACAAGATCGACCCCGCACCGGGCATCACCTCGAAAGCCGTATCGCCCGCAACGCCCCGCCCTGCGCCGCCTTCCGCGGCATCGTCGGGCGCGGCTCGGAACGAGTCGGACCCGCTGCTCGATCGCAAGGAGTAGAAACTTCGCGGCGAAGCTGCAAATGCCGTCTTTCACACGGCCTTTCCGAATGTTACAGCATCGCCCCGTCCGATGCGCCTTCACGCCCCTGCTCGGCGAAGTTCTGCCCAAGGCCCCGCCATGACCTCCACCATGCCCTCCACCCTGCCATCCCTGACCGTGGTTTTCGATCTCGACGGCACGCTGGCCGATACCTCGGCCGATCTCATCGCCGCGGCCAATGCCTGTTTCGCCCGGCGGCAGCTTGCCGTGCGGCTCGATCCGGTCGCGGATGCCGCCATCGCCTTCCAGGGGGGACGGGCGATGCTCAGAGCCGGTTTTTCCCGTGCCTTCCCCGACCGGGACGAGGCGGAGACCGCACCGCTCGTCGAGGAGGATTTTCCGTTCCTGCTCGCTCATTACGGCGAGAACCTCGATCGGCACACACGGCTCTACCCCGGGGTCGATGCGGCGCTGGACCGTCTCGCGGAGGCGGGACATGCCCTCGCCGTGTGCACCAACAAGCCCGAGGGGCTGGCCCGGGCCCTGCTTGCACGGCTCGGCATCCTCGACCGTTTCGTGCATCTCACGGGCGCCGACACCTATCCTTGGCGCAAGCCCGACCCGCGCCCCCTGATGCGCACGATCGAGGCGGCCGGCGGGGTGGCTGAACGTGCCGTGCTCGTTGGCGACACGGCGACCGACCGTGACGCGGCTGCGGCGGCCGGTGTTCCCTGCCTGCTCGTCACCTTCGGCCCGCTCGGCCGCTCGGTCGCATCGCTCATGCCCGACGGGCTGCTTCATGGCTTCGATGCCATCGAAGAGGCCCTCGGCCGCCTGCGGCTCCTCCCGCACGGCTGAGCCGATCCGGCCGAAATGCCCGCTCCCTGCCGGACACAGCATCGGGTGGCGCGCTTCCCCCTCCCCGGGAGCGCTGCGAGAGCTCGGGATCGCGGCGAAACGAGGCGGGCCGTCCTTCCGTTCCCGGCGGGACCGGCTTGCGCGTATCGGTCCGGCGGCGGTTCTGCAGCGAGCCGCCCGCATGCCCGGCCTCGCGGGCGCTCAGGCAAGGCGCCGCCCGCTTCCGGGTCCGGGGCGGGCGGCACGGGGCAGCGCGACGGCCGGTCGAACATCCCGCCTCTGCGCTGCCCGGCGATGCGCCCCTGCGCCCCGCGCGGATGAAGGCACACCGACCGGCCCCCCCCCCGGAGCAGACGGTGCGGAAGACGGCACCACCGGCCGGAAGCCCCTCTGAAGCAGGCGGCGTCGGACGCGATCGGCGAAAGGCCGAAAGACGGTGAAAAGGGCAGCCGGAAAGGCGATCGAGCCGGTGGTGGACCGGCGCCGAATGCGACAGCGGAGCCCCGTTCGGAAGGGCCGGCTGCACGAGGACCGCGGGGCGCCGGCTCGGCGCGTGGTCGGCCGAGAGCCCCCGGCAGAATCATCCCCTGGCCGAAAGGGGACACCCGAAGCCGCCCCGCTCTTTCCGCCACCGCCTGGCGGGTCGCTCTCGCTCGGAAGAGACGGCGCGCTTCGCCGGTGGACAAGACAGGACACGGACCGGACACGGGCCATCGCAAGGGCCGCATCGGGGACGGCTTCACGGTCTGCAACGCGCACGGGAAGCATCACGGATCTTCGGCGGGCCGCGGTCGGCCGCCTGTTCTGCCTTTTCCTGCATCTGCCTGCAGCCCGCGCGGGAGTTTTCTGCTCGTGACTTTCCTGCACACGGCCTTGCTGCGGGTGTCTTGCAAGGCCGGTGCCGGGCGGTTCCCGATCCGGCTCCGGGCAATCACCCGGAACACTCCGGCGGTGCGGGGCACTCGCAACGGCCCGATTGCCTTCCGCCGCCCCTCCCACGGCCCGGCATGCGCCCGGCTGCCCCCTGGCGAACGCATCCGCCCCATGCGGCAGGTGCAAGCCTCCCCGTCATCCTGCCGCGCCCCGAAGGCGACTGCCGGGGAGCCGGTTGTTCGCTCTTTTCCTGCACGCCCGAAAAGGGCATTCTCCGATCTGGCCGCAGCGGGCCGGATGCCGGAGTGCCAGCGGCCGGCAAGGCAGGCGGACAGGCAGGGAGAAGGAGACGAACGGGATGGAATTCGCGCCCGATCCGGCCCGCGAGACGCCGATCTTCGCGGGGGATTTCACCGCCCAGGAACCCCTGCCCCCAGAAGCGGCCGAAAGGGCCACCGCCCTGCTCGCCACGGGCCGGCTGCACCGCTACACGGCCGACCCTGCCCGGGGAGAGGTCTCCGAGACCGCCCGGCTCGAGGCCGAGTTCGCCGTCCTTGCCGGCCGGCGCCATGCCCTGGCCGTGGCTTCGGGGGGCTATGCCCTCGCCACCGCCCTGCGAGCGGCCGGAGCCGGGACGGGCACGCGGGTGCTGACCGGCAGCTTCACCCTCGCCCCGGTGCCGGGCGCGATTCTCGCCGCCGGTGCGACACCGGTCCTGGTCGAGATTGACGAGAACCTCGCCATCGACCAAGAGGACCTCGCGGCCAAGGCCGCCGAAAGCGGCGCGACGCACCTGCTTCTGTCGCATATGCGTGGGCACATCCCCGACATGGATGCGATCACCGCCCTGTGCGAGAAGATGGGGCTCACGCTGATCGAGGACTGCGCCCACACCACCGGCGCGCTCTGGCGCGGCCGACCGGTCGGGAGCCACGGGCTTTTCGCCGCCCATTCGACCCAGAGCTACAAGCATCTCAATTCGGGCGAGGGCGGACTTCTCGTCGCCGATGACGACGACGCCATGGCCCGGGCGATCTTGCTTTCGGGCAGCTACATGTTCTTCGACCGCCACGGCGCCGCCCCGCCCGCTTCCCGCATACGCGCCCATGTGGCCACCACGCCCAACATCTCGGGGCGGATGGACGAGCTGCGCGCCGCCATCCTGCGGCCGCAACTGCCGCGCCTTGCCGAGCGGGTCGCCCGCTGGAACCGGCTTCACGACATCATCGCCACCTCCCTGGCCGATCTGCCGGCCGTTGCCTTGCCGAGCCCGCCCGCAGGGGCGGTGCGCGTCGGCTCATCGCTTCAGTTCCGCCTGCCAAGCTGGCCGTCCGAGGCCGTCGCCGCTCTCGTCGAGCGGGTGCGGCGGCGCGGCGTGGTGCTCAAATGGTTCGGCGCGCCTCATCCCCATGGCTACACCTCGTGCCACGACATGTGGCGGCACGTTCCGCAGACCCCGCTGCCGCAGACCGACGAGATCCTGCGGACACTGCTCGACATGCGCATTTCGCTTCTCTTCACGCCCGAGGACGCCCGCCGCATCGCCCGGATCCTCGTCGAGGAGATCGACGCGCTCGATGGCGAGATCCGCCGCCGACATGGCCATCATCGACGCGAAAAGTTGACAAGAGATTGACGCCGGCGCCGGCAGGCTCCCGTCCGACCCGGAAAATGCCGGGCATTTTCGCCAGTTTCAGCTGGAATGCGCGCCAAAGCCGTCTGCGCCCCGCTTCGCCGGGGCCGGCGTTCAGAAACGGGTGATGCGGCGGGCAACACGCATCATCTGGCGGATCCGCCTTGCGTCCTCACGGCTCGTCTTCGCCATGCGCGGATCGGCCGTGCCGCCCTTCCCCGTGGCGCGCCGACCCAGCATGTCGGTGCCCTTGCGCAGGGCCATGTTCACCCCGCGACGCAGAAAGAGGCGCAGAAGCATGTTGAGAATCCGGTCCATGTCGTCCTCCCTGCGCTCTGCGGCCCATCGGCGCGTGCGGCACGGAGCCGGCACGGAGATTGCGACGGAAGCCACGCTGTGCTGATGCTTCATCATGGCAGCAAAAGATGGCGAAAGGAAGGCGGCGGCGCTCACATCCCTTCGAGGCGCGGCCCGTCTTCCTCGTCCTCGCCCATCTCCTCTCCACCGGGAGCGGAAGGGCCGCCCGGCGGGGGACGCCGCTCGAGAAGCCCGGCCGCGCGCAGCTCCTTGAGGCCGGGCAGATCCTTCGTGCTCTCGAGGCCGAAATGGTCGAGAAAGGCATCGGTGACGACGAAGGTCACCGGCCGGCCCGGCGTGTCGCGCCGCCGTCCGAAGCGGATCCAGCCCAGCTCCATCAGGAGGTCGATCGTGCCGCGGGAAACGGAGACGCCGCGGATCTCCTCGATCTCGGCCCGTGTCACAGGCTGGTGATAGGCGATGATGGCGAGGGTCTCGAGCGCCGCGCGCGAGAGCCGCCGCTCCTCGCGCCGCTCGCGCGTCATCAGGAAGGCAAGATCGGGAGCGGTGCGGAAGGCCCAGCCGTCGCCGATCTTCATCAGTCGCACCCCCCGCCCCTCGTAGCGCTTCTCGAGCAGGGCGATGGCGGCGCCGGGGTCCGACCCTCTCGGCAGCCGGGCCTCGAGTTCGGATCGCTTCACCGGCTCGGCGCTGGCAAAGAGGATCGCCTCGACCATGCGTTCCTGCTCGGCCAGGGGCGGCGCCTCGAACAGGCTCTCCTCCGGCCCCTCCGGCGACATGGGAGCGGTATCGGCTGCCGCACCGGCCCCGCGACCCGCTTCTCCGCCGCTCTCATGCGGTTTCCCTTCCCCGGCCGCATCGCTCCGCCCCGTGGGGGGATGCGGCGGGCGCTTCGCGTCGCCTTCCATCGGATCCTTCGCCATTCCCTCGTCTCCGCTCATCGGCACCATCGCACCCGCGGCTCTTTCCGGCCCGACACGTCAGCCCGCCCTGATCTGTCGCATCTGCCCTTCTCCCGTCTGCCTTGCAAGGGGCCGTGTCCCCGCCCTGCGGGGCAGGACGCGGCGCGGACAAGACCGGCAAGGCTTCGGGCAGCATCTGCCCCGCATCAGCGAGAAGTGTTGCCGCGGCGCGCCATCCTCCCCCAGGGCGGTTTTCCTGCCCGGCACACGGCCTGCACTCATCGTGCGCGGCGTCCGCCACGCGCGATCCATCCGCTCTCCCGCACTGGCGGCGCCGGCCCGCAGAAGCGGGCATGCAGTCCCGCCGCGCCACCCGGATGCGTATCTGCTCTCCGCCCTCACCCCTCTCTCCCCTGCTGCCGGCGGCGGATGCGGATCGGGGCGAAGGTCGCCTCCTGGTCGATCTCGACCATGCCGGACTTGGCCATCTCGAGAGCCGCGGCAAAGGTGGACGCCAGGGCGGCGCGGCGCCGGCGCGGCTCGGTGCGCCAGCCCTCGGGCAGGAAGGTCTCGAGATGCATCCAGTCGAGGGTGGTGCCGATCACCCCGCGCAGATGTTCGAGCGCCTCCTCCATGGTATAGACATCGCGCCGGTCGAAGGCATAGGGGCGAAACTCGTCGCGGGTGCGGATGCGGGCATAGGCCTGAAGCAGGTCCATCAGGCCGACCTTCCAGGCCACGTTGCGCCTCTCGGCCACGCTTTCGGGCATGCCGCGGGGAAAGATGTCGCGGCCGAGCCGATCGCGGGCCATCAGCCGCGCCGCCGCCTCGCGCATCGCCTGAAGCCGCTCGAGCTGGAAGGCCAGATGCGCCGCCAGCTCCTCGCCCGAAGGCCCCTCCTCCTCCGGGTCGGGGGGCAGGAGGAGCCGCGACTTGAGATAGGCCAGCCACGCCGCCATCACCAGATAGTCGGCGGCCAGCTCGAGCCTCAACCGCTTGGCCTCCTCGACGAAGGCGAGATACTGCTCGGCCAGGGCCAGCACGGAGATCTGCCGCAGATCGACCTTCTGCGTCCGCGCCATCGACAGCAGCAGATCGAGCGGCCCTTCATACCCCTCGACATCGACGACGAGGCGCATCTCGCCGCCGGCACCGGCCGCCAGCGCATGTGCCCCGCCCCCCCTGATACCGTCCTCACCCATCGCCTGCCTCGTCCTTCCCTGCCCGTCCGCCCTCGGGCGACGGCATTCAGGGCCTCATGCTCAGGGCCTCATATTCGGCGATGAGGGCCGCCATGTCGATATCCGGGGCGTCATCGGTCATCGCGCGCCAGCGGGCAAGGGCCGCCTCGCGGCGGCGGGCGGCGGCATCGAGCGGCCCCGCGGCCGCCGCCACCCTCTCCATTTCCCCGATGTCGCCATTGCAATGGAGGACGAGATCGCAGCCCGCAGCCCGGGCCAGGGCGCTGCGCGAAGCCACGTCGCCCGAGAGCGCGCCCATCGAGATGTCGTCGCTCATCAGGAGACCGTCGAAGCCGATCCCGCGGCGCACATGGTCGATGATGCGCGGCGACAGCGTGGCGGGGCGGGCGGCATCGAGCGCCTCATAGACCACATGGGCGGTCATGCCGAGCGGCAGATCGGCAAGGTCCCGGAAGGGGGCGAAATGAGCCGCGAGCGCCGCCCCCGCGGCCGGCTGGCGCGGCAGCGCCGCATGGCTGTCCACCGCCACGCCGCCATGGCCGGGAATGTGCTTGAGCACCGGCAGCACGCCCCCTTCGGCCAGCCCCTCGGCCATGGCGCGGGCATTGGCGGCCACGCTTTCGGGGTCGGTGCCATAGCAGCGGTCGCGCAGCACCTCATGGGTGCTCTCGAGGCCGAGATCGGCGAGAGGGGCGCAGTCGACATCGATGCCGAAACGGGTGAGATCATGGGCGATGATGCGCCCGCGCAGGTAGAAGAGCCGCCGCGCCGCAGGCCGGGCCGCGTCATCCGCCGCCGGGGGGAAGGGATGGGCGAGCGGCGGGCGCAGCCGGGCGACCCGTCCCCCTTCCTGGTCGATCAGCACCGGGCAGCTCCGGCCGAGAGCGGTCCGCGCCTCCGCCACCAGACACCGCAACTGGTCGGCATCCACGATGTTGCGGGCAAAGAGGATCAGCCCCCAGGGCCGCACATCGCGCAGGAAGGCGCGCTCGTCGGGGGTGAGTTCGGGGCCCGAAAGCCCGAATATGGCCGCTGTCGTCATCTCTACTTCCCTGCCACGACCCCCCACGGGTTTCCAGACCGCAACGAAGGAAGCATGCCCCACCGCCGATGCATCGGCCGGAGCCTGCCGAGGGGTGAGCGGCGCCGGGCTGCCGGGTCCACGCCCACATGGGCGGTTCGGGGCATCATGCCACGCTCGGAAAAGCCTGCCCGGTCGGGCACATTCCCTTCATGTTCATGGTCGGCTTCATGATCGGCAGAGGGGCAGAGCGGAGGTCGCCCGGCGATGCCGTGCTCGCACCCGGTGCGGCGCCGAGCGATGATGGAAGGATCGTCGGATGAACGCCGCCCCCCACCGCCTGCTGCCGGGGAGGCACCTGCTCCACCGGCCGGGCTTCGGGCCGGCCGGCAAGCCCCTCATGTGGCATCCGGGCGTCATCCTCGCCATTGCCGCCCGGTTTGCCGTCCATCGCCAGTTGCCGGCCGTCTCGGAATGGCTGACGGCGCAATTGCCGGTCGATCGCGCCAGCAATGCCGGCGAGGCCATCGCCTTCTTCCTCCATGACATCCCCAAGGTGCTGATTCTGCTTGCGCTGATCGTCTTCGTGACGGGGTGGCGCGCAGCTTCTTCGGCCCCGGGAAGACCCGCGCCCGCCATGCCGGCAAGGCTGGCCGAGCGGCGCAAGATTGACACGCATAAGAAGAGCGATATGATTAGTGCTATCGCCTCGGCAATTTCGAGGTGCGCCATGCTCATCAGGCGATTTCGACAATATCTTCATCTTCGCCCCTGGATGCCGTTTGCCTTGGCTCTGGCGATGGCGTTTCCTTCGCCCGTTCGCGCGGATGCCATCATCGAGCCTCTTGTCAGGATTGCCCCGCGGTTATTGCATCTTCTCGCACCCCTTGCGCGGTCGAGCCGAACC
>WFPA01000219.1 GCA_015487815.1 Albidovulum sp.
ACGTCGAGGCCGGGGAGCTGCCCGCCGATGTTCATGAGGCCGGGGGCTGGCTCATTACCGGCTCGCGTCATGGCGTCTACGAGGATCACCCGTGGATCGCGCCGCTCGAGGATTTCATCCGCCAGGCGGTGGCAGCCGGGGTGCCGGTGGTGGGGATCTGCTTCGGCCATCAGATCGTCGCCCGCGCCCTCGGCGGCCGCGTGGAGAAGCACGCGGCGGGCTGGGCCGTCGGCCCGCAGGACTACACGCTCCGCGAGCCCGAAAGCGATGCGTTGCTGACGCTCAGGCTCAACGCCTGGCATCAGGATCAGGTGACGGAAGCGCCACCCGGCGCCGAGGTGATCGGCCGCTCCGATTTCTGCCCGATCGCCGCGCTGAGGCTCGACGAACGGGTGCTGACCTTCCAGCCCCATCCCGAATTCGACGCCGACACGATCCGCGCCCTTGCCGCCCATCGCGGCCGCGGCGTGGTGCCGGACGAGCGGCTCGATGCCGCCCTCGCCGCCCTTGACGGGCCGGGCGACGCGGAGAGGGTGGCCGACATCATCACCCGTTTCTTCCGCCGGCACGCGGAGGGCCGGCCGGTTAGGTAAACCGTCCGCGCCGCCGCCCCGCACCGGGCGGCGCCCTTCACGCCACGCCCCTTTCCCGATCGACCATAGCGACCCTTTCAAGCGAGGCCCTCATGCCCGAAGATCTCAAGCGCAAGAAATTCGACCAGAGCTGGATCGAGAAACTGCCCGCGCCGGCCCGCCACTTCGCATCGCAGCGCCGGCTCGACGAGGTCGAATGCATCGTCCCCGACATGGCCGGCATCGCCCGCGGCAAGGCCATGCCGGCGAGCAAGTTCGCCCGCACCGGCGCGCTTCACCTGCCGATCTCGATCTTCTACCAGACCATCACCGGCGACTGGGTGCGCAAGGCCGGCGAAGGCTGGCTGACCGAGCCCGACACCACCCTCATCCCCGATTTCAGCACCGCCACCGCCGTGCCCTGGACCGCCGATCACACGCTCCAGATCATCCACGACGTGTTCGACAAGGAAGGCGCGCCGGTGCCGATCGCGCCGCGCAACGTGCTCAAGCGGGTGGTCGATCTCTACCGCCAGCGCGGCTGGCAGCCGATCGTCGCCCCGGAGATGGAATTCTACCTCGTCGCCCCCAATCTCGACCCGGCCAAGCCCGTCGAGCCGCCGATGGGCCGCACCGGCCGCCGGGCCGCCGCGCGGCAGGCCTATTCGATGTCGGCGGTGGATGAATACGGCCCCGTCATCGACGACATCTACGATTTCGCCGAGGAGATGGGCTTCGAGATCGACGCCATCACCCAGGAGGGCGGCGCCGGGCAGGTCGAGATCAACCTGCAGCATGGCGATCCGGTGGCGCTGGCGGACGAGATCTTCTACTTCAAGCGCATCATCCGCGAGGCGGCGCTCAGGCACGACATCTACGCCACCTTCATGGCCAAGCCGATGCAGGACGAGCCCGGCTCGGCCATGCACATCCACCATTCGGTGATCGACATGAAGACCGGCCGCAACATCTTCTCGACCGAGGCGGGCGGCGAATCGGAGGCCTTCTTCCACTTCATCGCCGGGCTGCAGAACCATCTGGCCGCGGTAACGGCGATCCTCGCCCCTTACGTCAACTCCTACCGGCGCTACGTCCCCGACTTCGCCGCGCCGATCAACCTCGAGTGGGGGCGCGACAACCGCACCACCGGCATTCGCGTGCCCGTCGCCGCGCCCGAGGCGCGGCGGGTGGAGAACCGCCTCGCCGGCATGGACGCCAACCCCTATCTCGCCATCGCCGCCTCTCTGGCCTGCGGCCTGCTCGGGCTGATCGAGAAGAAGACGCCGCGCGAGGAGATGACCGGCGGCAGCTACATCGCCGAGGACATTCCCAAGGGGCTCGGGGAAGCGCTCGACATGTTCGAGGAAGCGGGCCCTGTGCGGGAGATCCTGGGCGAGACCTTCTGCCGGACCTATGAGCGGGTCAAGCGCAACGAGCACTCCGAGTTCCTTCAGGTCATCAGCCCCTGGGAGCGGGAGCATCTGCTGCTCAACGTCTGACGCCGGCCCCGCCCCCGCCCGCCCGGGGCCGCACCGCCGCGCAACGTGCCTTGACCACTCCCGCAGCCCCGCCCATGCTCCGGGCGGGGATCCCGCCGCAACCCGAAGAGGTGTCCATGTGCGCTTCGCTCCTCTTTGCCAATGACCGCCCCGGCCGTTACCCGCCGAGCTGGTATGCCGCCAGCGCCACCCCCCTGCCCGAAAAGCCGCGGCTCGAGGGCGAGCGGCGGGCCGATGTCTGCGTGATCGGCGGCGGCTATACCGGCCTATCGGCGGCGCTGCATCTGGCCGAGGCCGGTCATGACGTGGTTCTGCTCGAGGCCCATCGCGTGGGCTGGGGCGCCTCGGGGCGCAATGGCGGGCAGGTGGCCTCGGGCCAGCGGGTCGATCCGGTCACGCTCGAAGCGCGCTATGGCGCCGAAATCGCCCGGATGCTGTGGGATCTCGGCGAGGAGGCCAAGGGGCTGGTGCGCCGTCTCGTCACCCGCCATGCCCCCGAAGCCAACTGGCGCGGCGGCATACTCGACGCCTGCTGGCACGAGGCCGACGTCGCCCATGCCCATGCCATCGCCGAGAAGGTCGAGCGAGATTACGGCTACAAGCACATCCAGCCGCTCGACCGGACGGCCCTGCGGCGCATCCTCGACAGCCCGGCCTACCAGGGCGGCTTTCTCGACCGCGGCGCCGGCCACATCCACCCGCTGCGCTACGCCTTCGGCCTCGCCCGGGCGGCGGAAGCGGCCGGCGCCACCCTCTTCGAGCGCACCCTCGTCCACCATGTCGAGGGGCACGGCGCCCATGGCCCCCATGCCATCGTCCGCACCGAGCGGGGCCGGGTGATCGCCGAGCATGTGGTGCTGGCGGCAAACGGCTATCTCGGCCATCTCGACCGCAAGGTGGCGGCGCGGGTGATGC
>WFPA01000220.1 GCA_015487815.1 Albidovulum sp.
ATCCCGGCACGCGCGCGGTGCTGATGGAGATCGACAGCCCGGGCGGCGAGGTGGCGGGGCTCTTCGATATGGTTGATCGCCTGGAGGCTCTGAAGGCCGAGACCGGCAAGCCGCTCTGGGCCATCGCCCGCGAGCAGGCGCTGTCGGCGGCGTATCTGGTTGGGGCCGTTGCCGACCGGCTGTTCGCGACGCAAACCGGTGAGGTGGGCTCGGCGGGCGTCATTGCCGTGCACGTGGACCAGAGCGCTCAGGACCAGAAAGATGGGCAAAAATACACCCTGATCCATGCCGGCGCGAAGAAGGTGGACGGCAATCCGCACATTCCGCTGACGCCCGAGGCCCTGGCCGACATCCAGGCGGACGTGGACGATCTCTACGCCCGGCTTGTGGCACGCATCGCCCGAGCGCGCAGCATGAATCCGGAGGCCATCGTTGCTACCGAGGCCGCCATCTTCCGCGGGCAGAACGCTATCGCAGCCGGGCTCGCTGACGGCATTGCCACGCTGGAGGGCGCCCATGCCGCCCTGCTGGCCGCGCTCGAAACATCACCACTCACCCGAACCCCCACTCGCAAATCTCTCGAACAGGAAAGGACCGACACCATGGCAGTGAAAGGCAAGACTGATGCGAAACCGGCGGCATCGGAAGAAACGATGGAGGCCGGGACGCCTGCGCCCGAGATGGGGGAGACGCCCGAGGCAACCGTTCCGGCGGAAGAACCGGCCCCCGTTCAGGCCGTGACACCGACGCCTGTCCCGGCTGCGGCAAAGCCCGATCCGGCGGCGCAGATCCGCGAGCAGGCGGCCGAGATTGCCGAGATCGCAGCCCAGGCCTCTCGCCTCGGGTTGACCGTCGATGCCGCCGAGGCCGTCAGGGCGGGAACCTCCCCTGATGCCCTGCGCCGGGCGGTGCTCGAGCAGCTGGCGAAGACCACCGATGCCGCCATCGTGGCCTCCATCGCTCCGCCGCCAGCCGAGCCCGCGCCGACCGAAAGCCCGCTGATCGCAGCCGCAAGGGCAGTCGCTGCAAACGCCACCACCTGATGAAGGACCCTCACCATGCCCGTTCTCACACAGCCGCTCAGCATGGGCGATCTCCTCAAGTACGAGGCCAATCCCGACTATTGCCGCGAGACCGTGACGCTGCTGGCCGGCACGAACTACCCCCTCGGCGCCGTGCTCGGAAAGATCACCGCCAGCGGCAAGTACAAGCTCTCGCCCGATACCGGCACCGACGGATCGGAGGTTGCCGTCGCCGTCCTGATCGAGGCGGTGGACGCCACCGCCGCCGATGCCACGGGTCTGATCGTCGCGCGCGGCCCGGTGATCGTCTCGAAGGCCCAGCTGAACTTTGACGCCACCGTCGGCACGGCTGCCAAGATCGCCGCCAAGGAAGGTCAACTGGCCGCCGCCGGGATCGTGCCGCGGGATGCGGCCTGATCCAGAACACAACCCCATCCGGAGACATTGTGATGCCCACCATCATCAACCCGTTCGACGCAGGCGGCTATTCCCTCGCGGAAATGACCCGCGCCATCAACATCCTGCCCAATATCTACACCCGCCTCGGCCAGCTCGGCCTGTTCCGTTTCGAGGGCATCACGCAAAGGACCGTGGTCATCGAGGCTCGCGAGGGGGTGCTGTCGCTGCTGCCCTCGGTGCCGCTCGGCGCACCCGCCACCGTCGGCACGCGCGAGGGCCGCACCATGCGCTCCTTTGCGGTGCCGTGGATCCCCCACAACGACGTCATCCTGCCCGCCGACATCCAGGGCGTGCGGGCGATCGGCTCGGGCAGCGATGCCGATCCGCTGGTTGCGGTCATGACCCGCAAGCTGACCCTGATGCGCAACAAGCACGCCCAGACCCGCGAGTACATGGAGATCAATGCCCTGCGCGGCATCGTCAAGGATGGGGCCGGCACCACGCTCTACGACTACTTCACCGAGTTCGGCATCACCCGGCAGGAAACCGACTTCGTCCTCGGCACCGCCGGCACCAAGGTGCAGCAGAAGGTCCGCGCCGTCCTGCGCCAGATCGAAACCGAGTTGAAGGGCGAGACCATGACCAGCGTGCGTGCGCTGGTCTCGCCGGAGTTCTTCGACAAGCTGATCGGGCACCCGACTGTCGAGACCGCCTACCAGTACTACGCCTCCGGCGCCCAGCCGCTGCGCGAGGACATGCGCCGCGCCTTTCCCTTCGCCGGCATCCTGTTCGAGGAATACAACGCCAGTGTGACGCTTTCGAACGGCGCCACCGAGCGGCTGATCCCGGCGGGCGAAGGCATTGCCTTCCCGATGGGCACCATCGACACTTTCACCACCTATGGCGCGCCGGCCAACCTGATCGAGACCGCCAACACCGTCGGGCTGGAACTTTACGCCCGCCAGATGACCCGCGAGCGCGGTGATGGGATCGACCTCCTCACCGAGGCCTCGATCCTGCCGGTCAACAAGCGCCCGGCGCTGGCCGTGCGGCTGTTCAGTTCGAACTGATGACCGCCTTCGCTGCCGCCATGGACGCGCTCTTTGCCGACGTAAACATGGCCATCGATGCCACCTGGTATCCGGCAGGTGGCGCGCCCGTGCCCGTCCGGGTGATCCGCAAGGCGCCCGACGAGGTCACCAGCTTCGGGGCGGCACAGATCCTGTCGGAGACCACGCTGGTCGATGTGCGGGTGTCCGAGATGGCGAATCCCAAGTCCGGGGATGGCATCAGCATTGGGGCCGACAACTTTACCATCCAGGGCGAGCCGAAGCGTGATCGGGATCGCTTGCTCTGGACCATCGAACTGGTGCCGGCGTGAAGCTGAAGATCGACTTCGAGCCTGATCTGGTGGCCATGCTGCAAGAAGAAGTCAGGGCCGGGGAGCGGGCGGTCAAGGCGGCGATGGCAGAGGCCGGGGGCGAACTGAAACAGGCCTGGCGCGGGCAGATCACCGGGGCGGGGCTGGGGCGGCGGCTGGCAAACTCGATCCGGAGCCAGACCTATCCGAAGGCCGGCGAGAGCCTGAATGCCGCCGCGCTCGTGTGGTCGAAGGCCCCGGTCATCGTCGGTGCGCATGATACCGGTCCGCTTATCCGCTCGAAGGACGGCTTCTGGCTGGCGATCCCGCTACCCGCCGCCGGCAAGGGCCGGTGCGGGGCGAAACTGACACCCGGCGAATGGGAGCGGCGCCGCGGCATGCGCCTGCGCTTCATCTATCGCCGGCGTGGCCCGAGCCTGCTGGTGGCCGACGGGCGGCTCAACACCAAGGGCCTCGGTGTCGCCTCCCGCTCGAAAACCGGCCGGGGTCGCGCCACAGTGCCGATCTTCCTGCTGGTGCCGCAGGTGAAATTGCCGAAGCGGCTCGATCTGGACCGCGACGCCGAACGGGCGCTCGACAGCGTGCCGGGGCTGATCGTGGCGAATTGGCTGGAGGGGAGGCTTGGGTGAGTCAGGCGTTCCAGTCGAAGTCTTCGATCTCTTGCCAAGGTACGAGATTGCGCTGGACGACCTTTCCAGCGGGCTCGCCAATCATTCGAACCGCGATAAGCACTCCATCGCGTTTTAACCGCCTCAACTCATCAAGAGATTCAACCCGGATTTCTGCGCGATAGGGACCGTTCTCCTTGAACTCCAAAAGCTCAAAAACAGTTTCAGTCCCATCATCTTCTTTTCTCGTCCGCTTCACTGTGGTTCCTCAATAGCCAAGTTTCATTGATGCCAGAAACATGGCCCTTCCGCCTTGCGATGGAAAGAGTTGACCTGCCTCAAACATGGATCCCATGCCAACCCCACGCGAAACCATCCTCGCCGCGCTGCATGCGCGGCTTTCGGCGTTGCCCGCGACCGTCCTGCGCGGCGACGTCCTGCCCGAGCGCGTGCCGGCAGAGGGGCTCGTGATCCTGCGCGACGGCGAACCGGGGGAGCCGGAGGCTACGTTATCGCCGCTGCGCTACCACTACCAACACCGCGCCGAGATCGAGGCGGTGGTCCAAAGCGCCGACCGTGATACGACCTTCGACTCCCTCTGCGCCAGCATCGGCACAGCACTCGCCGCTGACCGGACGCTGGGAGGTCTCTGCGACTGGGTCGAGGCGGAAGCGCCCCGACCGGTCGATCTGCCCGTCGAGGGCGCGGCGAGCCTGAAGGCCGCCGTCATTTCGGTGATCCTGCACTACACCACGGCCGATCCCTTGGCCTGACCGCAACAACCACAGGAGATGGCATGAATGCGTTGTGAACGGTCAATGTTCCTGATTCTGTTAAGGAGTTGGGAGAGGCGGATAGGTTTCAGGTTGTATGTGCGTTCTAGGGCGTTTGACCCTGTACAGGAGCTTAGCCTTCACCTGTTTCCGAACGACCATCCTGAGGCGCGGGTTGCATCCGTGACCTCGAATAGGAGTTTGGTTTGGCCGTTCACGCCCCTTTCGGGGCTCCGCCTCCCAACGATGGGAGTATAGCACATGGCCTTTATCGGTGTCGATCTTCATACCAATTCCTTCACTGTTTGCCGGCTGGGAGCGGATGGGTCGGAGCTGTTCGAAACCTTCCAGCTGGCGGCCGCGGAGCTTGAGCGGTTCTGTCTGAGCCTGGATGCCGACGACGAGGTGGCTGTCGAGGCGACCGGCAACACGGCGTGGTTCTGCGATGAAATACGCGCCTGCGTGGGCCGGATCGTGGTGGTCAACCCGCGCCAGTTCCAGGTGGTCCGCCAGTCGGTGAAGAAGACCGACCGGAACGACGCCCGCGCGCTGGCGTTTTTCCTGTCCAGGGACATGCTGCCCGAGACGCGCCTGAAGCGCCCGGCCGAGGTGGAACTGGCGTCTCTGGCGCAGACCCGTGACATGCTGGTGAAGAGCCGCACGAAGATCCTGAACAAGATCCACGGGGTCTTCAACCGACATGGGATCAAGCTGAAGAAGGAGGGGCTTTCGGGCCGGCGGCTGCGGGCGCTCGAGATCGGGCGCTTCGGTGAGGTCGAGCAGGTGGAACTCACGGTTCTGCGCGACCAGGCGCTGGCGCTGAGTGCTGCCATCCGCGGGCTGGACAGGGCCCTGGCCGAGGCCGCCGCCGAACTGGAGGGGTTCGAGGAAATCACCTCGATCAAGGGGATCGGCGCGCGGTCCGCGGCGGTCTTTCTGAGCGGGATCGGCGACGTGAACGACTTCGCGAGTGCCGACAAGCTGGCGGCTTACGTCGGCATCGTGCCGCGCGTGGCTGCCTCGAACGGGGTCGAGCACCACGGCCGGATCACCAGGCGCGGCAACAAGCTGATGCGCACCACGCTGGTGCAATGCACCCTGGTCGCGATCCGCTACTCGGGCTACCTCAACGCCTTCTACCGCCGCATCAAGGCGCGGCGAGGGGCGGGAAAGGCGATCATCGCCACCGCGCGAAAACTCCTCACCATCATCTACAACACATTGAAAAACAAATGGGTCTTCGAAGACTTCCCCGCCTTCAGGCTCAGAAATCCCGGCCAAACGGCTGGACAAACATCATAGGAGAAAGAGATGGCACGTGCACAAGGGGCGCGGTCGCAACTCGCGGCCGCGTTCGAGACAACCTATGGAACGGCACCCGCCAGCGGCTTCATGCAGATGCCCTTTGCCAGTGCCTCGCTTGGGGCCGAGCAGCCCCTACTGGCCTCTGAGCTGCTGGGATATGGCCGCGACCCGCTAGCCCCGATCAAGGACGCGGTGACGGCCGATGGCGACATCAAGGTGCCGCTGGACGCCGAGGCCTTCGGGTTTTGGCTGAAGGCAGCCTTTGGCAATCCCACCACCACCGGCACAACGAACAAGACGCACACCTTCAGGTCCGGGTCCTGGAGCCTGCCGAGCATGGCCATCGAGGTGGCGATGCCGGAGATCCCGCGCTTTGCGATGTATACCGGCTGCGTGCTCGATCAGCTGAGCATTGCCATGCAGCGCTCGGGGCTGCTCACGGCGGATGTCAAGCTGGTGGCGCAGGGGGAGACCGTCGCGACCGCCACGGCGGCCGGAACGCCCACGGCCTACGCCCTGCAGCGGTTTGGCCACTTCAACGGCGCGATCAAGCGCAACGGCACTGCGCTGGGCAACATCGTCTCGGCAGATATCACACATTCGAATAACGTCGAGCGGATCGAAACCATCCGCTCGGACGGGCGTATCGATGGCGCCGATCCATCGATTGCTGCGCTGACCGGCAAGATCGATGTGCGGTTCGCGGACAATACCCTGATGACCCAGGCGCTGAACGGAACCTCGGCCAGCCTCGAGTTCTCCTGGGTGATCTCGGCCAATGTCAGCCTGACGATCACGGCGCACGCCGTCTATCTCCCGCGTCCCCGGGTGGAAATCCAGGGCCCACAGGGCATTCAGGCCAGCTTCGACTGGCAGGCGGCCTACGACTCCGTGGCCGGGCAGATGTGCACAATCGTCCTCAAGAACCAGGTGAGCAGTTATTGACCATGCTGAAACTCGATCTTTCCAATGAACCCGCGTGGCTGGACCTCGGTCATGGCGTGCGAGTGCAACTCCGTCCCCTGACCACCGCCCTGATGGTGGCCGCGCGCGGTGATCCGGCAGTGCAGAATCTGCCCGAGGATGCCGGTGACGAGGAAAGCGCGCTGGCTTTTGCCAAGGGGCTGGCCCGGGTCGCGATCCTCGACTGGGAGGGAGTGGGCGACGCCGACGGCAACCCCATCGACCCCAGCCCCGAGGCCATCGACGCCCTGCTCGACCTCTGGCCCCTCCTCGAGACCTTCCAGACCGGCTATGTCGCCAAGGGCCTGCTGCTGGAGCAGGAAAAAAACGCCTCTGCGCCCTTGCCGAATGGATCTTCGGCGGGGGCGAGGGATACTGCGAAGCCTGCGACCCTGGCGAGGGCCCCGCAACCTTCTGCGAAGACTGCCCGCAAAGGCTGAATGCCCCGCAGACCCTTGAGGGCATGCAGGTTAGGGACCTGGTGGGGCGCATCGGTGGCCAGATCCGGGTGGCGCCCTCGGGTGGCGTGATCGGCTGGGACATGGGCACGGCGCTGGCAATGGCGCGGGCGCTGGGCGTACCGGGTGTTGTGGTGGCTGAATTGTTGCCGGCCATCGAGGCGGCGATGATCGTGAAGCTCAATGAACAGATCGCCTTAAGCGACCTTGAGCGGGGTGATGTCTGAGACATCCACCTGCTCGCGCGCCCGCGCGAGATCCCAGGCGCGCTGCAAATTCAGCCAGTATTCCGGCGTGGTACGAAAGAACTTCGCGAGCCGTATGGCAGTGTCGGCGGAAACCCCGGTCTTGCCCTTCACCAGCCGCTCGATCCGGGTGCGCGGTACGTGCAACTCCCGGGCCAGGGCAATCGCGCTCATGCCGAGCGGCTCGAGATACAGTTCCTTCAGAACCTCACCCGGGTGCGACGGGCCTTGCAGCATGGTCATCTCTTCTCCTTCCTCGCGACCGCGTGGGGCAAATCGGATCGGAACCGATCCGCATGATCACGCAAATTCGTGTTCCTCCCGCCTTTCGCCATGCCCTTGAGATCGGCCCTCTCCGGAACCGGTACCAGCAATACACCGGCGCCTTTCGGGATGAAGGCAAATCTCTGGCCGGGTTCCCAGTTCCGGGCCTCTCGGATCGCCTCCGGGATCGAGACCTGGAAACGCTTCGAAAGGGTGGCGGTGTTCGGCATGGTCTTTTCCCTCGGGTCTGGAGCGCATGATCTGCGCCAGGTCGTCCGACAAATCAAGGAAA
>WFPA01000221.1 GCA_015487815.1 Albidovulum sp.
GCGCGCTGGGAAGGGCCGCGCCCCGCCCTTCTGGCCGATCTCACCCCCGATCGCTGGCGCAGCACGGGCGACACCGTCGAGCGGCTCGAGCTCTTCGCCGCAAGGCTGATTGAGGGCTGGCGGCCCGCTGACTGGCCCGCCGGCTGGCCGGCGAGCGCTGCCGTCATCGAGGAGATCGAGCGGCGGGTGAAGCCCCTCGTCGAGCGCACCGGCGCGGCCGAGATGGCGGGGCTTCTCGCCGCGCTCGACGGCCGTTTCGTGCCGCCCGGCCCTTCGGGCGCTCCGACACGCGGACGGCTCGACGTGCTGCCCACCGGCCGCAACTTCTACTCGGTGGACAGCCGCGCCGTGCCGACGCCGACGGCCTGGGCACTCGGCTGGAAGTCGGCCTCTCTCCTGGTCGAGGCCCATCTCCAGCGCACCGGCGACTGGCCGAAGGCGATGCTCGTCACCGCCTGGGGCACCTCGAACATGCGCACCGGCGGCGACGACATCGCCCAGGCTCTCGCCCTCATGGGCGTGCGGCCGACATGGGACAGCGCCAACCGCCGCGTGACCGGTTTCGAGATCCTGCCGCTCGATGTGCTCGGCCGACCGCGAGTCGATGTCACCTTGCGGATCTCGGGCTTCTTCCGCGACGCCTTCCCCCAGCTCGTCGCCCTCGTGGACAGTGCCGCACGCGCGGTGATGGCGCTGGATGAGCCCGACGAGATGAACCCGGCGGCGGCGCGCTTCCGGGTCGAGGGCCGGCGCGAGGAAGCGGCCTGGCGCGTCTTCGGCGCCAAGCCCGGCGCCTACGGGGCGGGGCTGCAGGCGCTGATCGACGAACGGCTGTGGGAGCGGCGGGCCGATCTCGCCGAAAGCTGGCTCGAATGGGGCGGCTGGGCCTATGGCGCCGGCATCGAGGGCACCCGGGCCCGCGAAGCGCTCTCCGAACGGATGAGCCGGGTCGATGCCATCGTCCAGAACCAGGACAACCGCGAACATGACCTGCTCGATTCGGACGATTACTACCAGTTCGAGGGCGGTGCCGCGGCCACGGCCGAGACGCTTCAGGGCAAGGCGCCGATCGTGTGGCACAACGACCATTCCCGCCCCGAGCGGCCGGTGATCCGCACACTCGAGGAGGAAATCTCGCGGGTGATCCGCTCGCGCGTGGTCAATCCGAAATGGATCGAGGGCGTCAGGCGCCACGGCTACAAGGGGGCCTTCGAGATCGCCGCCACGGTCGATTACCTGTTCGCCTTCGCCGCCACCACCCATGCGGTGAAGGACCACCATTTCGATCTCGTCCACCAGGCCTTTCTCGAGGACGAGGAGACGCGCGAGTTCATCGCCCGTCACAACCCGGCGGCCCTGCGGGAGATCGCCGAGCGGCTTTCCGAGGCCCTTGCCCGCGGTCTCTGGCGCCCTCGTCTCAACTCGGCCCGCGCCACCCTCGACGCCATTCTGTCGGGGAAGGCCGGTCTCCGGGAAGGCCGGTGAGCAATGACCGGAACGGAAAGGCGCAAGGCTGAAGCGCCGTCGCCTTTTGCAAGGACGGTCGGGATCGCCGTCATGCACGGGAGAGGACCGGCCGGCCCGCCGCATCGGGCGACATCCCGTGCAGTACCGCCCTGAAGCGCGAAAACGGATTGCCTGAAGGAATGCGCTGGAACGTGCCGGGCAAGGATCCGTGACGGTCTGGAAGCCCCCGCGCACCGAACCGGACCGGGCAGGGCCGGACAGGCGCAACGCCGCCGCCCGGAGAACGGCAGGGCCGGTGTGGCACCGCCGGACGAGCCGGACCGGGGGCGTTCGAGGATTGTCTATCGGCAGATGAGGGTGGCTCGAACGACATTGGCGTCGCCGCTCACAGTCCGGCCATCGACCCGGCAACGGGTGACCTGCTCGATCGCGGCCACCGCCCGGGCCCGCACCACCGCCGGCCTGGCGCCCCAACGCCTATTGAGACGGATCGCCTGAGCCGCGCCCTGCCGGCCCTCCACCGTCCAGTGCACGGCGAACCGATCCCCATCGACCGCATGCCGCGCCTCTTGTGCGAACCGCCCGGGCGAGGGCGAATCGCAGGCCGCAAGCGCCAGGCAGACAGCTGCGACCATCCACCTTGCTGACATGTCCCCCTCCCTGCCTGATCACGGACCGGCACCGCCGCTTGCCGCTCGGTCCATGCCGATCGACAATAGGCGATCAATCGTGAAGAATTGGTTAACGGATACGCCTTTTCTGGAGGAACGGATGAACGACAGCACCACGCCGGAGACCCCCGAGGAACGCCATGCGCGCAAGATGGCCAAGAAGAAGGCCGCGCGCGACAAGATCATGGCCACCAAGACCCGCGAGAAGGGCCTCGTCATCGTTCATACCGGCAAGGGCAAGGGCAAGTCGTCCGCCGCCTTCGGCATGGTCTTCCGGGCCATCGCCCATGGCATGCCCTCGGCCGTGGTCCAGTTCATAAAGGGTGCCCGGATGACCGGGGAGCGCATGCTGATCGAGCGGCATTTCGCCGATCTGTGCCGGTTCCACGCCATGGGCGAAGGCTTCACCTGGGAAACGCAGGACCGCAGCCGCGACATCGCTCTGGCCGAAGCGGCGTGGGAAAAGGCGAAGGAGCTGATCCGCAACCCGGACATCCGCCTCGTCCTCCTCGACGAGATCAACATCGCCCTGCGTTACGACTATCTCGACGTGAACGAGATCGTCCGCTTCCTTTCCGAGGAAAAGCCCGAGATGACCCATGTCATCCTCACCGGGCGCAACGCCAGGGACGAGATCGTGGAGCTGGCCGACCTCGTCACCGAGATGGAGCTGGTCAAGCACCCGTTCCGCGCCGGCATCAAGGCCCAGCCCGGCATCGAATACTGATCTCCTCATGGGCCCGCACGGGCCGCATCGCGTCCTGGCGCGCAACATGTTACGAAATCCCTCTTGACTTGTTGCATTTGTAACGAATAATGGCGCCAGCATCCGTTCAGGGGGAGGACATCCATGTATTCGCAAGGTCTGATCGGGGCCGATTCCTCGACCGACGAGACGCCCGAATTCCTCGAGGCGTTCCAGAAGCGCATCGACGCGGAAGAAAAGATCGAGCCGACCGACCCGATGCCCGCCGGCTACCGGCGCACGCTCATTCGCCAGATCAGTCAGCACGCCCATTCGGAGGTTGTCGGCATGCTGCCCGAGGGCAACTGGATCACCCGCGCGCCGACGCTCAAGCGCAAGGCGGCGCTTCTGGCCAAGGTGCAGGACGAGGGCGGCCACGGTCTCTACCTCTACTCGGCGGCCGAGACGCTCGGCGTCAGCCGCGAGGAGCTGGTCGATCAGCTGCTCTCGGGCGCCGCGAAATATTCCTCGATCTTCAACTACCCCACCTTGAGCTGGGCCGACATCGGCGCCATCGGCTGGCTGGTGGACGGGGCGGCGATCATGAACCAGATCGCGCTCTGCCGCTGCTCCTACGGCCCCTATTCGCGGGCGATGATCCGCATCTGCAAGGAGGAGAGCTTCCACCAGCGCCAGGGCTACGAGATCCTTCTTGCACTGGTTCGCGGCACGCCCGAGCAGAAGGAAATGGCGCAGGACGCGCTCAATCGCTGGTGGTGGCCGGCGCTGATGATGTTCGGCCCCCATGACAGCGAATCGGTCCATTCCGAACAGTCGATGAAATGGAAGATCAAGCGCTTCTCCAACGACGCGCTGCGCGAGAAGTTCATCGACGCCACCGTGCCGCAGGCCCATTACCTCGGCCTCGAGGTGCCCGATCCCGATCTCAAGTGGAACCCCGAGAAGAACGACGGTGCCGGCGGCTGGGACCACGGCCCGATCGACTGGGACGAGTTCTGGCGCGTGGTCAAGGGGTACGGCCCGATGAACCGCGACCGGCTCGAGGCACGCCGCAAGGCCCATGAGGAAGGCGCCTGGGTGCGCGAGGCGGCCGCCGCCTGGGCGGCGAAGCACGCCTCCGAAGCGGCCCCAATGGCGGCGGAGTAAGCCGCTGCCTGCTGTTCGGCATGCATCCCCGGGCCGTCGCAGTGTCCGGCGCTGCCTGTCAGCACCACCCTGCCGGCCCTGACGACAAGGACGAAAGGAACATCTCATGAGCGAAAAGGAAATGCCTCTCTGGGAGGTCTTCATCCGCCCGCGCAACGGGCTCGCGCACAAGCATGCCGGATCGGTCCATGCCTGGGACGCCGAGATGGCGCTGCAGGCCGCGCGCGACGTCTATAC
>WFPA01000222.1 GCA_015487815.1 Albidovulum sp.
CAATCGCCGCAAGGGCGGGTGCGGAATCGGAATGCAGGCGGGCGCTGTCATAATCGAACAGGATGCCATCGAGAATCACATGCCCGGCGCTGGCGATGTCCGCCCCGATCTTCTCCGGCGTGACGACCTCGAGCCGGTCACCCACCGCACCCGATTCGACCACCTGCGGGAAGAGCCAGTTGTCCCTTCCCCCACGTCGTCCTGGCGGTGAACGCATAGGCCGCGACGAGAGTCTCCCTGCCTCCCAGCCGACCAAGACCGACAAGAAGGTGAATCGGCCACGAAAGCGGCGGGAAATCGCCCCCGGCAAGCTGCTCGATTCCCTTGCAGGAAACCCCTCGGGGATCGGCCTCATCGAGCACGATCCCGAAACCGAGCTTCTCGGGATTCCTTCGATAGACGGCCGTCGCCGCATCGGGACCGACATCGGGTGGCGACCAGTAGACGAGATTCCATGCCGCCCCCTCGGCCGTGCCGGAGGCCGTCACCTCTTTCCGCCGCCCACCCAGTTCTCGGGGATAACCGATACGGGCGAAATCGCGCCGCACGCCTCCGGCGATCAGGCTGCCGGGCATGCGCCCCATCACCGGATGGTCGGATAGACCCGTGACATCTGCCTTCGGGGCGACAAGCATCGCCGCCACGGGGCCGGCCGAAGCGACGAGCAGAACCGCCAGCAGGAGAAGAAGTGCCCGAGGCACCTCATGCCGAAGACGCCCTGCAAGCGGTTTCCGCCCCCTGATCGGAAACGGCCGGGGAAGGCCCGCCCGTCCGGCGACCGGAGCATATGCCATTTTTCCGGTTTTCCGGGATCATGTGCCTGGCCCTGATATGTTCCGCCCGAAAACCCGTCGCATCCTGACCTGCCGTGCGTTGGCGGGGCAATCGTCCGGAGCCGGGAAGGGCGACATTCCCGCCCGGGATCCGACACGGGGCCTGCCGGCTCGGGGTGCCGCGCAGCAGGCCACATCTCTCGGGGACTCCGGCAAAAGGGGCGTCGCGCCGCTATCGACAAAATGTCGCAGCGCAGTTTTTTTTCTCGCAATGCGGGCATGACGAAATAAAATCTTCGTGAATTTGAATGGCTGAATGGATGAATGTGTATCGGCACAAGCCGAACGCGGGAGGGCCGGAAGGGAGAGGTTAACCTTCCGGCGGGAGATCCCCGGCAGGGCGCTCCGGGCGCCGTGTCGGGTGTGGCGCCGCATTCAGCGGCATTTCTGAAATGGGGAGAACTGGCATGACAGAACGCAAGACCAACGGGATTGGCCGCCGCGGCTTTCTGAAGCTCGGCGCGGCCGGGGTCGCCGGTGCGGCGACCATCGGGGGCAAGGCGAAGCCGGCTGCGGCCGCCGTTGCCGGCGGCACCATGATGGCCGCTCCGCTGCCGGCCGCCAAGGGGCCGCGCGTCGTCGTCGTTGGCGGCGGCTGGTCCGGCCTGACGATGGCCAAATACCTCAAGAAGGCAAAGCCCGACTTCGATGTCGTCCTTCTCGAGCCGAGCTCGGTCTTCTTTTCCTGCCCCCTGTCGAACCTGTGGCTGCATGGCGTGGTCGAAACCGACATGCTGATCCACTCCTATGTCGATGCGGCCCGCAACAACGGCTACATCTGGCTGCAGGCGGCGCTCGTCGATCTCGACCGCGAGAAGCGCCGTGCATACACCAGCCTCGGCACGATCGACTACGACTACATCGTGCTCTCGCCGGGCATCGACTACATGTACGAGTCCTTCGGCGTCGAGGATCCGGCCGAACAGTACATGGTCGCCCAGAACTGGCCGGCCGCCTTCAAGCCGGCCTCGGAGCATCTGACCCTCAAGGGCAAGCTCGAGGACTTCGAGGAAGGCGTGTTCCTGCTCACCGTGCCGCCCGGCAACTACCGCTGCCTGCCGGGGCCCTATGAGCGGGCCTGCATGATCGCCTCCTACTTCCAGAAGGAGGACATCCCCGGCAAGGTCGTTCTGATCGACCCGAACGAGAAGCCGACCATCAAGGCCGAGGGCTTCCTCGCCGCCTTCGAGGAGCTCTACAAGGACGTTCTCGAATACATGCCCTCGACCAAGATCGAGGGAATCGACGTCGGCAAGAAGAAGGTCGTCACGGATTTCGAGGAGATCGAATTCGCCGACGCGGCCATCTATCCGCGGGTGCGGGCGGCGCGGCTGATCGAGAATCTCGGCCTCGCCGATCCGAAGAGCCCGCAGAAGGAGGCGGCGATCGACCCGCTCCGCTATCACGTCATCGGCGACGAACACACCTACGTCGCCGGCGATGCACGGCCGATGCCGTTCTCGAAGTCCGGCAACACCGCCAACTCCGAGGCCAAGATCGTCGCCCGCATGATCGCCGCCCATGCCGAGGGCAAGGAAGTGCCGTGGCAGAGCCCGGAGACCATCTGCTACTCGGCGGTGAGCGCCGATCCGCTCGAGTCGATCATGGTCGATGCCAAGTACAAGCATGACGGCACCGGCCAGGGCTGGGGCTTCACCGATGTGGTGATGATCAACGACCGGTCGAAGGATCTCGGCAAGGCCAACATCGAATGGGGCAAGGGCCTCTGGCGCGACATGTTCGAAGCCTGATCCCCGAACGGCCCATCCCGCCAGGATTCGCTGAGGGCCGTGCCTGGCGGGACAGAATGGCACGATCCGGCCTGTCCGGGTCGTGCCTTTCTCACCTCTCGCCACTTGAACCACTGTCCACCTGCAGGGAACGATCGGAGGTCGGGTACATGCCCCTCCTGCGGCCTTCCCTGCATCTCAGCCGCCATGACAGCTGTCATGACTGCCGAAGGAGTTTGCCATGACCCATGATCTCGACCGCAGGCTGTTCCTCAAGGCCTGCGCCCGTACTGCCATCGCCACCGCAGCACTTGGCGTTGCCGGCCGGCCGGGCCCGGTCTTTGCCGACATTCTCGACAATCCCCCCCGTTCCCGCCTTGTCGATGCCGATGGCGCACCCATCCGCGCCTCGGCCCTCGAAGACAATCAGACCCTGATCTTCAACTACCCCTACAAGGCGACACCGGCCCTTCTGATCCGGCTCGACCGGGATCCGGCGGAAGGCGTCAGCACCCGCGACACCGAGGGGCACGAATATGTCTGGCCGGGCGGTGTCGGCCCCGGCAACCGCATCGTCGCCTATGCCGGCATCTGTCCTCATGCGCTGAGCTACATCGCCCACGACACCGCCTTTCTCCACTATGCGACGGGGCCCACGAGCTTTTCCGACCATGATCACGTCATCGTCTGCTGCGCCCATGGCAGTGTCTATGACCCGGCCGAAGGCGCCAGGGTGGTTGCAGGGCCGGCCCCGGCGCCCCTGGCGGCGATCACCCTCGAGCATGACCCGCAGACCGACGAGATCTATGCCACCGGCGCCATCGGCACGGAACTCTTCGTGCGCTTCTACAAGGCCTACAAGCGCGAGCTGCGCAAGGAATACGGGCGCAAGGCCTACAAAAAGCTTGCCGAGGGCGACGTCGTCGCCCTGGCGCCCGAAGCCTATTCGGAGGATGTGCTCGACTGCTGAGGCCGGCGCGCATGATCGCGCCCGCCGCTGCACACATGGAAAGGGCCCGCAAAGGCGGGCCCTTTCTCATGCGTGTTCGAAGAGGAATGCGGACGGAGCCGCGCCCCTTACTCGATGATCTTGGAGACGACGCCGGCGCCGACGGTGCGGCCGCCCTCGCGGATGGCGAAGCGCAGGCGCTCTTCCATCGCGATCGGCGCGATCAGCTCGACCTCGAAGTTCACGTTGTCGCCGGGCATCACCATCTCCGTGCCCTCG
>WFPA01000223.1 GCA_015487815.1 Albidovulum sp.
GGCCGGTCGGGCACGGCCCGGCATGTCCGCACAGCAAACGGCACGGCGCGGCGATGCGTCTCGGCACCGCGCATCTGCCTCGCGTCTTCACCTGCGCGCGGCGCATCGCCACCGGGCGCGGCCGGTCACGCCCCGGGCCGGGGCGGTGACCCGGAGCCCCTCTGCATCTTTCGGGCGTTGCCACCGCCGCGCGCGCCGCCACCGCCCGTCACAGCGAAACAGCCCCGGCGAAGGGACCGTCCGGGCCTGCCGGCGGCTCAGTAGCCCCGGCGAGCCAGCACCCGGTCGATGAAACCGGCATAGGACGGCCCCTCGATCAGCACATGGGTGAGATGGGGCCAGATCAGCCAGATCTCGCGCCGCTCGGCAAAGCCCGCCGGGTCGAATTCGGGGCGCAGCTCGCCATAGGCGGCGAAGAACCGGTCGCCGACCGTGGCGAACATGGTCATGAAGGCAAGTTCGAGCTCGGGATGGCCGTATTGCAGCGCCGGGTCGATGAACCCTGTCACCCGCCCGGCCCGGCAGAGCACGTTGCCACTCCAGACGTCGCCGTGAAGAAGCGCCGGCCAGGCCGGTTCGGCGACATGGCGCTCGAGATCCGCCGCCAGCCGCTCGATCCGGGCGAGAAGCCGCGGGCCGATCCGCCCCGCCGCCGCGGCCCTGCGTGCCATGAACAGGAGCCGGTGATCGCGGAAGAAGTCGAGCCACCGATCGGTCGGCGGGTTGGGCTGCGGCAAAGGGCCGATCGATGTGTCGCGCTCGAGGCCGAAGAAGGGCCTCCTCTCACCATGAAGCCGGGCGAGATGACGTGCCATGTCTGCTTCGCAGGCCGGCCCCGGCGGCCCGCCGGCAAGATGGTCCATCACCAGGAGATCCCCGGCGACGTGGTGGAGCCGAGGCACCGGCAGCTCGCCCGCGAGCCGCTCCAGCATCCAGCCTTCGAGCGGAAGGTGCCCCGGCCTGGGCCCGGCCCCGTGCTTGACGACGAGGCACCGGCCGTCGGCCAGATCGACCCGCAACACCTCGAGCCCGTAGCTGGCCGAGAGCGGCGTGACCGCCGCCACCCGCGCCCCGAACAGCTCTTCGAGCCGGGCGGCGAGGCTCACCCGGCCCCCTCCTGCCCGAGGAGATGGCGCAGCCCGCGGGTGACGTCGGTCTTCACCGCCAGGCGCAGCGCCGGCTCGTCCCCCGCCTTCAGCGCCGCCAGCATCACCCGGTGAGCCCTGGGCGGCACCTGGCGGGACTGCTCCTCGTAGAGCCGCCGCATGGTCGGGCCGAGCTGCAGCCACACGGTCTCTATCACCGCCAGCATCGCCGGCGCCTGTGCCCTGAGATAGAGCGCGCGGTGGAATTCGAGGTTGTGGCGGATATAGCGGCAGGCATCGCCCTTCACAGCCGCTTCGGCGATCGAGGAGTTGATGGCGTTCATCCGGTCGATCAGGGCGAAATGGGCCCGTGGCAGCGCCCGGGCGGCCAGCTCGGGCTCGATCAGCGACCGCAGCACCGCCAGCTCCTCGATGCGGGCGGCATCGAGCTCGGGTGTGGTGATGCGGCCGGTGGCGGTGAGGGCAAGGGCGCCCTCGGTCGAGAGCCGGCGCACCGCCTCACGCACCGGCGTCATCGACAGGCCGTATTCCTCGGCGAGACCGCGCAGAGTGAGATGCTCGCCGGGCATCAGCTCGCCATGCATGATGCGCGATCGAAGGTCGCGATAGACCCGCTCATGGGCCGGTGGACCGTCGGCGCTGCGGGGGGCGGCGGCCGGGCTGGGACGTCGATCCTGCATGGCGCCATTGTGATCACAAGTGCCGCCGGAGGCAAGGGCCGACGAGGTGCGCTTCGTCCGGCCCCGGCATGGCCTTCCCGGCGCCCCGGTCGCAATCATGCGCCGGGCCAAGCCGCTTCAGACGAACTGTTCCCGGATCAGTCTTTCCTCCAGACCGTGCCCCGGATCGAACAGCAGATGATGCCTGATCGTCGGGTCGCTCTCGACCTCGACCCATCTTACCCGCCAGGCGCCGCGCCCGTCGGCATCGACCATCACCGGCCGCTTGTCGGGCTCGAGAATGTCGATCCGCACCTTCGCGCTCTTGGGCAGGATCGCGCCGCGCCAGCGCCGCGGGCGGAACGGGGCCATGGCGGTGAGCGCCAGCACGTCCGAGGCGATCGGCAGGATCGGCCCGTGGGCGGAGTAGTTGTAGGCGGTCGAGCCGGCCGGGGTCGCCACCAGCACCCCGTCGGCCACGAGCGCGGGCATCCGCACCTTGCCATCGACGGAGATGCGCAGCTTCGCCGCCTGCGGGCCGGCCCGAAGCAGCGATACCTCGTTGATCGCCAGCGCCTCGCGGATCCGGCCCTCGACATCCTCCGCCCGCATCCGCAAGGGGTTGATGACGGTCTCCTCGGCTGCCTCGAGCCGCGCGATGAGATCATCGGGGCGGTATTCGTTCATCAGGAAGCCGACCGAGCCGCGATTCATCCCGTAAACGGGAATCTCGAGCTCGCGGGTGGCGTGGAGCGTGTCGAGCATGAAGCCGTCGCCACCCAGAGCGACGATCACATCGGCCTCCTCGAGCGGCACCTGTCCGTAACGGCGCACGAGCTCCTCCAGCGCCGCCTGCGCTTCGGGCGCGTTCGAAGCGGTGAAATGGATCCTGAGCGGCCGCCCCTTGCGGAGTGCGCCCCCCTTCCTGCTGCCCGCCTGCGTCTTCGAACCCCCGTTTCCGGCCATGATCCTGCTGCCCTCCCGGCGGGCGCCCGCCGCGCCCCGGGCAAGGTGGACCGTCACGCGGCGAAGCGCAAGGGGGCTGCCACGCGGGCCGGTCAGCGACAGTAGGGACCGGACGGGTAGCGGGCCACGTCGAGATGGAAATGGTCGCGGTGATAGCGGTCGGAACGGGGGCCGAGCACGGTGCCGAAGGGGCCGCAGGCCGCCCGGTGCAGCCGGGCGAGGATCCGCCCTTCGCGGCCACGCCCCCATTTCTCGCGCACCGAGATCGAACGGCCGTCGGCAAGAATGATCGCCGCCACATCGACCGCATTGCCCCTGGCATGCTCGGAAAGCTTCGCGCCGGGGCGGCTGTTGCGGGTGCGGCAGGAATAGCTGGCAATCACCCTGAGGCCCACCGGCCCGCCGCCATAGCGCCCCACCACCGGCTTCACCCCGCTGCGGATCCAGCGCTTGAGCGATTTCGCCGTGGCGCAGTTGATGGTTGCGGGGGCGGTGAGGCGCAGCCCGTCGATCTCGCTCACCCTGACCGGATTGACGATGCCGCAGCCGCGCAGGCGGCCGGTGACGGTCGGAACGGGCACGCCGCGGATCGCCGGATCGCCACACACCGCCCGTTCGGCCGGGTTGAAGGCGGCGGGAACCGGGAGGGGTTTCCGCCGGAGGGCCGGGCGCACGGCAACCGCCGTGGCTCCGGGGGCCGCCGGCAGCACGGGGACCGCACCGAGCCGCCGACCGAGCTTCTTCAGCTCCTCGGGCAAGAACACCACCTTGACCGGCGGACGCGCCGCAAGGGCGATCGGCCCGCCCGCTGATGCCACGCGCCGCAGCGCCGGGCGGGGCGTCGGGCGCAGATCCCAGCGGAAGAAGACCGGCACCCGGGCCAGGGTGAGCGGCGCCGGCCGGGCGGGACGCGCGGCACACAGAGGGCGCGGCTTCGGCCGCAGATCAGGGTGAAAATAAACCGGCGGACGGCCGGTGACCGCAGGATCGGCAGGCGGGTAGAGGATCGGAGCAAGGCGCAGATCGGGCATGGGCATGACCGGTGCGATGCCGGGACGGGGCTTCGGGCGCAGATCGCCGGCACCGGCCGCACCCGCGATCAGGGCGAGGCAGGCCGCGAATGCAAGCCCGACCCAGAGGAGCCCCGCGAAGCGACAGAGCGGGGCGGCCGGCAGGATCCTCTCCGGGATCCGGTCCGCAGCGGCACCGGCGGGTCGTGCCGGTGGTCGGCCGGTGCCGCAAGGATGCGCTCGTGGTTGACGGTGGTGCGTGTCCCCGGCTTGCAGACCTATGCAACGAACCGCGCGGCGGTCAGCTCCGGCCGCCTCGGCCCTCTGGTGCGGTCTCCTCGCCGCTCCCGCTTGCTCCGGTTTCCAGCCCGGCTGCGGCATCGTTCCTGCCTCTCGCCTCTCCTTCGGCCGTTTCGGGCGGGTTCGCTCCCGCCTCTTCGACCTGGCCCGTCCCCGTCTCGGCCGCGATCACCCTTGGCAGCACGGCGCGACCGAAATCGGGCAGGGGCACATCCTGCCCCGCTTCGAGAATACCACGGCGGATCGCTCTTGTCCGGGTAAAATAGGTGTGGAGAAAATCTCCGTCGCCCATGCGGATCGCCCGCTGGAGCGCGAAGAGCTCCTCGGTGAAGCGGCCGAGAATCTCGAGCGTCGCATCCTTGTTGGTGAGGAACACGTCGCGCCACATGGTCGGGTCGGAGGCGGCGATGCGGGTGAAGTCGCGAAAGCCGGCCGCCGAATACTGGATCACTTCCGAGTCGGTGACCCGGCCGAGATCGTCCGCCACCCCGACCATGGTATAGGCGATGAGATGAGGCGCATGGGAGGTGACCGCAAGCACCAGATCGTGATGGTCGGGGTCCATCTCGTCCACCTTCGAGCCGACCGCCTCCCACAGCCGCCGGTAGCGCGCAAGCGCCGCCGGGTCGGTGCCCTCGAGCGGGGTGAAGATGCACCAGCGACCGTGAAAGAGCTCCGGGAACCCGGCCTTCGGCCCCGAATGCTCCGTGCCGGCAATCGGATGGGCCGGAATGAAGTGCACCCCTGCGGACAGATGGGGCCGCACCGCCTCGACCACGAACCGCTTGACCGAGCCGACATCGCTCACCGTCGCGCCCTCCGAAAGATGAGGGCCGATGCGGCGGGCGATTTCCCCCATGGCCCGCACGGGGGTCGCGAGGATGACGAGATCGGCCCCGGCCACCGCCTCCTCGGGCGTGGAGAAGACCTCGTCCACGAAGCCGACCTCGCGCGCCTCGACCCGGGTCTTCTGCGAGCGGGCATGGCCGGTGATGCGCCCCGCAAGCCCGAGGGCCTTCATCGCCTGGCCGAGCGAGGAGGCGATGAGCCCCAGACCGATGAAGGCGACATGGCGATAGAGCGGCGCGGCCGGCGCACCGCCCTGCCCCGCCGTCTCCGTTTCCCGGCCGGCATCTGCTGCGGCACCTTCCGCACCGGTTCCGCCGGCGGCGGCATGGGCGGCGTCGGATCCGACAGCTTCCCCCGTCCTCTCCTCCGCAGGAAAGGACATCTGTGCCTCTGCAGCCCCGCGCATCCGCTCAGCCATCGGCTCCCTCCCCGACCGCCGCGGCCCGGCCGGCCATGAAATCCTCGATCGCCGCCACCACCTTGCGGCATTGTTCCTCGGTGCCGACGGTGATCCTGAGCGCCTCGGGCAGTCCGTAGCCGGCGACCTTGCGGACGATGATGCCCCGTGCCCGCAGCGCCTGATCGGCGGCATCGGCGGTCGCGGGGCTGTCGAAACGGGCAAGGACGAAATTGGCGAAGGAGGGGTCGATGGCGATGCCGAGGGCGGTGAGCCGCTCTGTCATCCACGTCCTGAGGCGGGCATTCTCGGCCCTCAGCCAGCCGACGCGGTTGGTGTCGCGCACTGCGGCGGCCGCCGCTGCCAGCGCCGGCGCGCTGACATTGAACGGACTGCGCAGCCGGTTGAGCACGTCAATCACGTGATCGGGCCCGTAGGCCCAGCCGACGCGCAGGGCGCCGAGGCCGTGGATCTTCGAGAAGGTCCGCGTCATCACCACATTGTCGCGGGCATCGACGAGGGCGGCGCCGCCGTCGAACCCCTCGACGAATTCGGCATAGGCGCCATCGAGCACCAGCAGCACATGTTCGGGCAGGCTCGTGGCAAGGCGCACCACCTCCTTCTCCGGGATCATGGTGCCGGTCGGGTTGGCGGGGTTGGCGATGAAGACGAGCCGCGTGTTCTCCGTCACCTTGTCGAGAATGGCATCGACATCGACCACACGGTCGCGTTCGGGCGCCACCACCGGCGTCGCCCCGGCGCCGCGGGCGTAGATCTCGTACATGGCGAAACCGTGCCCGGTGCGGATCACCTCGTCGCCCGGCCCGGCATAGGCATGGCAGAGCAGCCCGAGGATCTCGTCGGACCCTGCGCCGCAGACGATGCGATCCGCATCAAGACCGTGCACCTCGGCAATCGCTTCACGCAGGGCGCGGTGGCTGCCGTCGGGGTAGAGGGCCAGCCGTTCGCCGGCGGCGCGATAGGCCGCAAGCGCCGCCTCGGACGGCCCCCAGGGGCTTTCGTTCGAGGACAGCTTGATGACCTCGCGCCCGGCCTCGAGGCGGCTCTCGCCGCCTTCATAGGGGGTGATGTCGAGGATCCCCTGTTTCGGCATGATCGGCCGCCGCATCCGTTCGTCCTTCCCTTCCCGCGCTCCCGTGTCTTTCGCCGCCTCTCTTAGCCTTCCCGCCCCCGCATTGCCAGACGGAGTTGGCCCCGAAAGGCGACGGGACGACCCTCAGAGGAAGCTCTGGGGGTCGATATCGACCACGAGGCGCACCGAGGCCGGCCGCCGCACCGAAGCGAGCCAGCGGCGCAGATGGGGCTGGATCCGCACCCCCCTCGGCGCCTGCGCGAGAAGACGCACCCTGTGGCGGCCGCGGATCCGGGCGATCGGTGCCGGGGCGGGGCCGTAAAGGGCGATGCCGGCCGCGCGCAGCGGCCGGGCGGCGGCGGCCAGGGCCCGCCCTGCATCCATCACCTCCTCGGCATCGGGGCCCGAGAGGATGATGCCCGCGAGCCGGCCGAAGGGGGGCATGCCGGCCGCACGGCGTTGCGCGGCCTCGGCGCGCCAGAAGGCTTCCGGGTCGTCGGCCAGCATCGCCTGCACCACCGGATGGGCCGGCTGGTGGGTCTGGATCAGGGCCAGCCCGGGCCGCTCGGCCCGCCCCGCCCGACCCGCCACCTGCCGCACCAGCTGGAAGCTGCGCTCGGCGGCCCGAAGATCGCCCCCCTCGAGCCCGAGATCGACATCGATCACCCCGATCAGCGTGAGAAGCGGGAAATTGTGGCCCTTGGCGACCATCTGCGTGCCGATGACGATGTCGGCCCCGCCGCGGGCGATCCGTTCGATCTCGGCCTCGAGCGCCGCAGGCGAGAGCGCCATGTCGGAGGAAAGGAGTGCAATCCGCGCCTCGGGGAAGAGCGCGGCCGCTTCCTCGGCCAGCCGCTCGATGCCGGGGCCGATGGGGGCGAGCCGCTCCTCCGCCCCGCAGGCGGGGCAGGCCGTGGGCAGGGGCATGGCGTGGCCGCACTGGTGACACATCATCTCGCCCCGCAGCCGGTGGGCGACCATGCGCGCGTCGCAATGGCGGCAGCCGATCTGATGACCGCAGGCGCGGCAGAGGGTGAGAGGGGCATAGCCGCGCCGGTTGAGAAAAAGGAGCGCCTGTTCCCCGCATGCGAGACGCTCTTCCACCGCGCGCGCCAGCGTCGGCGAGATCCAGCGCGTGGCGGGCAGCGCCTCGTGCCGCATGTCCACCGCCTGCATCTTCGGCAGCACCGCCGCCCCGAAGCGACGGGGCAGATCGAGCCGCTCGTATTTCCCTGCCTCGGCATTGACCCAGCTTTCGAGCGAGGGCGTGGCCGAGGCCAGCACGATCTGCGCCCCTTCGAGCGAGGCCCTGAGCACTGCCATGTCGCGGGCGTGATAGATCACCCCCTCCTCCTGCTTGTAGGAGGGATCGTGCTCCTCGTCGACGACGATCAGACCGAGATCGCGGAAGGGCAGGAACAGCGCCGAGCGGGCGCCGACGACGAGCTCCGCCCCCCCTTCGGCGACCATGCGCCAGACCCGGCGCCGCGCCGCACCGCCCACCCCCGAATGCCATTCGGCCGGCCGCGCCCCGAACCGGGCCTCGACCCGGGCGACGAAGGCCGATGTGAGAGCGATCTCGGGCAGAAGAACGAGGGCCTGGCGGCCGCGGGCGAGGCATTCGGCCACCGCCTCGAGATAGACCTCGGTCTTGCCCGAACCCGTCACCCCGTAGAGCAGCGTCGCGCCGAAGCCCCCGGCCGCGACCTTCTCCCGCAGCCGTGCCGCCGCCCGGGCCTGATCGGGTGAGAGCGCCTTGCCGGGACGGGCATGGTCAAGCCTGTCGAAGGGCGCATCGCGCGGCGCCTCGACGGGGGAGAGCACGCCGGCCCGTGCCAGCCCCTGCACCACGGCAGGAGAGACGCCGGCGGCGCGGGCGATGTCGGTCGCGGACATCGTCGCCTCGGGGCCGGCGGCGGCAAGGTAGTCGAGCACACGGCGCCGCGCCGGGGTCATTCTGGCAGGCTCTCTGCCGCTCCAGCGCCACAGCCGGCGGGTGCCGGGCCCGTCGAAAAGCCCCGGCGCGCGGGTGGTGAGCCGCAGAACCGCTCCTTCGGAAGCCATGGTGTAATCGGCCATCCGTCGGATGAAACGGCGCAGCACCGGCGAGAGTGGCGGCAGATCGAGAATGCGGCTGACGGGTTTCAGCCGCTCGCGGGCCACCTCGCCGCTCCCCGGCCCCCAGACCACGCCAAAGGCGGCGGAGCGCCCGAGCGGCACCTCGACGAAGGCGCCTTCGGTCACGCCGCCCTCGGGCACGAGATAGTCGAAGGGCACGGCCGGCTGGCGCAGCGGCAGCACGCTGACCACCTCCCCCGCCTCGTATCGCCTCGGCTCCGTTGCCCGCACCGCTGCCCCCTCACGCGCTCACCGCCTGACTAGCCCCCCCGACGGCGGCGGACAAGGCGCAGGAGAGAAGGACGACAGGCAAGCGGCCGCCGCCCCATGGCCGAAGCGGCCGACGATCGGGTCGCCGGAGGGATGGGCCCCGGGCGGACGGCCCGGCAGATCGATCCTCATGCGGACCATCCTGCCCGGCGCAGCGGTGGCCGCTCTTGCGGGACGGCATGAACGGAACGTGAGCTTGTCTTTGAGGGAAGGCAAATGCCGCTCCGACGACGAGGTGGCCGCTGCGTGAATTGCCGAAGGAGCGAAGGAGCGGGCAGAAGCTGCCGGGCCGGTTGGCGGCTCCGCCCGCTCGGAAGAGATCCGACCCGGTGAGCGGTGATCGGCCCACTTCAGGCGACGGACGATATGAACGCCCCCGAAGCACGGCCCTCGGGAATAGCCGTTCCCCTGCCCGTGCCGGCGTAAGCACCGGAGTAAACGGTTCGAGGCTCATGCGCGTGATGATCGGCAGGGGCCGGCTCGCACCCTTTCGCAGGCGAGACGCAATCATCACCGCTTGTCGGAAAGAGCCGCGGGGCCCCGCTACCGCCGGCGCCTGCCTGCCACGCCAAGATGCCTGTGTCGGTGGGACGCTCTCCGGCAAGAACGAACCGGCCCGTTCCGAGGCGGGACGGCTTGTGTGCGCGCAGCCTGCAACAGTCCCGAAGACAACCGCCGCGCGGCGACCGGTCATGGCATGTCATGCCGGGACGGCTTTCCCGACGGTTTCCGCCGGCAGCGCGCCCGCCCTTTTTGCAGCAAACGCAAGGTGCGCAAACGCAGGGTCGCCGTCAGCTCTCACGGCCCGCATGGGGGGTCACGGGCCGAACGGTCAGCCGCCTCCCGGCCCATGGTTTCCGGTGCCGACCCCGGCCGGGGAGGGCACTGCCGCACGACCCGCGGCCCGGCGCACCGATCACGCCCCCGGCCGCGGTGATCCTGACCGGCCAGTGGCTGACGGCCAGCACCGGCCCGACGGGCCGATCCCGCCTCCCTTTGCGGGGCATCCCGGCTCAGCCGAGCGCCTCGGCCTCGTGCCGCTTGAGGATCCGCCGGGCGGCCGGGAACTCGATCACCCGCGCCGTCTCCTCGGCCAGCTCGGGGAAGAGCGCAAGGATCTCGCGGCGCTGATCTTCCTCGAGCGCGTCCATGCCGACATCGCCCGGGCGGAAGCTCTCGGACCAGGTGCCGTTCGAAAGCACCACCTCGTGACGGTCGAACAGGATGTGGAAATAGGTGACGTTCTCGACATCCACCGGCCGCACGCCGGGCAGATGGGTGAGATGCTTGGCTGCCACCAGCACTTCCGGCTCGCCATAGAGGAGATCGGCCTGCCCGGTCACCAGCATGCGGTGGTTGGGCGAAACCAGAAGATCGCGTTCGGGCAGCCCGTTGCCGAGGGCGCCGGCCTCGATCAGCACCGGACGCAGCGAGGGCATGCGCCTGAGCTCGTCGCCGCCGACCGTGCGTTCGCCGATCCAGCGGATGCGCTGCACCCCGTTGTCGCGGGTGATGACGCGGTCGCCCACCTCGAGCGTCTCGATCGGCACCTCGCCATAGGGGGTGGCGATCAGCGTGCCATTGGTGAAGCAGGGCACGGGGCACTTGTCGGTCGCCTCGATGCGTTCGATCTCCTCGAAACGGACCGGGTCGGACAGGCCGGGGCCGGTGACGGTGCCGCTGACATTGGCACCGGAGCCGAAATCGAGCGTGTCACCGACATCGAGATTGTAGACACCGCCGCCATCGAGGGTGACGGTGATCGGCCCCTCGACCATGAGCGTGTCGAGATCATGGCCCGAATGGCCGCCGGTGACGGTATCCCCCGCGCCGGCGTGGAAGGTGTCGGCATCCGCGCCGCCATGGGCCTCGTCGGCCTCGCCATCGCCGCAGGTGTTGAGCGTATCGTCGCCCGAACCGCCCTCGAGCGCGTCATTGCCGGCACCGCCCCAGAGCGTATCGTCGCCCTTGCCGCCGTGAAGGGTATCGTCTCCCGCGCCGGCATAGATGGTGTCGTTGCCGTCGTCTCCCGATCCCCTGTCGTCGCCGTCCCCGGCATAGACCGTGTCGTTGCCGTCGCCGGCCCGGATGCGGTCGTCGCCGCCGAAGGCCTTGATCACGTCGTCATCATTGTCGGCGGCGTTGTCGTCGTGATCGACCCGGTCGCCCTCGGGGTCTCCGGTGTAGTTGTAGTCGATGATGTCATCGCCCGCAGTGCCCTCGACGATGTAGTCGAGCGAGCCGCCCCCCCCTCCGGTGCCCGAGGCGCCGCTGGCACCGTCATCGCCCGAATGGCTGCCATCGCCCGGGTCGTCGGCATCGGCATGGCCCGAACCCGAGTCGATCATGGCGCTGTCGCCGGCGTCGGCGCCATCGTCGTCCGCATCGGCGCCATCGTCGTCTGCATGGTAGGCATCGAAGGACAGATCACCGATGCGCACGGTGCCCGAGCTGGCCGCATCCGCGCCATTGTCAAGAATGATCGAGAGCGAGGAAACCGGCCCGGGGATGGTGACTGTCACGCTGTCGGGCGCACCGTAGCCCTCGACGCCGGACGAGTTGCCCCCTTCGGCCTCGACCGTGTTGCCCGAAACCGCATGATAGCTCTCGGTATCGGAAAAGGTGACGGGCAGGAGGTTGCCGTCGGCGTCATGAGCCAGGACCGTGACCTTGTCGTCCCAGGCTCCGGGCTGAGAATCCACGTCGAGAAGTTCGAATGTCAGATTGGCAACCGGGCTGTCGAAGGAAATGTCGGCCGTCACGGGGTTGCCGGCCGCCGCGGCGGTCAGCACGCCATCCTCGGCCGAGGTATAGGAGAAGGAACGGCCATCGTCATTGGCAGGGGTGGAAACCGTCACCCCCACGGTCTTGTCTCCCGAGCCCAGCGTGATCGAGCCATCGGCACCAATGGCCGTCCAGTCCAGATTGAAATCACTCATCGCACAACTCCTCATGCAGCGTGCCGCACGCCCGGCAATTCACCGGACTCCGCCCCGTCCCTGAAAGCGGCCCGGGTCCCCCACCCGGCCATGCGCGCCCATACACGCGGCTCACGCGCATGGCGCCACCTGTCATTGATAGCATTTGCAAATGGATATGCCCAAGAATTTCGTCTCTTCGCCACATTTCCGTCATGTTGGTCAATTCCCGGGAACGGCCCGCCGGCCATTTTCGGCTTCGGATCGCAACCCGAGGGTGAACGCGCGGCCCGAAGCGAGCTTCTCATGCAATATCAATGCACTGCATCACCTTCTTCGTTTCGCGGCCAGGGACGCATCACCCGGCCCGATGATCGCCCCAGCAGGATTGTCGATCGGCTGGAAACGGAACTTCCCCGTATTCCTGATCATCGGGGAAACAGTCGGGAGACTTTTTTTCCGGCTCGGAACCGAAGATTCACGCCCCGGTTGCCCGGATCCCGGCATCGACAGGGCCGGAATCGGGCCGGGCTGCCTCATTTCGGCGAATCAGACGGGGCGAAACCGCGGCCGATGCCCCGATCTCGCCCCAAGTCCCGATCCTCAGTTGACGGCCGCACCGGTCGCACGGCCGGCGCGCTCAGACGGCCAGTTCGCGCTTCTCGACGTAATGGCCGTAAAGCGTCGTCAGCAGGCTGACGCCGATCATGGTCATGAACCATGTCCAGAGCTGGATGAGCGCGAAGGCCAGCGGCGCGTGCGCCGGGGGGGGAGGGTGGCGAAGCCGACCCGCCCGGTGAGGAGGATGTTGCTCAGGATCCCCACCAGGGTCATGATCAGCGTCAGCAGCAAAATCGCCCCGAGCGTGCCGCGCGTCGCCCGCCAGGCCTCACCGAAACCGAGCGGCCGGCCGATGGCCGTGGCCGGCAGGACGATGCCGAAGCGGTAGAAGAAGAACAGGGCGACGAACCAGATCACTAGCCCCACGAAGACGCCGAACGCCGTAGCGGCGCCGGGGGAAGAGACCTGCCCCGCGGCGGCGATGACGCCGATCATGGCGCCGAGCACGACACCGACAAGCGCCGTCGGGATGACCACGATCAGGGCCAGCAGGATGCTGCGGCCGAAATAGGCCAGCACCCGGCTCATGGGCGGGGCGGCCACGGCACCGGGCTCTTCCTCGAGCAGGATGTAGCGGTGCCAGCCGACGGCGATCCAGGCAAAGAGCACCCCCGTCAGGATGGTATAACCGAGCACGACCAGCCCGTATTCGCCGAGGCGGGCAGGCTCGATGCTCGGGCCGTGGGGCATCATCACCATCACGCCCCGCATGTATCGCAGGTAATACCAGTTCGCCACCACCATCAGCAGGAATGGCAGCCACGAGACGCGGATCGCCGCGGGCAGATTGGCGAACAGCATGCGCAGCGCATGCATCAGGAGTTTCCAGCCGGTCTTCATGTCCCTCTCCGTATCGTTCGTTGTCGTTCATTGCATCGGGCCCGCCACTCCCGGCTGAGGGGCGGCAGGTCCATCGACCATGACGGGAAAGGGCGCTTCGGGCAAGGAAAACCGTTGTCGGCAATCGTGCCGCCGCGGAGCGGGCAAGAGGGCTGTCAGGCCGCCGGGGCCTCGGCGCCGCGGGCATAGATCACCGTCACCATCGTCGTCAGCAGCATCAGCGCCAGCCAGCCGACGACGTATTCGATCACGAAGGACAAGGCCCCGGCGGGCATCCCCTCGGGCAGGGTGAGGGCGAGGCGCAGATAGTGGAAATCGGCAAAGAGAGCGAAGGGCGTGGCAATGAGGGCGAGGAAGAGGATCGCTCCCCGATGCCGCTTCGCCCGCGCCCAGGCTTCGCCAAGGCCGAGCGGCCGGCCGATGGCCAGGGCCGGCAGCACCTGCCCGAGCGAAAGGAACAGGTCCAGCACGAGAAAATAGACGAAAAACGCCATGAGAAGGCCGGCCGGTGTCATCAGCACCATCGGCCCGGGCGGCGCCGTGGCGAAGACATGCACGGCCAGCCAGACAAGGAATGCCCCCGCAAGCGCGGCCGGCACCCCGATCAGGATGAAGAGCACGAGCGTCTTCAGCGCGTAGCGCAGCACGCGCCCGGGCCGCGGCAGCGGCACAACGGGCGGGCTCTCCCCCAGGAGCAGGAAACGGTGCCAGGGCACCGCTACCCAGCCGACGAGGATCAGCGAGAGCAGCGTGTATAGCAGAACCGGCCAGAGCCAGCCGATGCCATGCCCCATCCCCGCCCCCGGACCGCCGAGGGCGCCGAGCATCTCGCGGAAAGGCGTGAACCACCCCCAGCCGAGCAGCATCAGCAGGGTATAGGGCAGCCAGCTGACGCGGATCGCCGCCCCCGGATCGGCGAAAAGGCGCCGGAATGTTTCGCGCAGCAGCGCACCGGCCATCGTCATCGTCGCCTCCCTGCCCCGGCCACGGATCTTCGGGCGAAGGGCCGGCAGAGACACCGACCCCGCGATCGGTGGGAAAAGCCTATCACGAAAGCGGCCCGACGGCGAGGGGAATCCGCCTCTTGCCCCGCAGGGGATCACAAGATCCTGTGGTCAGCCTGTCGGTCGGCCGTAGATCTGCTCGGCCCGAGTCTCGAAGGCGCGGACGATGCGTTGCATCGCCTCGTTGAAGACCAGCCCGATCACCTTTTGCAGCA
>WFPA01000224.1 GCA_015487815.1 Albidovulum sp.
CGGAGCGGTGCTTGCGCCTGCTGGCTGGCGGCCGCGCTCGGCTTTCGTAGTTACGGGCGGGCGATCGGCGCCAATGCCGGGCACTCGTGCCGATTTCACACCATGCCGGGGCATCGGAAACGGCTTGTGCCGCGGTTTGAGGTCATTGCGACTTTGCGATCACAAATGAACAGCGCGCGGTTTCCCGATCGAGGGGCGCACCGGAGACGTGTGATCACGGATCGGGTGTGCGGATGTGATCACGGATTGGCAATCGGGGTGCGATCTTGTGATCACGAATGGATCGGGTGCGCATGGCGTTCCCCCAGGGCCTCCTCCTCCGCGCCGGCGGGTGATCACATCCTGCGGCAGAACATTACCCGCCCTTGCGGATGAGGAAGATGCGGTGGTCGGTCCGCTCCTCCTCGGCGATCAGCGCATGGCCCGCCTCGGTGCAGAAATGGGGCACATCGACCACCGCCGCCGGATCGTCGGTCAGAAGCCGCAGCACCGCCCCGGGCGCCAGAGCCTTGAGCCGCTTGCGGGCCTTGAGCACCGGCAAGGGGCACAGAAGCCCGCGCGCGTCGAGCTCGTCGGTCCAGCCGGTTCCGCCCTGTGTCATTGCGCCCTCCCTTTGCTCTCCGGCCTGCGGATCTAACAACCCCGCCGCGCCTTGCCGGTCAAGCCCGCACCGGCCCGATCCGCGACAATTTCCACCCCCGGCGCACAGGATCGTGAGCCGGTGAGGGGGTGCATTTTTCGCCTGTGCGCGCTAGGCGCGGGTGAAGGGGCCGCCTGCGGGCGGCGCGAAGAAGGAGCGCGGCGATGTTCGGGATCGACATCATGGATGCGGGGCTCGTCACGGCCATGCTGGTGGCCCTTCTCGGCGGCATCCTGAGTTTTCTCTCCCCATGCGTGCTGCCGATCGTGCCGCCCTATCTCGCCTATATGAGCGGCATCTCCCTTGCCGAGATCGAACGGGGCGGGCAGGCACGCCGCCAGGCGGTGATCGCGGCGATCTTCTTCGTGATGGGGCTCTCGACCGTCTTCCTGATCCTCGGCTTCGCCATTTCCGCCTTCGGCCAGTTCTTTCTCCAGAACCAGGTGCTGTTCGGCCGCATTGCCGGGCTGGTCGTCATCGCCTTCGCGTTGCACTTCCTCGGCGTCTTCCGCATTCCGCTCCTCTATCGCGAGGCGCGGATCGATGCCGAGATCCGGGGCGGCTCGGTGCTCGGCGCCTACATTCTCGGCCTCGCCTTCGCCTTCGGCTGGACGCCCTGCATCGGCCCGGTGCTGGGGGCGATCCTGTCGATGGCCGCTTCCGAGGCCTCGCTCGATCGCGGCCTGCTGCTGATGGCGGTCTATGCCGCCGGGCTCGGCATCCCCTTCCTGCTCGTCGCCGTCTTCATCAACCGCGCGCTCGGCATGATGAAGCGTCTCAGGCGGCACATGGGGCTGATCGAGAAGGCAATGGGGCTTCTGCTCCTCGTCATCGGCATCATGCTGCTGACCGGCACCTTCTCGGCGCTGTCCTACTGGCTGCTCGAGAACCTGCCGGCGCTGGGCGTGGTCGGCTGAGGGGCGGTCCGCAGGGAGGCGAATGCTGACGATCCTGCGTTTTTGACCATGATCTTGCCATGCTTCTTTGGCATGATCGCCCCATGAGAGGGAGTCGGGAGAGGAAGGGCCACGGGCCGGCACCGGAAACGGATCCGGGCGCTGTGCCGCACCCGGCCGCGCGGGCGCCGGTGCGGCGGCGCAGGGTGTTCTACATACCCGGTTTCGACCCGTTCCCGATCCGCCGCTATCGCGAGCTTTACCGCAGCGAAAGCGCGGCGCAGGCCCGCATCTCGGGCCATGATCTCTCCATGGAGGGCGTTCCCGGCGCACCGGGGCGCTGGCGGGTGATCTGGCGCGAGGAGGGCGCTCCCGTCACCCGCAGCGATTTCGAGGTGCTGGAGTGGTCCGACATCGTCCGCCGCCGGATGGAGGGCGGCGTGCTCGCGGGCTATCGCGCCCTGGTGACGACGCTGTGGCGCTATGTGGCCAGCGGCGCCTTCTTCCGCCTCGTGGGTCTGCGCAAGGGGCCGATCCTGGCGGCGCTCTACCCGATTGTCATGCTCGGCGCCCAGCTTCTTCTGGCGGTCCTTGCGGGGGGCGGGCTCTTCTTCGGCGTCAGATGGGCGATCGGGGCGCTGGGCGCCGCCGCCGGCCTGTCGCTGCCCGCGTTCCTGGCCACCGGTCTTGCTCTCGCGGCGGCGCTTGCGGGCGCAGCGGGGCTGCTCCGATGGTTCTGGAAGCATGACGGGCGTTTCTATGCCCATTACCTCATGCATGATTACGCCCATACCTGTTCGGAAGCGGGGCGCATCCCGGCCGATCTCGAGCGGCGGATCGACGCTTTCGCCGACAGGATCGGCCGGGCGCTGGCCGAGCCGGATGTGGACGAGGTGCTGGTGGTGGGACATTCCTCGGGTGCCCATCTCGCCATATCCGCCATTGCCCGGCTCCTGCGGCAGGGGCGCGTGCCCGAAGGCGGGGCGCGGCTGGCGCTTCTCACCCTCGGCCATGTGGTGCCGATGGTCAGCTTCCTGCCCGAGGCCCGGCAGCTGAGGGCCGATCTCGCCTTTCTGGCCCGGGCCGAACGACTCTTCTGGCTCGATGTCACCGCGCCGGGCGATGTGTGCACCTTCGCCCTGTGCGATCCGGTGGCGGTCTCGGGCATGGCCCCGCCCGAGGGGCAGATCTGGCCGCGGGTGATCTCGGCGGCCTTTTCCCTCACTCTCGCACCGGAACGCTGGCGGAAGCTCAAATGGCGCTTCTTCCGGCTGCACTTCCAGTATCTCTGCGCCTTCGACCGGCCGCGCGGCTATGACTATTTCGCCATCACCGCCGGCCCCGAGACGCTCGCGGCCCGCTTCGCCGGACGGCCCTCCTCGCCCTCGCGCATCGCCACGCCCCGCATTTCCTTCGATGACGGGGGTGCAGCGCGCGGGAAGGGGGCGGGGCCGGTTGTCGCGCCGCCGGCCGGAACCGGCGCCGAAACCGTCCTGGCGCCGGCCGCTGCCGCCCGGGCCCGTGCGCCGGGGCGCCCGCTCGGGGGGCAGGCATGAGCGGGGCGGCGGAAAGAGGTGATGCCGGGCTCAGCCCCTGGCGGCCGCCCAAGCCCGAGGCGCGGCCGCGCAGGATCAGCCTCTGGCAGTATGTCCGGCTCTTCCGCCGCGACATCCTCTCGGCTCAGCCGGCCCATCTCTACCGTGCCTGGATGGCCGATTTCCGCACCCCCTTCTTCCGCTCCTGCCTCGTCAACGATCCC
>WFPA01000225.1 GCA_015487815.1 Albidovulum sp.
CGGCCAGATTTCGCCGAGGCCCTCGCCTATGAACGGGTGATCCACGCCATCGACCGCTCGGCCCGCAGCGGCGGCTGGGTCGTGCTCGGGGAGGAGGACGGATGACACTCTCGATCGCCCTGCTCGGTGCCGGCCGCATCGGCACGGTCCATGCCGACGCCCTGTCGCGGCTCGCGGGTGTCGCCATCACCGCCGTGGCCGATGCCGACGCCGAGGCGGCCCGCAGGCTGGCGGCGCGCCACGGTGCGGCGGTGCGCGACGCGGCCACGATCGCCACCGATGGGGCGATCGACGCCGTGCTGATCTGCACCCCGACCGACACCCATGCCGATCTGATCGAGCGTTTCGCCCGCGCCGGCAAGGCGATCTTCTGCGAGAAGCCGATCGATCTCGACCCCGCCCGTGCCCGTGCCTGCCTCGAGGTGGTCGCCGCCTGCGGCGTGCCGCTGATGATCGGCTTCAACCGCCGCTTCGATCCCCGCTTCGCCGCGCTGCGCCGGGCGATCGAGGAGGGGCGCATCGGCACGGTGGAAAGCGTGCTGATCATCTCGCGCGATCCGGCGCCGCCGCCCCTCGACTACATCCGCCGCTCGGGGGGGCTGTTCAAGGACATGACGATCCACGACTTCGACATGGCCCGCTTCCTGCTCGGCGAGGAGATCGCCGCCGTGCGGGCCGAGGCCGCGGCGCTGGTCGATCCCGCCATCGGCGCCGCCGGCGACCACGACACCGCCACGGTGATCCTGACCACCGCCAGCGGCCGGCAGGCGGTGATCGTCAATTCGCGCCGCTCGGGCTATGGCTACGACCAGCGCATCGAGGTCCACGGCAGCCGCGGCCTCGTCGCCGCGCCGAACCCGGTGCCGGCCGAGATCGTCACCGCCGATGCCGCCGGCCTGCACCGCCCGCCGCTCCATGACTTCTTCATGACCCGCTACCGCGACGCCTACCGGGCCGAGATGGCGGCCTTCGTCGCCGCGCTGCGGGAAGGCCGGCCGCCGCGCCCCGACGGCCGCGACGGGCTCGCCGCGCTCGCGATCGCCGAGGCCGCATCCCGCGCGCTTGCCAGCGGCCGGGCCGAGCCGGTGGCCTGAGGCCGCGGGGCGATCGGCCCCGGCGATGGCCCTGCGCCCCCATCGGCGGGTCGGGCGCGGGGCGGTGACGCCCGATCGGAGATGCGGCTCGCGGGGCCCGGCACGCCGCTGCGGGCATGGGCGCGCCCCCTTCCGGCGGACATGATGCATTCGTCCTCGTGCATTCGTCCTCGTGCCGGAGAGGCCGGGCATGGCTGTCGTGGCTCGGAATGGACCCGGTCGGGCCCTCCATGCCCCGTGCAGCGGCGGCGGCATGAAGAGATTGCCGGTCACTGCCCTTCTGCGGGGCGAGGCGCGAAGGGGGTGCACATGGGCAGCGGTCAGCCCGAGGTCGGGGATCTGTCCGGACATCTGCCCGGATTTCGTGAAATTGCGCAGGCAGGACTTCGCGGCCGGGCGCGGGCCCGTGCCGGCGTTTCCGGCTCGCCCGCTTTCGTCGGGGCAGGACAAGGCCTGTCTGCTCAGCCGATCTCGGGATGGATGCCCGCCTCGCCCCCCGTCTCCCGCCGCCGGTAGTGGATCCGGCGGATCGAGCCGGTCGCGGAACGCATGAGCAGGGTTTCGCATTCGCACCAGCCGCGGCGCCTGTGAACTCCACCGACGAGCGGGCTGTCGGTCACGCCGCTTGCGGAGAACACCACGTCGCCGCGCACGAGCTCGTCGCGCAGCCAGCTGCGGGTGGGGTCGTCGATACCCTTCTCGATCGCCGTCTGCCGGTCGCTCTCGGAGCGCAGCACCAGCCGGCCCTCGAACTGCCCGCCGAGGCATTTGAGCGCGGCGGCGGCCAGCACCCCTTCCGGCGCCCCGCCCGAGCCCATGTAGATGTCGACGCCGGTCTCTTCCGGGTCGGCCACATGGATCACGCCGGCCACGTCGCCATCGGTTATGAAGCGCACCCGGGCTCCGGCTTCGCGCAGCGCCTCGACGAGGGCACGGTGGCGCGGCCGTTCGAGAACACAGACCGTGATTTCCTCCGGCCTGCACCCCTTGGCGGAGGCGAGCTTCCGCACCCGTTCGGCTGGCGGCATGTCGAGGCTGACGAGCCCCTCCGGGTAGCCGGGGCCGATGGCAAGCTTTTCCATGTAGATGTCCGGCACCCGCAGCATCGAGCCTTCCGCGCCGACGGCGATCACCGAAATCGCACCCGGCATGTCCTTGGCGGTAAGCGTTGCCCCTTCGAGCGGATCGAGGGCGACATCGACCACGGGGCCCGAACCGGCGCCGACCTCGTCATCGGTGAAGAGGGCCGGGGCGGTGTGCCGGCATCCCTCTCCGACGACGATCCGTCCGCGAAAGGGCTGGACGGCGAGGGCGGCAGCCATGGCGTTGAGGGCGGCGGTGTCGGCGGCTTCCTCGTCTCCCTGACCGGCTAGCCGGGCGGCGGCGAGGGCCGCGGCCTCGGTGGTGCGGACGAGCGCAAGGGAGATCAACGCGTCATCGAATGGCGGTGTCGTGGTCATCTTCCTCTCCTCCCTGTCGTCCCGGCCGGTCGTGCGGCTCCCGGAGTGTGCTTCTCCACGTCCTGCGCGGATCTTCGTCGATTCTCAGATCTCCTCGATCCTGAGCGCCACCGGCTCGTCGAGATTGACATCCACCTCGCGGATGGCCGCCACCGCCTGGTGGATGGCCTCCTCGGCGGCCCTGTGGGTAACGATCAGCACCGGTGCCGCCGGCGTGTCGTGGCGATACTGGCGCATGCGGTTGATCGACACGCCCGCCTCGCCGAGCGCCTGGGCGACCTTGGCCAGGGCACCCGGCCGGTCCTCGAGAAGAAGCCGCAGATAGTAGGGTGCGGGTGTCGCCACCCGTGCGGGCGGCGCCGCCTCCAGAGTGTGGGCCGGTTGTCCGAAGACCGGCAGGCGCAGCCCGCGGGCGATGTCGATGATGTCGCCGACCACGGCCGAGGCGGTCGGTCCTTCGCCGGCACCGGCACCTTCCAGAACGATCGGGCCGACGGCGTCGCCCTCGATCATGACGATGTTGGTCGCTCCCTCGACGCGACCGATCGGCGAGTCGGCCGGCACGAGACAGGGCTGCATCCGCTGCTCGAGACCGCGCCCCGTCATCCGGGCCACTCCGAGCAGCTTGATGCGGTAGCCGAGATCGCGCGCCAGCTCGATGTCGGTGATCGATACCCGCTCGATCCCCTCGAGCACCACGGAGGGGAAATCCACCCTGGTGCCGAAGGCGATGGCCGCAAGGAGAGCGAGCTTGTGCCCTGCGTCGATGCCGCCGACATCGAGCCGCGGATCGGCCTCGAGATAGCCGAGGGCCTTGGCCTCGGCGAAGACCTCGTCATAGCTGCGCCCTTCGGATTCCATCCGCGTAAGGATGTAGTTGCAGGTGCCGTTCATCACGCCCATCACCCGCTCGATGCGGTTGCCGGCGAGCGCCTCGCTCAGGGTCTTGATGACGGGAATGCCGCCGGCCACCGCCGCCTCGAAGCGCAACGCCCGGCCAGCCGTCTCGGCCAGCGCCGCCAGCTCGTTCCCGTGTATGGCGAGCATGGCCTTGTTGGCGGTGACCACGTCCTTGCCCGCCTCGAGCGCGGCGGCGACCGCGGCCTTGGCCGGCCCGTCCTCGCCGCCGATCAGCTCGACCAGCACATCGACATCCTCGCGCCGGGCAAGCGCCACCGGATCGTCCTCCCAGTCATAGGCCGAAAGATCGACCCCGCGATCCTTGCGTCGCGAACGGGCCGACACGGCGGTGATGACGACGGGGCGGCCGGCGCGGCGGGCGATAAGATCATCGTTGTTCTGAATGATGCGGATGACGCCGGCGCCGACGGTTCCAAGCCCGGCAATGCCGATCCTCAGGGGGCTCTTCATGAAAATGGCTCCATCGCGATGCGGCCCTCGGGGCCCGTTGCCGCGATGACTAGCCCGATTGCCGCGCCGACGCAACGCGGCGGCGCGCCGCTTCGCCCGAGGGAGCCTTGCCGGGTACCGCTGTCTGAGGCCCGTATCCGGGGTGCAGCCGATGGTGCCCGGCAAAGTGCCGGCTCACCACCGGGCCGTTGTCCTCATCCGTGCGCAGCCGGCGCACGGGCGTGCCGGATTGCCGACGGGCGGAGATGGTGCCGCTGGCTGCGGTGCGCATGGAACCCGATCGCGCCCAGGGCGGCAGGGGGACGGGATCTGCTGCCCGGAGGAGTCTCCCGCGGCCCTGCCCCGTCCGTCGCCCGCCATGCGCATGTCCCGCCGCGCATCCTCTCCGGCCCGTGCCGCGCGCGCTCGGCTCCGACCGGGCGGAGCGCATGGCTCGCGGCCCTTGCCCTGATCCCGTTCATCGGGCAAGGTAGAACAATGGAAAGCTGGTTTTCATTATGGCAGGTCGAATGCCGGATGATCCGCCAGAAGATGCTCCCATGGGGTGACATGCAGGTTTCTTCCTTTCCACGAGGTGGAAACCGGGCTGCCGCATGGTTGCAGTTGCGGCTCCTCGCCGAAGCCCTGAACATCGGATGAATGCCATGCAGGATCATGCGGTGGAACAGCGCCTGCCCGCCTCCTTCTCCGAGGATGGATGGGCGGACGTGCTTTCGCAGATCGAACATGCCTGGGCGCGCCTGGCCGAACAGCAGGCTGCTCTCGAAGCCCGCAATGACGAGCTCGAGCGCATGCGGGCCTTTCTGGCTTCGGTGCTGGATCACATTTCCGATGTGCTGGTCGTGGGGGATGCCACCGGCAAGCTGATCGAGGGCAACCGGGCGCTGGCCGGTCTCGTCGGCCGCTCCCCTCGCGCCGGCACGGCCCTCGCGGCTCTGTTCGAGGAGTCGGACAGGGAGAAGCTCGAAAGGGCCCTGGCCGATGTGGCGGCGCATGGCGCCACCGTTCGCTTCGAGGCTCGCATGATCGCCGAGGACGGGCCGGCACTTCTCGATCTGGTGATCTCCCCCCGTCGCGACAGCCGGGGGCGCTATCTCGGCCCGGTGCTCATCGGCCGGCCGATCGGCGAGTTGCGACGGGCCTATGACGAGCTTCGCGAAGCCCAGGGGCGTCTCGTCCAGCAGGAAAAGCTGGCCTCGATCGGCCGTCTTCTGGCCGGTGTGGCCCACGAGCTGAACAATCCCATCAGCTTCGTTTACGGATCGACCCATGCCATGGCCCGTCATGTCGACCGGCTGGAACGGTATTTCGCCGCTGTCGCCGAGGGCTGGCCCAGGGAGCGACTGGCCGAACTGAGGCGAGAACTCGACATCCAGCGCTCCATCCGCCGCCTGCGCACGGCGCTCGATGGCGCGCGTGAAGGTGCCGAGCGCGTGCGGGACATCGTCGATGCCCTGTCGCGTCTCTCGGCCACCGGGCAGGGCGAGATCCGCCCGTTTGCATTGCGCCCCGTGGTCGAGACGGCGGTTCGGTGGGTGACGCGGAGTGCCGAGGGCGCGACGCCGGTCAGCATCCGTGGTGACGCCCGTGTTGTCGGCCGGGCCGAGCAGATCCAGCAGGTGGTGATGAATCTTGTCCAGAACGCGCTGGATGCGATCGAGGGCCGCCCGGACGGGCAGGTGTGGGTCACCATCGGGAAGAAGGCGGACGACCGGGTGGTGCTCACCGTCGAGGACAACGGACCCGGGATCGACCCGGATGCGATCGGAGCGATCTTCGACCCGTTCTTCACGACCAAGCCGGTGGGCAAGGGAACCGGGCTTGGTCTGCCGATCTCGCTCAAGATTGTCGAGGAGCATGGCGGCGAGCTTCTGGCCCGGAACAGACCCGGCGGTGGTGCTCGTTTCGTCATGCGTCTGCCCGCATCCGGCCCCGACGAGGAGGAGCGGAAGGAGAGGAACCGGAAGGGCGCGGCAGCGGACCGGGCTGAGCGGACGGACGATCGGCGCACGGGAGCGGCGGGGAGAGATGAGGTGAAGCGATGAGTTACGATGTGCTCTGGCTCCAGTCGGGGGGGTGCGGCGGCTGCACCATGTCTCTTCTCTGCGCGGAGGATCCCGGCCTTTTCGAGACGCTCGAGGATTTCGACATACGTTTTCTCTGGCACCCTTCGATTTCCCGCGAGAGCGGAGCGGAAGTGATCGATCTGCTGGAAGATCTCCGTGCCGGCCGTCGCCGGCTCGATGCGCTATGCCTCGAGGGGTCGGTGATGTGCGGACCGAACGGCACCGGCCGGTTTCACATGATGGCAGGCACGGGCCGGTCGATGATGTGGTGGCTTCGCGAGCTTGCGGAGCGGGCCGGCAACGTCCTCGCCATCGGTTCCTGTGCCGCCTGGGGAGGGATGACCTCCGCCGGCTCCAATCCGGGAGGCGCGACGGGGCTGCAATATGACGGCGTGATCCCCGGCGGCCTGCTTGGGGCGGATTTCCGCGCGGGCAGCGGTCTGCCGGTGATCAACGTCGCCGGATGCCCCACCCATCCCGACTGGGTGGTCGAGACTCTGGTGATGCTGGCCACAGGGGCCCTTGGCCGCGAGGATCTCGACCCTCTCGCCCGGCCACGCTTCTTCGCCGATCACCTCGTCCATCATGGCTGCACGAAAAACGAATTCTACGAATACAAGGCCTCGGCCGAAAAGCTCGGCCAGGAGGGGTGCATGATGGAACATCTCGGCTGCATCGGCACCCAGGCTCATGCCGATTGCAACATCCGCCCCTGGAATGGCGAGGGTTCCTGCACACGGGGGAACTACCCTTGCATCAATTGCACGGCCCCCGAATTCGAGGAGCCGGGGCGGCGGTTCACCGAGACGCCGAAGCTCGCGGGCATTCCCCTGGGCCTGCCCACCGACATGCCCCGGGCCTGGTTCGTGGCCCTTGCCTCGCTGGCAAAGGCCGCCACCCCCGAAAGACTGCGAGAGAATGCGGTGGCCGACCGGATTGTGCATCCGCCCCGCGTGGTCGATGCCAATCGCCGCTCCCGCGGCCGGTAGGGGCGGAACGCGAGAAATGCGGACGGGCTCCGGCGGCCATCCGCGGACGGGACCGGGCGCATCGGTTCCGGGAAACGATGTGGAGGCCCTGCGGTCCGGCGCCGGAGCCGGCAGGGGTGAGGAGACGGGATGACGGAGGAAGGCACGCGCGTACGGCGCATAGTCGGCCCGTTCAACCGGGTCGAGGGCGATCTCGAGGTCGCTCTCGAGATCGAGGAGGGCCGCGTGGTGCATGCGGAGGTCGTCTCGACGCTTTTCCGCGGCTTCGAACGCATTCTCGTCGGCAAGGCGCCGCTCGACGCCCTGACCATCACGCCGCGGATCTGCGGCATCTGCTCGATCAGCCAGTCGGCGGCCGCAGCCCGGGCCCTCGGCGATCTCGCCGGTCTGAGGCCGCCGCCCCAGGGAATGCTGGCGATCCAGATCATCCACGGGGTGGAGAATCTCGTCGATCATCTGACGCATTTCTACATGTTCTTCATGCCCGATTTCACCCGACCCGATCATGCCGGCCGACCGTGGCACGAGGCTGCGACCGCCCGTTTCGGGGTCGGCGGTCCGGCACAGCGGGCCTGGCTCGAGACCCGGGGCCGGATCATGCACGTGATGGGAATCCTCGCCGGCAAATGGCCCCATACCCTTGCCATCCAGCCCGCAGGGGTGAGCCGCGCCCCCGATGCGCGCGACCGGCTGAAACTCGTCGCGCTGATCCGCCGCCTGCGCCGGTGGCTCGACGAAACCCTGTTCGGCGACACTGCCGAAGCCTTCTCCGCCCTGAGGACATCCCGTGACCTCTCCGGCTGGCGGAAAGGGGATGCGGGGCGCTATCTCGCCATCGCCGACGATCTCGGGCTCGGAGCGATCGGGGCAGGGCCGGGCCTGTGGCTTTCCTACGGCGCCCATGAGACCGCCGACGGGCCGCTTTTCGCAAGGGGCGTGCGCAGAATCGATGATGCGGGTCGTCCCGGCGAACTCGAGCCGCTCGATACCGCCGCCATTCTCGAGGATCCGAGCCATGCATGGGATGCGGGCCGACCGGCTCACCCGTCCGTGGGCGACACCCTGCCCGATCCCGACAGGGAGGGGGCCTACAGCTGGTGCAAGGCGCCCCGGCTTTCTGGACGGCCGGCGGAGACGGGCGCCTTTGCGCGACAGGTCGTCGACGGGCACCCGTTGGCTCTGGAGCTTGCTGCGAATGGCGGATCGGTCCATGCCCGCATAGTCGGGCGTCTTCTCGAGGTGGCGCGGCTGGCAGATGCGCTCGAACGCTGGGCGCTTGCCCTCGAGCCCCGATCCCGCTTCATCGAGCATGGCCCCATGCCGCGGGACGGGCGGGGAGAAGGCCTCGTGGAGGCGGCCCGGGGCGCGCTTGGCCATTGGGTCTCCCTCGAGAATGGGCGCATCCGGCGCTACCAGATCATTGCGCCGACCACCTGGAACTTCTCGCCGCGCGATGCAAGCGGTCAGCCCGGACCGCTCGAACAGGCGCTCGTCGGCTGTCCCGGGGGGGTGATGGTGCAGCATGTCGTTCGCAGCTTCGATCCCTGCATGGTCTGCACGGTGCACTGATGGAGGCGGGAAAGGCACGTCTGGCGGAAGAGCAAGGCGGGGACGCCCTCGCCATTCGCATCCGCGGTCAGGTGCAGGGCGTCGGTTTCCGGCCGTTCGTGTGGCGCATCGCGCGTGCCCATGGCGTGCGGGGCCATGTGGCCAACGATGCCGAAGGCGTGCTGGTTCATGCAGAGGGCGGGGCGCTCGCCGCCTTTCTCGAGGCCCTGTCCTCCCAGTCGCCTCCCATTGCCGAGATCACGACGATCGAGGTCCGGCATGTGCCATCGACCGGCGCCGAGGATTTCAGGATCGTCGAGAGTGCAGGCGGTGCCGCGGAAACCCGCATCACGCCCGATCTCGCCACCTGTCCGGAATGCATCGAGGAGGTGCTCTCCGAAGGGCGGCGAAAAGGCTATCCCTTCACCAATTGCACCAATTGCGGGCCGCGTTTCTCGATCATCCGGGACGTTCCCTATGATCGTGCTAGCACGACCATGGCCGGTTTCACGATGTGCGCGGCATGTCGGGAGGAATACGAGAACCCGGCCGATCGGCGGTTCCACGCCCAGCCCATCGCCTGCCCCGATTGCGGCCCGCGTCTCTCGCGGTCTCTCGAGGAGGTGGCGGCGGTCATCGAAAGGGGGGAGCTGGCCGCCATCAAGGGGATTGGCGGTTTTCATCTCGTGTGTGACGCCACTTCGGAAGAGGCGGTTTCACGGCTGCGCCAGCGCAAGCGCAGGCCATCCAAGCCGCTTGCGTTGATGGGACCCGACATCGCCACCATCCGCCGCCATTGCGAGGTGAGTCCTGATGCCGCCGCCCTGCTGAGTGATCCGTCCGCACCGATCGTGCTGCTGCCCTTGCGCACCGACCGGGATGCGATGCCTCTCCCGGAGAATATCGCCCCCGGGCTGGATCATGTCGGCTGGATGCTGCCCATGACGCCGTTGCATCATCTTCTTGCGAAGCTGCTCCGTC
>WFPA01000226.1 GCA_015487815.1 Albidovulum sp.
CCCTCGGGGGTCACGAGCGCGGCGGCGGGGCGGCGCCTGTCGCGATAGCGGTCGAAGCGATAGCCTTCGAGCAGCCAGCCGAGGCTTTCCGTCAGCGGATCGAACCCTTCGGGTCGGGCCGCGATCCGCCAAGGCCCTTCGGGCAGATGCCGGGCCGCGACCGCGAGGTTGAAGCGCTGGCGGGCGCGGGTCCCGTCTGTTCCCCATCCGAGAGCGGCGCCGCCGATCTTTCCCTCGGCGTCGGGCAGAAGCAGCCATTGGCCGGTCTTGCCGGCAAAGCCGCAGCTCTCCGCCCAGCCGCGTGCCGCCTCGGTCAGGCCGGCCTTCCAGCTTTCGCATTCGGCCTCGGGCACGAGATGGAGCGGCAGGGCGGACGGGGTCTCGTCAACGAGCCGGGTCATGCTCGAAAGCCTTTCTTCCGTTTCGATCACCCTTCCCGATGGCCGACAGGGGAAGGGCTGTCAATGGCGCGGGATGCCAGGTGCCCTGCCCGTCGCCGGCCGGTGCGGGGCCGGCCAGCTGCCCGTCCTTGCCAAAACCTGCCGCATCGCCTATCTCGCCGCCTGCGCAGGCATGTTCAGCCTGAGAGCATGGAGGAGCATATGGACCGTTTCCTGAACCGGCAGGGCCTCGAAGGCCTTGTCTTCTTCGTGGCGTTCATTGCCACCATTCCCCTTGCCAACTGGATGCTCGGCCATGTCGGCATGGTCTGCCCGCCCGGCGCGCCCTGCCTCATTCCCGTGGCGCCCGGTCTCATGGCGCCGAGCGGGGTGCTGATGATCGGGCTCGCCCTCGTCTTGCGCGATCTCGTGCAGCGGCGCCTCGGCGTGAAGTGGGCCGTTGCCGCAATTCTTGCCGGCGGCCTGATTTCCTGGCTCGTTGCGCCGCCGGCGCTGGCGCTGGCCTCGGTCGCAGCCTTTCTCCTGTCCGAACTTGCGGACCTGGCCGTCTATACGCCGCTTCAGCGGCGGCGGCTCGTGGCGGCGGTGGTGCTTTCGGGGCTTGTCGGTCTCGTGATCGACAGCGCCATCTTCCTGCAACTGGCCTTCGGTTCGCTCGACTATCTGACCGGCCAGGTGGTGGGCAAGGCGTGGATGGTGCTGCTTTCGATCCCCTTCATCCTCTGGCTGCGGCGGCGCGACGAACGCCTCGGCCTCGTTCCGGCCTGACCCGAACCGGCGCCGCGCCCGTCCGGTGGTGCGGCGGCCCCTCGAGGAGCAAGACATGAGCGAACAGGAATACCGCCTCACCCAGCTCGGGCAGGACAGCCGCCTGCCGGCCTCGCCCGACGAGGCCGAGCTCGAGCGCGTGCCCAACCCCCATGCCGATACCGACTACCTGGTGCGGTTCACCCAGCCCGAATTCACCTCGATCTGTCCGGTGACGGGACAGCCCGACTTTGCCCATCTCGTCATCGACTTCATCCCAGACAAGTGGCTGGTCGAGTCGAAATCCCTCAAGCTTTATCTCGGTTCCTTCCGCAACCACGGGGCCTTTCACGAGGATTGCACGGTGCGCATCGGCAAGGATCTGGTCACTCTCCTCTCGCCGCGCTGGCTCAGGATCGGCGGCTACTGGTATCCGCGTGGCGGCATGCCGATCGACGTTTTCTGGCAGACCGGCCCCGCCCCCGAAGGCGTCTGGATCCCCGAACAGGGCGTTCCCCCCTATCGCGGTCGGGGGTAGCCCGCGGCGGAGGAAACGCCCTTACGGGAAATGCCAGCGCGGTTCATGCCAGATCCCTTCGGGGCCGATTTCCCGCAAATGACGGCCGCGGCCGTGTGTAGGCCCCGCCGTGCCTCGATGGGGGCTGATGTCTGCCGTCCACTCAGCTCCGGGCCGATCTGACGAACCGCCCGATCACCCAGGCGCGGACCCCGTCCACGAGGCTGAAGAGCACCGGCACGAAAACGAGCGAGAGCGCGGTCGAGAGGGTGATCCCGCCGATCACGGCGATGGCCATCGGTGCCCGGAACTCGCCGCCCAGATGCGAGGCGAAGGCGCTGGGCAGCATGCCGGCGATCATCGCGATGGTGGTCATGATGATCGGCCGGGCCCGCTTGCGGCCGGCCTCGAGCATCGCCTCTTCGCGCGGCAGGCCCCGCTTGATCGCATCCATCGCGAAGGCCAGCAGCATGATCGCGTTCTTGGTCACGATCCCCATCAGCAGCAGGAAGCCGATCACCACCGAAATGCCCATCGCCATGTCGAAGAGATAGAGCGCGAAGATGGCGCCGCCGACGGCCAGGGGCAGCGTCAGCAGCACCACGATCGGGCGCACGAAGCTCGAGAACAGCACCGCGAGCAGCATGTAGACCAGCAGGATGCCGGCGCCCATGGCGGTGGCGAAGCCCGAGAAGACATCGGCCATGATCTCGGCGTCGCCCGTGGTCGCCAGCCGGGTGCCCGCGGGCATGTGGCGGGCGAGGGGCAGAGCGTGAATGGCGTCGGTCGCCTGGCCGAGCACATAGCCCGGGGCGATGCTGGCCTCGACCTTGGTCTCGAACTCGCGATCGTAGCGGGTGACGATGCTCGGCCCCTCGGTCAGCCGCACATCGGCCACGAGCTGCACCGGGATCGACAGCCCCGAGGGCGTGGTGATGCGCAGATCCCGCGCCCCGAGGATGTCGCGCCGCACGCGCTCGCTGAGCCGCACGACGATCGGATACTGCTCGTCGCCCTCGGTGAACTTGGGCAGGTTGGCATCGGTATCGCCGATCGTGGCCACCCGGATCACCGAGGCCAGCATGTTGGCGGTGATGCCGAACTCGGCTGCGAGATCCTTCTTCGGCCGCAGCTGCACCTCCGGGCGGGGCAGCGCGGCGGTGGTCGAGACGTCGGCGAGCTGGGGCAGGGTCTTCATCTGCCGGGCCAGCGCACGGGCGGCCCGGGTGACGGCCTCGCGGTCGCTGCCGAGGACGCTGAGCGAGATATCGCGATTGCCGCGGTCGTTGACGATATGGGCGCGGACGTCGGGCAGGCGCGAGAGTCGCGCCATGATGTCGGCTTCGATCGCGACCACGCCCCGCTCGCGTTCGGTCTTGGGGCCGTAGTTGACGGTGATCTCGGCCTTGTTGATGTCGCCCCCCACGCCGCCCTCGACGAAGACGCTCTTCACCTCGGGTATCGCCTCGAGCAGCGTCGCGGCCTCTCTCGTGACCGCCCGGGTCTGCTCGAGCGTCGTGCCCGGCGGCATCTCGAAGGTGACGATGCTGCGGCCGATGTCCTTCTTGGGCACGAATTCGCCCGGCAGCAGCGTCGCCGAGTAGATCGAAGCGGCGAAAATGGCGAAGGCCAGGGTCAGGGTGACGATCCGGTGGCGCAGGGTCCAGCGCAGGAGCCGCTGATAGAGCCGCATCAGCAGGCTTTCGCCGCGTGGGCCGCGGGCGTGGGCCGTCGGACGCATCAGATAGGCCGCCATCATCGGGGTGATCAGCCGCGCGACCCCGAGCGAGGCCAGCGCCGCCATCGCCACCGTGAGCCCGAACTGCTTGAAGAACTGTCCGGGAATGCCGCCCATGAAGCTGACCGGCGCGAACACCGCCACGATGGTCAGCGAGATGGCGATCACCGTCAGGCCGATCTCGACTGCCGCGTCGCTCGCCGCCTCGAGGGGCGGCTTGCCCATCGAGAGATGCCGTTCGATGTTCTCGACCTCCACGATCGCGTCATCGACCAGGATTCCGGTCACCAGGGTGATCGCCAGCAGGCTGACCGTGTTGAGCGAGAAGTCGAGCACATACATGCCGAAGAAGGCCGGCAGGATCGACAGCGGCAGGGCGGTCGCCGCAATCACCGTGGCGCGCAGATTTCGCAGGAAGAGGAAGACCACCAGCACCGCCAGCGCCATGCCCTCGTAGAGGGTCCGCATGGCGCTGTCGAAGTTGCCGGCGGTGTAGAGGGTGGCGTCGTCGATCTTCTCGATGATCGCGTCGGGGTAGCGTTCGCGCAGCCTCTCGAGCTCGGCGGCCACCTTCTTCGCCGTGTCGAGGTCGCTCTTGCCTGTGGCGCGATAGACGGCGAGCGCCACCACCGGCCGGCCGTCGAGGGTGGCGAAGTTGCGCAGCTCCGCCGAGCCGTCGAATACCCGTCCGAGCTGCTCGAGCCGCAGCTTCTCGCCGCTCGGCAGGGTGATCGGTGTGGCGGCGAGCTCTGCGACGCTCGTCGCATTGCCCAGTACCCGGATCGAGAATTCCATCCCGCCAAGGTCGCCCCGGCCGCCGCCCATGTTGGCGTTGATGCCGCGCAGCTGGCGGCTGACGTCGCTGGCGGTGATGCCGAGGGCGAGCAGCCGGTTCGGGTCGAGATCGACCCGGATCACCCGGTCGGCCCCGCCGATGCGGACCACGCCGCCGACGCCGTCGATGCCGAGGAGCCGACGGGCGACCACGTCGTCGGCAAACTTGGAGAGCTGCTCGATCGTCATCGCCGGGTTGGCGACCGTGTAGACCTGGATCGGCTTGCCGGCGAGCTCCTCGCGCTTGACGATCGGCTCCGAGATCGTCTCGGGCAGGTCCTGCCGAATGCGGCTGACCGCGTCCTTGACGTCGTTGAGCGCCCGGTCGGTCGGGGTCTCGATGGTGAAGTTGATGATGATGCTGGCCCGCGAATCGACTGCCCGCGAGATGATGTGATCGACGCCGGAGATGTTGGCCACGGCATCCTCGACCGGCTTGATCACCTGCCCCGACAGCTCTGCCGGCGAGGCGCCGGGCTGGGTGATGGTCACCGACACGATCGGCACGTCGATATTCGGGAATTCGGTGACCGGCAGGCGCCAGAAGCTGAAGAGGCCGGCGATGCACAGGGCGAGGAACAGGGCGATCGAGGGGATGGGCCGGCGGATCGACCAGGTGGCGAAGTTCATGGTTGCCCCTCCGCCGTGCCGGATTTTCCGGGATGCGGCATTGTAGCCTCAAGGACCGGCCTGACCCGATCGCCCTCCTGGAAGAACGGGCCGGCGCGCAGCAGCACCCGCTCGCCTTCCTTCAGCCCGGCGATGATCTGGCGTCGGCCCCGCCACACCGCGCCGAGCCGCACACTCCGCCGCTTGAGCACGTCGTCGGTGCCCACCACCAGAACGTAATCCTCGCCGCCTTCCGAGAGCACGGCGCTCACCGGCACGGTCAGGGCGGTGAATCTCGCCGCCCGGATCCGGCCGCGGGCGAAGGCGCCGGTCTTCAGCCCCGGACGGGGCGGCAGGGAGATCCGCACGCGGGCAAGCCGGGTGCGGCGGTCCACGGTGGGGGGTATCAGCCGCACCCGACCTTCGACCACGCCCACGCCGGCGATCTCGAGCCTCACGGGATCGCCGGGGTGGATGGTGTTGATGTCGGTCTCCAGCACCTCGACCTCGGCCACGATCTCGTTGCGGGCGATGATCGAGAACATCGGCTGCGGCCCTGCCATCGCCACCGCGCCGAGCCGCGCATTGCGCCGGGCGATGGTGCCGGCGACCGGCGCGGTGATACGGGTGTAGCCGAGATTGATCCGCGCCATCCGGAGCCGGGCCTCGGCAAGGCGCAGCTGGGCCTGCGCCACCGCAAGGCCGTTCTCCGCCGCCCGGAGCGCTGCTTCGGCGGAGCGATAGGCGGTTTCGCTCCGATCGAGCACCGCCTGGGATATGGTGCCATTCTCGCGCAGCTTTCGATTGCGTTCGAGCGTGATGCGGGCATTGTCGCGAGTCGCCTGTGCCTGCTGGATCTGGGAGCGGGCCTGCTTTACCGCAGCCTCGGCCCGGGCCTTTTCCGCTTCCGCCTGCGCAAGCTGCACCTCGAGAAGCTCGCGGTCGAGTTCGGCCAGAAGGTCACCGCGGGCAACACGGTCACCCACATCGGCATGCAGGGCGGTGATGATCCGTCCGCCGATGCGGGGATTGACCATCACCTCCTCCCTTGCCACCAGCGAGCCGGTCACCGGCACCTCGATCACGATCTCGGCCGGCCGCGCCTGTGTGACCGTCACGACAGGCGCAGCGTCGCTCGCAGGCCGGGCCGGGCCAAGGGGAGCCAGGACCAGGGCCAGGATGACAAGGATTCCCGCCGGCAGCCGGAAGCCGCGCGCGAACGCCGCCCCGTCCCCTGTCGATGACGCGCCGAGCGGCCGGTATCTGCCTTGCATCGGGTTCTCTCCTCTCGTCAGCCTGTGCCGGGTCCGGCGATGGGCCGCCTGTCCCTGCGCGCTCCGCCTTTGCCTTGCCGCAGCTTTCGTCGTTGTCCGTCCGGGCGCATGGACGACGAGAGCGGCGGCAGTTTTCTGCACGATGTGCAAAATTGCACGATGTGCAATAAGGCGTTTGGCAGATGATGGCAAGTGCCGCCCCGGATGATAGAAGTGCGGCATGGGAGGAGGGTCGAAGATGCAGGACGACAGCCGCGAGACTGCCGCGGAGGGGCCGGAAGCCGCGGCGGGTGAAGGGGGTGCTTCCCGGCGGCAGGGCCGCCGCCGCCGTACCGCCGATGCCATTCGTCGTGCCGCCATCGATCTGGTGCGCCGGAGAGGGCTCGACAATGTGACGGTGGAGATGATCGCCGAGGCCGCCGGAATCAGCCTGCGCAGCTTCTTCAACCATTTCCGCTTCAAGGAGGAGGCGCTGATCCCGCCGCCCCTGAGCTTCTCCCCCGAGGCTGCCGAGGCCTTCGTTGCCGGCCGGCAGCCGCTCCTCGATGACGTTCTCGATCTGGTTGCCACCCATCTTGCCGAAGTGGCGCCGGACCGGGAGGAGATCGCCATCGCCATGCAGCTGGCCGACGAGAACCCCCGCCTTCTTGCGGTGCGCGAAAGGACCATCGCCCGTTACGAGGCAGCGTTCCGCTCGCTGGTGGCCCGCCGGCTGGGTCTTCCCGAGGATGATGTGAGGCCGCAGCTCATCGCGGCAACCCTCAGCGCGGCGGTTAGGGTTGCCATGCAACGTTGGGCCGCCGGTTCCCGGGGCGACCTGGTCGACGAGGTGCGCGCCATTCTGCGCCTCCTGCCCCGGCTGTTCGATCTTCGGGGGGAGGGATGAGCAGCCGGATGCCGGCTCGTCCGGGATGCGGCCTTCCGAAGATCCACCGTTCGCGCATGCGGGAAGGGCCGAGCGCGGAAAGCGCCGCAGATGCGCCTGGCGATGGGGGGCGGCCCTGCGGCACCCGTTTCGGACACGGCGCCCCGGATTGGCATGGTGCGAGATTGGTCGCAGTCTTCATCTCGTCGGAACCGGTGCGGCGTGCGGTGTGATACCGTTCTGTGGTCGGCGGTTGGCTGTCGGTGGCGTGAGGGGGCCGTGGCCTTGTCCTCCATGCGAATCGATCACACGGGCGCGGCTTCGCCTTCGCGCGGCGGCACCGCCTGGCAGGATATGCCGCGCGGCTCGGGGCCCTGGACACGCCGGCCCGGCGAGCGCCTTTGCAGGCAGCGGGTGCTTCGTATCGTCCGGCAAGTCGATACCTGCCCCGTGGGCAATGGTATCGCCACGGCCTCGGCCGGCAGGAAACCGTGGAGCGAAGCCGCCTTCGGCGGGCCGCTCCGGTGACGAGCATGCTGTCCTGGGTGGATGAGGCGAGCATGTGCATCGTTCTCCTCTGAGGGATGGAGCCGGGGGGGCGTACCGGACCGATCGGTCATTTCCCGGCGCAAGGCCGGGATCCGTCGATGAACGGATATGGCATTCGAGCCTGCCGCCCCTGTCGCGCTGTCGTCTGCGTCCGGTGTGGACGTTCTCGCTGGGACGGTTCGGTGGGTGCAGGGCCATGCCCGATCGGCCGATAGCCTCGCCCGGGCAGAGGGTGAGGGGCAGTTCTGCCGTCGAGAATGCCTTTCCGTCGTCCATCGGCCAGCGGGTTGATGCGGGTGCCCTCGGCGGCCCCGGCTATCGAAGAACGGCAACTCGCGTCGGGGCATGGAAGCGCTTGCGCCCGCGAACCGGGCATCGAAGCGGACAGGCGCTCGAGAGGGGCCCTTTCCGGACGGCAGCAGGCATCCGCGGACAGGGGGTGCAGACGTTCATCCGGGCCGGGAGCGGTGGTGCGACCCCGGGCGGGGCGCAGCCGCGGACATTCCGCCATCTGCCGTTGACGGACCAGCGTTTGGGGAAGCGGCATCCTGGTGCCGATAGGAGCACCGGCCCGTCGGGCTCATGGCAGGCGCATGTCGGGCAGGCAGGTGAAGGAGCGCGGCCGAATCGGCGGGCGAAGGAGAAGGCAGGCGCCACCTGTCCGACGAAAGGGCCGGAAGCGACCGCCGGCGACGCTTATCCGCTGGGGCGTGACGTTCGGAAACGAGCCCGATCCCGGCCGCGTTGCCGGCAATCTGCGCAAAGGCGCGCACTCTTTGCAGCGCAAGTCGCCGCGAATGCGCCAGCCGGGCCATGCCGGCGCGGCGCGCGAGGCTTGGCAGCCTTTGAGGGACGTGCCACAAGGGCGGTGGATCGTCCCTGAGCGAGGTGATGCATGAAGCATGCCAGACCGCTGCCGCTTTCCTTCGTTCGCCGGTTCCAGGGCTGGAAGGCAACCGAGTTCGAGAACAATCGCAGCTGGTATCAGCACCTTCAGGCGGAAGGGCAACGTCCCCGTGCCTTCGTGATCTCCTGTTGCGACAGCCGGGTGAACGCCACCAGCCTCTTCGAGGCGGATGCCGGCGAGTTCTTCATCCATCGCAACATCGCCAATCTTGTGCCGCCCCATCAGCCCGATGGTGAACATCATGGTACCTCGGCAGCTCTGGAATACGCCGTTACCGTTCTCAAGGTGCCGCATCTTTTCGTCATCGGTCATGCCGCTTGCGGCGGTGTCGCCGGATGCTTCGACATGTGCCGCGGAGCTGCGCCCGAACTCGAGGAGCGGACCAACTATCTCGGCCGGTGGCTCGATCTCTTGCGACCCGCCTATGGTCGCGTGGCCGAGAAACTGCCGACCGAGGATGCCGATGCCTTCCGTTCCGCTCTGGAGAAGGAAGGGGTGCTGGTCTCGCTCGAGAACCTCATGAGCTTTCCCTTCGTGGCCGAGGCTGTGGCTGCCGAACGGTTGTCGCTCCACGGGCTGTGGATCGACATCGGGATCGGCCGCCTCGAATATTACGATGGCGAAGCAGGCACCTTTCGCGAAGTGGCCCTCCCGGCCTGATCTCCGGCTGTCACGGGCGGGAATGGGAACGCCGTGGCGCACGGCACAGGGAAGGAGGCCGCGCCGGCGGGGCCCAGGCGCAAACGGCCTGCCCGAAGGCGGCTGTCATCTCGGGGCCTTTGCCGTGACGGTGCGGCCGGTGATCCGGCCTGGGCTCGGGTGATGCTCCCTTCTCGGATGCCGCAACCCCTCCAGCCGGCAGATCTTGCCTCCGGTCGGCCATGAATGCAGCTCGACCCCGTCGGAGCCGATGCGCAGGCAGTAGCCATGGGTTCTCAGCGCCCGGTCGAAGGCTGCGAGGTCGTCGGCACGCTGCATCTCGCGGGAAAGGAGCCCGGCAAGCGGAAGGGCGATGGCCGCAGGCAATCCTCCCGTGCCCGGCCCGGCACGTGACGGAGCCCGCGTGAGGGGCAGAACCGTTCCCGGATCGAAACTGGGGCCGCTCATGGAATCACCTCCTGCACCCATTCTGGCAGCAGGAAGTGAAGATCCGGTAAAGGGGCGTTGTCGCGGCGGCGGAGCCTTTCCGACCTTGCCGTCAGCCCTCGAAGACGCGCTCGACCAGCGTTTCGGCGATCTGCACCGCATTGAGGGCGGCGCCCTTGCGCAGGTTGTCGGAAACGCACCAGAGATTGAGCCCGTTCTCGACCGTCACGTCCTGGCGGATGCGCGAGACGAAGGTGGCGTAGTCGCCGACGCATTCGACCGGGGTGATGTAACCGCCGGGCTCGCGCTTGTCGATCACGAGCACGCCCGGCGCCTCTCGCAGGATGTCGCGCGCCTCGTCCTCGTCGAGAAACTCCTCGAACTCGACATTGATCGCCTCCGAGTGCCCGACGAAGACCGGCACGCGCACGCAGGTTGCCGTGAGCCTGATGTTCGGGTCCATGATCTTCTTGGTCTCGGCGACCATCTTCCATTCCTCGCGGGTGTCGCCCGAATCGAGGAAGACGTCGATCTGCGGAATGACGTTGAAGGCGATCTGCTTGGGAAAGACCCTGGGTTCGACCTCCTGACCGGGGACGTAGATGCCCTTGGTCTGGTTCCACAGCTCGTCCATCGCCTCCTTGCCGGCGCCGGAAACCGACTGGTAGGTGGCCACCACCACCCGCTTGATGCGGGCGCGCTTGTGCAGCGGGTTGAGGGCCACCACCATCTGTGCCGTCGAGCAGTTGGGATTGGCGATGATGTTGCGGTTGCGATACTCTTCGACCGCCTCGGGGTTCACTTCCGGCACCACGAGCGGGATGTCGGGCTCGTAGCGATAGAGCGAGGAGTTGTCGATCACGACACAGCCCGAGGCTGCCGCCCTGGGCGCATATTGCCGCGTGGCCTCCGAGCCGATGGCGAAAAGGGCGATGTCCCAGCCCTCGAAATCGAAACTGTCGAGATCCTTCGTCTTGAGGGTGCGATCCCCGAAGGACACTTCGGTGCCGAGCGAGCGACGCGAGGCGAGAGCGGCGATCTCGTCCACCGGGAACTCCCGCTCGTGGAGAATGTTGAGCATCTCGCGGCCGACATTGCCCGTGGCTCCGACGACGGCAACCTTGTAACCCATGACCTGTCTCCTCTTGCGCTGGCGCGCTCATAACCGATGCCGCAGGCAAGGAAAAGGGCGGGGAGCGAAACCTCAGGCAGAAGGGAGCGGCCACCCCTCGGCGAGACGGAAACGACGATGTGGTGCCTCATCCACCGGCCGGGGCGGTGACGGGACGCAGCGTTTCCCCGCGCATGAAGCGCGGCGCGAGCTTCCAGACACCGAGCCCCGAGGCCGGATGGCGGCCCTCCCCTTCCGGCGGCTCTCGCCGTGGGAGAGAGAGTGCCGCGCCGACGATCATGCGGGCGGCCATCTCGCCGACCTCCCGCCGCCGGGGGTCGACCGTGGCAAGCCGCAGCGGCAGGATCTCGAGCGTATCGACCGCGTTGAAACCGACGAGGCCAATCCGGTCCGGGACTTCCCGGCCGTCGGCAAGGCAATGAAGCAGGCCGCCGGCGGCGATGAGATCGTTGCTGTAGATGATGCAGTCGGTTTCCGGGTATGCATCGAGAAGCGCCGCCGTCATCTGCCGGCCGAGGGCGATCGAAGAGCGGCCTTCGTCATGCAGTTCGGTGATCGGCGATGCGCCTGCCCGCTGCAACACGCGCCGCGCTCCTTCCATCCGGCGGGTGGCCAGCAGGTCATCCGGCATTCGCGAGCCGATGAGGGCAACGCGCCGATAGCCTGCCGCCAGCACCTCGCGGGCGACGAGTTCTCCCGCCTCGAGGAAGGAAATGCCGACATTGCCGCCGATCGGCTCCCCGTCCACATCCATGATCTCGACCACCGGCACGCCGCTCGTGGTCAGCATCTCGCGGACGCCTTCGGTATGATCGAGCCCGGTCAGGATCACCCCGGCGGGCTGCCAGGACAGGATGTCGCGAACGACCTTTTCCTCGTGGGCGGCATGGTAGTTGCCGAGAGCGACGAAGGCCGAGAGCGGAGTCGGGTCGAATACGGCGGAGATGCCGGCGAAGACCTCGGAATAGACGTGGTTGGACAGGGAGGGGAACACCACCCCGACAAGGCTCGTCGGCCCGCCCGCGAGGGTGCTGGCAATGCGGTTGGCGACATAGCCGAGCTCGGCTGCAGCGGCCTCGACGCGGGCGCGGGTGCGGGCCGAGACGTGGCCGGCGCCGCGCATCACCCGCGAGGCCGTCATCACCGAGACGCCCGCGGCAGCGGCCACATCCGCCAGGGTCACCTTCCGAGTGCTGCGCATTCCGCCTTCCTTCGCCGGCGGGCGGAGCGCGGCACGGCCGCGACAAAATGGGGGTTGATCCTGCCCGCATGGCGCGTATGTTAGCGCTAACCGAATACGGTCAACCAGCGCGTCCTGCAAGCTCTCGTTCACTTGACGATGCTGGGTCGGAAGGGGGAGCGTCGGGCCAAATTCGCTCCCCCTTCACTTTTCCCCGGATGATCCGCCGCTTTCCCGCCTCACCGCATCCTTGCGTCATGTGCGTCCCTGAACCGTGTGCTTGGCGAGCGGCTTGCCCGGCTGCGACACCTGCCGTGCGGCAGGTGATTCATCGGTGCACGGCATGGGCAAGGGCCGGTGCCGACGGGGCCATGCGCTTTCCGCCGGCTCCGTGCCGGTCGGCGAATCGGCCCTTGCAGCTGTTTCCGGCACCATCGGGCAGGTGGCAGGGGCGCGATGCCCCGGCGTCCGACGCCGACCCCGCAAAGGCAGCCGCGCCGTGCGGGCTGCGTGATCGGCCATCCGACGGGCCCGCTTGATCCGGGCGCGAAAAAGTCCCATGAAGGGCGCCGGGCCTCGTAGCTCAGCCGGATAGAGCAACCGCCTCCTAAGCGGTAGGTCGCAGGTTCGAATCCTGCCGAGGCCGCCATTCTCCTCCTACACCACCTCGATCACTTCGGGGTCGATGGCCAGCACATAGCCCTTGCGGGGGATCGAGCGGATCAGGAGTTCCGACACGATCTGGTTGCCCAGATGGTCGCGCAGCCGCTTGATGCGCATGGCG
>WFPA01000227.1 GCA_015487815.1 Albidovulum sp.
CGCGCAAGGTCGTCCGGCCGGCGTCGCCGGTGCGCGTCGGGGACGTGCTGACCTTCCCCCTCGGCCCAAAGGTGCGGGTGATCCGCATCCTCGCCCTCCCCGAGCGGCGCGGCCCGGCTGCCGAAGCGCGGAGGCATTACGAGGATCTCGCCCAAGAAGAAGCGCGGCCGGGGAGGGGGATGGCGTGATCGCGAACGGGCGCTCGCCCGGCCCGTTTCGCATTTCGAGGCGGCGGCCCGGACGGTCGGGACGCGCTTGCGGAGCGGCCGGGCTTGCAAGTGCTTCGCGCCGCTCCTAAAACCCGCACGATGCCCGAGAGGGGCCCGACCGGGGCCTCGGGGAGGCCGGGCAAGGGCCGCCATCGAGGAGAGATCTCATCATGACCTATGTCGTTACCGAGAACTGCATCGCCTGCAAATACACCGATTGTGTCGAGGTCTGCCCGGTCGATTGCTTCTACGAGGGCGAGAACATGCTCGTCATCCACCCCGACGAGTGCATCGACTGCGGCGTGTGCGAACCCGAATGCCCGGCCGACGCCATCCGTCCCGACACCGAGCCGGGGATGGAATTCTGGGTCGAGTTCAACCGCAAATACGCCGAGATGTGGCCGGTGATCCTGTGCAAGAAGGATCCGCTGCCCGAGGCCGAGAAGCATGACGGCGAGCCGGACAAGATCAAGAAGTATTTTTCCGAAAAGCCCGGCGATGGCTGCTGAGCATGCCGGTCATGCAGACCTTGGGCGGAACGAAGGCGGTGCTTCCCGCGGGGCATTGCCAGGCCGACACGGACGGAAGCACCGCTCCTGCGACGTCTTCCTGAGGCCATGATTCCAGCAATTTCGGGAAAATTCGCCGCATTCAGGCCGGTTCGGTGCCGGGTTGCTGCGTCGCAGCACTTCATTTTCGCCTGATTCTCTGCTATATGGGTGACAGGGAAACCTGCCTGTCTCTTCATGCCGACCTGTGCATCCAGCCAGGGCGATGGTGTTTGGTAGCTCGCCCGCGACGTTTCGGCTTCATGTCGGATCAGCGGGTGCATGGATCGTGCGCTGGCAGCAGCCCGAGTTGCGCTTCGCGGGCAAGCCGGTCCATGCGGTTGCGCATCCGTGCCGCCAGGGCGAACCGGCCATCCGTCTCCTGCGAGGCGGAAAGCAGAGGCCGAGGGTGTGCCGCCGCCCGAAGCGGGCTGCTCCGCAGGAAGCGGCCAAACGGGGCGGGTAGGTTGATTTCGGTCGGTCCTCGGATCGCGCAAGGATGGAAGGTGACATGACGAAGAAGAACAGATCCCACGAATTTCGCCCCGATCAGTATGTGGTCTATCCCGCCCATGGCGTGGGCCGGATCGTCTCGATCGAGGAGCAGGAAGTCGCGGGGATGAAGCTGGAGATGTTCGTCATCTCCTTCGAGAAGGAAAAGATGACCCTGCGCGTGCCCACACACAAGGCGAGGCAGGTCGGCATGCGCGGGCTCGCGAGCCGCGACGTGGTCGAGAAGGCCCTCGAGACGCTCAAGGGCCGGGCGCGCATCAAGCGGGCCATGTGGTCGCGCCGGGCGCAGGAATACGAGCAGAAGATCAATTCGGGCGATCTCATCTCCATCGCCGAGGTGGTGCGTGATCTGCACCGCAAGGACGACCAGCGGGAGCAGTCCTATTCGGAGCGGCAGCTCTACGAAGCGGCGCTCGAGCGGCTCGCGCGCGAGGTCGCGGCCGTGGACGGGGTGGACGAGGAAACCGCCCTCAAGCGGGTGGACGAGGCTCTCACCGGCCGCGCGGCCTGAGCCGCTGGCGAGCGCGTCTGCGGCGCTCGCGACGGGGCCGCAGGGGGCGAGAGGCCGATCCTGTTCCCGAAAAGTCGCTGTTTACCGAAGGGGCCGCCTCCGGGCGGCCTCTTGCATGGGCGGGTGTCGGGATGCCGGCGGTGCGTCCGGCAGCTTCGGACCCGGATGGACCGGCGCCATCGTCTGAAGGGGGCGTCTTTCGCCACGCAGGCCGCCGGGGCTGCCCACGGCGGGTTTTTCCGGGCTGCGCCCGCGGCGGGAGAGTTTTCAGGGGCAGAGTCGTCAGGGGTGAGGAAACTCCGTCCCAACGCGCCGGAGGACCGTCCGTCCCCCGTTTCCGTCTTGCCTGCGAGGCCTCGTCGTGACGGTTTCGGCTGACGTGATCTTCCTTCGGAAGAACGGTGCTGCGCGAGGCGACGCGGCGGATCGCCGCAACCGTGCGCCAGGGGGGGCCTAGCCCGTCGCGGCCCCGGCGAGGGTTGCGAGAAAGACGGCCTCGGCAATCTGCTGCGAGGCGCCGAGCACATCTCCCGTCTGCCCGCCGATCCGGGCCTTCGCCCAGGCGAAGAGCGGCACGGTGGCAAGCAGAGCGAGGAGAAAGGCCAGAAGCCCGGTTCCGCCGGCGGCAAGGAGGGCGAGGACAAGAGCGATCGCGAGGGCCGCAAGGGCATTCTCGACCGGCGGTTTTCCCATGCCGTGGGCGAGCCCGTCGCTGCGGGCCGTAGCCAGCGCCAGCAGCGCGAGCCCCATCGGCAGGCGCGAGACCGCCGCGGCGGCCAGAAGACCGAGAGTCGGGGAGAGCCCCGCCCCGGCGGCGGGGGCCGTCAGCAGCGTGGTGAGGGCCGACCAGCGGGCGAGGGTGACGAGGATCAGGGCCAGCGCCCCGAAACTGCCGATGCGGCTGTCACGCATGATCTCGAGCCGCTCGGCACGGGTGCGGCCGCCGGCCAGCCCGTCGAAGCTGTCGGCCAGCCCGTCCTCGTGCAGCGCGCCGGTGGCCAGGGCCATCGCCGCGAGAATCACCGCCGCAGCCACCCCGGCCGATGCACCAAAGACCGCGGCCACCGCCCCGGCCAGCGCGCCGAGAAAGCCGACAAGCGCACCTGCGACCGGCCATGCCCACACCGCGCGTGCTCCACGCAGCCGGAAGGCATGGTCCCGCGGCCGCACGGGCAGGCGGGTGAGAAAGGCCAGGGCAAGGCCAATATCCGACAGACGGAAGGGCAGGTCGCGCTCGTCATGCATGGCTCTGTCTTCCTCTCGAGGCCGCAGGCGCACCGCGATCGGCCGCGATTGGCCCTTTTCATCCCTCCCCGGAAAGGTAAAGGAGAAGGCGGCCAAGACAAGCCCGCCTGATGCATTTCGACGAGGAAACGATGGTGACAGAAGCTGCCGATCCGCCCTTTTCATCGCTTGCCGCGTTCCGGGATCTGCTTGCACGCATGCCGTCGCCCGACGAGGCCGCGCGCGAGCAGGCCCGGGCGCGCAACGATCAGCTGACCAAGCCGCCCGGCGCCCTTGGTCGACTCGAGGAGCTGGCGATCTGGCTTGCGGGCTGGCAGGGGCAGGAGAAGCCGCGCATCGCCGCGCCGCAGATCATCGTCTTTGCCGGCAATCACGGGGTGGTGGCCCGCGGCGTCTCGGCCTTTCCCGCCGAGGTGACGGCGCAGATGGTGGCGAATTTCGCCGCCGGCGGTGCTGCCATCAACCAGCTTGCGGAGCTTGCAGGGGCGCGGCTCGACGTGATCCCGCTCTCTCTCGAGCGACCGACCGGCGATTTTACCCGGGGAGCGGCCATGAGCGAGGCCGAGACGGTGGCTGCCCTCTCGGCAGGCTGGCAGGTGGTGGACCCCGGAGCCGATCTCGTCGTGACCGGCGAGATGGGAATCGGCAATACCACCGCCGCCGCCGCCATCGCCCATGCCCTGTTCGGGGGTGAGGCGGAAGACTGGGTCGGGCGCGGCACCGGCGTCGATGATGGCGGACTCGCGATCAAGCGGCAGGTGGTGGCCGAGGGCGTGGCGCGCCACGGGGGGGCGGTGGCGGCCGATCCGCTGGCGGCGCTGGCCCTTCTCGGCGGACGGGAGCTGGCGGCCATGGCCGGCGCGGTGGCCCGGGCGCGGGTCGAAGGCATCCCCGTCATCCTCGACGGGTTCATCGCCACGGCGGCGGTCGCCCCGCTCGAGAAGGCCGTTCCCGGTGCGCTCGATCATGCGGTGGCGGGCCATGTCTCGGCCGAGGCGGCGCATCGGCGGCTGCTCGACGCCCTCGGCAAGGTGCCCCTGCTCGATCTCGGCATGCGGCTCGGCGAGGGGTCGGGCGCGGCGGTGGCGATCCAGATCCTCAAGGCCGCCTGCGCCACCCATTCGGGCATGGCAACCTTCGCCGAGGCCGGCGTGAGCGAGGGCTGAGGGCCGGCACGGGCGGCGGACGCCGGCGGGGTGACCGCATGGGTGAAACACGGAGGAGGGCTGACAGGCCATTCCCGACGACCGCTCGGTGAACGGGGCGGTGGCGGCCGGTGCATGGCGCTCGCAGCCAGGCGCGTTGCCCTTCGGTGGAGCTGCCTCGTGAACGGCCCGGAGGGGGCCACCTGCTTCGGCCGGCCGAGGGGACGCTCCGACCGGGCGGGGTGTGCGGTTGTCTCCCGTGGGTCGGGGCTTTCGACGGGCTGGGGGCGTGCCGTGCCTCTTCCTTGCGAATTCCTTGCGATGGCGGTTTCCACCGGCGCATCAGCCGATTCCGGGCTGGTTCGTTCGCGCGGCAAGCATTTCGAGCGGTTGCGGCGTGAGGGGACCGGGCGCGCGGAGCGGTGCGTGCGGCCGCTTCGCTCATGCGGCGGTGGTGTCTGCTGGCCGGGACGCCGCGGCGTTCCTGCGGCCGGTCGAGAGCCCGGCATGACGGGTCGAGGATCCGTTCCGCACTGTCCTCTCGCACTGCCGCTCGTGCCAGCCCGCGGCGGCCGAGCCCGAGAGTGGCCGGGAGAATCATGCATTCCAGGGTGAGGAAAAGTGCAGGGCATGTGACGGGCAACCCCTCCCTCGCGCTCGGCCGGGGGGCGGAACGGACGGTGATCAGCCCCGGTCCGCTCCTGCTGATCCCGGCCCGGTCGGAGGGGCTGCCGGGCGGTCAGCCCGTCCCCTCATCCGGCAGCGCACCGGTGACGGGGCAGCGCGCGGCCGGGGCGATGGAAGCACCCGGAGGGGCAATGGAGGCCTCCGGCGGCGTTGCCCCGGCCGTCACCAGCCGCATGACCAGATCGAGCACGATGGCCGGCAGGCGTTCCTTGTCGGCCGCAGGCAGGGCCTCCCAGCGGGCGAGAGCCCAGTTGTCCACCGCCATGCCGGTGGCAAGCACCAGCTCGGTGAGGAGCGAGGCGTCGAGATCGGTGCGCACCACGCCGAGCGCCTGACCGCGGCGGATCATGGTGGCGAGCCATTCGCGCACCCCCTGCATGATGCGGGCGGCGGGATTGGCGGCCTCGTCGCCGATGAAGGGGCAGGAGGCGCTGTCGGCCAGCGAGCGGTAGAACATGCGGCCGGTATCGGCGAGGTCGGGATGATCGAGCAGCATCGCGGCGATCCGCTCGGTGATGGCGCGGGCTTCGGCCCAGAAGCTTTCGGCCGTCAGCGCCTCGGGGCGCAGAGCGGTGATGATGCCGACCACCTCCCCCAGCACGTCTTCGAGACAGGCGAGAAAGAGCGCGCTCTTGTCGTCGAAGAAGTGATAGAAGGAGCTCTTCGACATGCCGGCCTCGGCGAGGATCCGGTTGAGCGAGGCGCGCGAGAAGCCATGCCGGGCGAATTCCTGCCGGGCGATGGCGAAAAGCCGCCGGCGCCGCTCGGCCGGCATGGTGTGGTGATGGGCCCGGGCGGCGGCGCTGCGGCTCATGGCGCCGGCTCCCCGATGGCGGCGTCGCCGGGCCGGGCTGCGCGGCGGGCCCGGGCGGCGTCGAGCCGGGCGAGGCGGTCGGCGACCTCGCGCACCCGCTCGGCATTGTCGAGGGCGAGGCGGCCGTCGGCGTTCCAGAGCGAATTCTCGAAACCGACCCGCACCTTGCCGCCGCGATGGGCGCCATAGGCGAGGCAGGCGGTCTCCTCGGGGCCGAAGGCGCAGACCGCCCAGTCGAGCGGCCGATCCTGCGGCAGGCGGGCGAGGAACGGGTCGAGATCGGCCGGACGCGAGCGCTGTCCCTCGCTGTGGCGTCCGAGAACGAACAGCAGCTGCGTCTCGCCCTCGGGCACGATCCCATCGTCCTGCAGGCGGATCAGGCGCTCGAGCTCGGCCGGCGCATAGAGGATATGCTGCAGGGCGATGCCTTCCGACCGCGCCCAGTGGTAGAAGTCGCGCACGGGGGCGGGGTCGGCGCCGGCGGGCAAAAGCTCGCCGAGGGCGACGGAGGCGGCCGGCGGCCGGGCGGCGCGCAGCACGGCGATCTGCTCCTCGGGGGTATAGCGGCCGACGGCCTCGCTTGTCACCTGGATGAAGAAACCGGGCACCGCCTCGGCGATGGCGGCGACGAGGGCGCGATAGCGCGCCGCATCGAGCACATGCCGCCCCTCGGCGTCGCGCAGGTGCAGATGGATGCCGCCGGCGCCGGCCGTATGGCAGGCGATGGCGGTCTCGACCAGCTCCTCCTCGCTCAGCGGCAGGCGCGGATGATCGGCCTTTGTGCGGCGGGCGCCGTTGGGAGCGACCATGATGCGCGGCAGTGGCGGGATGGCGGGCAGATCGGGCATGGCGTCCTGCATGTGTCGGTGATGGGGGTCGGCCCAAGAATGCCCCGTCGCCGCGCCGGGAGCAAGGGCCGCGCGCCGCGCAGGCGGAGGGTGTGGTGCCTCTCCGGCAGAGGGAGAAGGTGACGGTCTTGCCGATGCCCGGAATGGAGGGCAGGGAGCCCCGGGTCAGACGGCCCCGGCACGCAACCCCTCGATCAGCTGCCGGAGCCCGAAGGCGGCGCCGGCGAGGATGGCCAGGAAGGTGACGGGGGCGGAGAAGGCCAGGAGCGAGAAGGCCGACAGCCCCTGGCCGATCGAGCAGCCGAGCGCGATGACGGCACCGACGCCCATCAACGCCGCGCCGAGGATCTGCCGGCGCAGCTCGCGCGGATCCTCGCAGGCCTCCCACCGGAAATGCCCCTTGAGGAGCGAGCCGAGGAAGGCGCCGAGGATGACGCCGGCTACCGAGCCGATGCCGAAATTGACCCGGCTGCCGGTCGCGGTCATGAGATAGAGCAGCGTCTCGCCCAGGGGGCGCGAATAGGTGTGGGAGACGACGGGCACTTCCTCGAAGCCGTTGTCATGGATCCATTGGGTGCCGGCCCAGGCGAGGATGACGGCGGCGGCCACCACCAGCGCCCAGAAGATGCGCGAAGGCTCGGCCAGCATCTGCCGCGAGAGACCCGCCAGAAGGATTGCCGCGCCGATGACGATGCCGACGGCCACCGGGCCTGCGCCGGTGAGCCGGCCGATCAGATGGGCGATGCCGGGCAGCTCCGCCCCCTCGACCGGCGGAGAGGGGAAGAGCGCGGCGCGCAGGGGCGCAATCGGCCCGGCGATGGTCATGTAGGCGAAGACCCCCATCACCAGCACGATCACGAAGGAGCGCAGATCGCCGCCGCCGAGCCGGGCCAGGGCGCCATAGCCGCAATTGCCGGCCAGCGCCATGCCGTAGCCGAACATCAGACCGCCGACGATCGAGCCGAGCGGGTTCCAGCTGAGCGAGAGATACATCGTGTCCGCGGGCACGAGCAGCCCCGTGCCGATGAGGGTGAAGCTGCCGATGACGGCGGCGCCGATGGCGATCAGCCACATGCGCATGCGCCGCGTGTCCTGGCCGTAGAGCCAGTCCTCGATCGCGCCCATGGTGCAGAAGCGGCCGAGCCGCGCGGCAAGGCCGAGCAGCAGCCCGCCCGCAAGGCCGACCAGGGCGGCCAGCACATGGTCGCCGAAGGTCTCGAGCAGCGTTTCCATCATCGCGTCTCTCCCACTCGCCGCCCCGCACGCGCCCTTGGGGGCGCCGGGGCCGGTCCGTCCTGTTCCTGTCCCGGGCAATTATGGCAAAAGCCGGTCCGAAAGGCCACTGCCGCCTGCGGGCCGGGACTTCGACCCTCTCGCGGTGCCCTTCAGATTGAGCATTCCGTTCCCATGTTCTAGAGAGCGGGGCGGAGCCCCAGGAGAGGTGCAACATGCGCGCGGAAACCCAGAACACGGTCGAGGCGATCGAAAAATCGCTCCAGCTTCTCAAGGAGAGGGTGGGCTGGGACACGGCCCGCCATCGGCTCGAGGAATTCAACGCCATGGTCGAGGATCCCGATCTGTGGAACGATCAGGCCAAGGCCCAGAAGCTGATGCGCGACCGCCAGAAGCTGGCCGACCAGATCGCCCTTGTCGAGGAGATCGAGCGCGAACTTTCGGACAATGTCGAGCTGATCGAGCTCGGCGAGGCCGAGGGCGACCCGGACGTGGTGGCCGAGGCCGAGGCGGCGCTGGCCGCGCTCAGGGAGAAAGCCGCCAAGAAGGAGATCGAGGCGCTCCTGTCGGGCGAGGCCGACGCCAATGACTGCTTTCTCGAGATCAACGCCGGCGCCGGCGGCACCGAGAGCTGCGACTGGGCGGCGATGCTGGCGCGGATGTATGTGCGCTGGGCCGAGGATCACGGCTACAAGGTCGAGCTGATCTCGGAGAACCCGGGCGAGGAGGCCGGCATCCGTTCGGCGACCTACAAGATCATCGGCGAGAACGCCTATGGCTGGCTGAAGACCGAATCGGGGGTGCACCGCCTGGTGCGGATCTCGCCCTTCGACAGTTCGGCCCGCCGCCACACCTCCTTTGCCAGCGTCTGGGTCTATCCGGTGGTCGATGACAATATCGAGATCGAGATCAACCCGGCCGACATACGCATCGACACCTACCGCTCCTCCGGTGCCGGCGGCCAGCACGTCAACACCACCGATTCGGCGGTGCGGATCACCCACCTGCCGACAGGGATCGTCGTTACCTCGTCGGAGAAGTCGCAGCATCAGAACCGCGCCAACGCCATGGCGGCGCTCAAGGCGCGGCTCTACCAGCTCGAGCTCGAGAAGCGCAACGCCGAGATCCAGGCCCAGCATGAGGCCAAGGGCGAGGCGGCCTGGGGCAACCAGATCCGCTCCTATGTGCTCCACCCCTATCAGATGGTGAAGGATCTGCGCACGGGGGTGGAGACCTCCGACACCCAGGGGGTGCTCGATGGCGACCTCGACCGCTTCATGGCCGCGGCGCTGGCCAAGGACGTGGCCGGAAAGAGCCGCGCCGAGGCCCAGGCCGAAGGGTAGGGACAGCTCGCCGCTCACGGGTGGTTGCGCGGCTCTGCCGCCGACCTGACGTCAGCCCTCTCGCGCGGGCAGTGCGACGGTGACGTGGTCATCAACTCGCGGCTGCCGGTGGTGTGGTCGGCGGGCGGGACTGGTAGTTCCGGCGCCGGCGGGGTGGCGAAATGATTGGGCCTGGGATGCCTTCAGGCAGGCTCTCCTTGCATGCGGGGGCAGGGTCGGGAGGCGAAACACCTGAAGCGTGAAATGCGCGTTGCTTCCATTGCCGGCGCTGGCGAGGCGCAGGCAGGTGGGGAACGGAAGCCTGTCGAGATCGCCAGCCGGACAATGCTGCGGTGTCCTGCCGGCGCAGGCGGAAGCCGGGGGTGCCGTTGGGCGTATCCTTGTCAGGGTTTCATGCCCGCTCGCCGGGCCGGTGGGTGCCGGGCCGGTGCGACAGCTCCGGTGACCGCTTCGGTTCTTTATGACCGGAGCATGTCGGGGAGCAGCGGGCGGTGGGCCGCCTGCGGCATCCGCATTCATGCACGGGGGCGGCTTCCACCGATATTGTCGCTGCGGGTGTCCCGGCCCAACCCCGCCGGGTTCCCAGTGCTTCATGCACAGATCGGGGTGCCATGTGCGCGGGGCGCTCTCTCGCTCCACATTATTCTGCGCACAGCCCGGTTTTTGTCGATGGCATGGCTGCAGGGGTGTTGACGGGGACCATCGGTTCCATCTCTTCCCGCACAAATCGGATGCCCAGCCCGGTCTGTGCGGAGGGAGCCGGCGGGGTGTCGATCTTCCCGGCCCGTCCCTTTCGTGCACGGCACCGGCCGGGGGAGAAGGAGAAGGGGAGGGCTTTCGTGCTCTTTCGCGCAGAGGGATGGGCGCGCCTTCCGCCTTTCGCCCACCCGCTTTCCCCGGCTTGTCCGGCCCCTGTGCGTCCGTGGCCCGGAAAGGAAATCCGCGCCGGACAGTGCGCCACCTTGCCCCTGACGCGCCCCTCCCCTAGAGAGGCGGGAGACGAGCGAGGAGGCAGACGATGGCACGACGCAGCACGGCCGCAGCCGATACCGACAAGCGCCCCAAGGCCCGTACCCTGCGGCCGCTGAAGGCGCTGTGGCCCTTCATCCGTCCCTACAGGCACATCGCTCTTGCCGCGCTCTTCGCCCTTGTCTTCACCGCCGCGATCTCGCTCATCCTGCCGCTTGCCGTGCGGCGGGTGGTGGATGGCTTCTCGCAGGGCTCGCTCGAACTCCTGGACCAGTATTTCGCTGCCGCCATCGCCATTGCCGGGCTTCTCGCCCTCGGCACCGGGCTGCGCTACGCCCTTGTCACACTGCTTGGCGAACGGGTCGTGGCCGATATCCGCAAGGCGCTCTTCGACAAGATGATCGGCATGTCGCCGGCCTTCTACGAGAAGATGATGACCGGGGAGGTGATCTCGCGCCTGACCACCGACACCACGCTCATTCTCTCGGTGATCGGCTCGTCGATCTCGGTGGCGCTGCGCAACGTCCTGATCCTGATCGGCGGACTCGGGCTGATGATGATGACGAGCCCCAAGCTCACCGGACTGGCGCTCCTGCTGGTGCCGGTCATCATCATTCCGATCCTGGTGCTGGGGCGGCGGCTGAGGCGGCTCTCGGCCGAGAACCAGGACTGGATCGCCGACAGCTCCGGCGCGGCGACCGAGCTTCTGCAGGCGGCGCAGACAGTGCAGGCCTACACCGCCGAGGATTACAGCCGTTCGCGCTTCGCCCGCATCACCGAGACGGCCTACGAGATCGCCCGTGCGCGCATCAGGGTGCGGGCGGTGCTAACGGTGATCGTCATCTTCCTGGTCTTCGCCGGGGTGATCTCTGTGCTGTGGATCGGGGCGCGCGACGTGCGGGCCGGCACGATGACGCCGGGCGAGCTCGTCCAGTTCGTGATCTATTCGGTGCTCGTCGCCGGCTCCGTCGGGGCGCTTTCCGAGATCTGGGGCGAATTGCAGCGCGCGGCCGGCGCCTCCGAGCGGCTGGTCGAGCTGCTGGCGGCCGAAGATCCGGTCAAGGACCCGGCCGATCCGGTCGTCCCCGAGGAGCCGGCGAAGGGCGACATCCGTTTCGAGGACGTGACCTTCTGCTATCCGACCCGGCCCGACCGGTCGGCCCTGAAGGATGTCGGCTTTCACATCCCGCCGGGCGAGACGGTGGCGCTCGTCGGCCCTTCGGGGGCGGGCAAGTCGACCGTGCTGCAGCTTCTGCTGCGCTTCTACGACCCGCAGAAGGGGGCGATCCTCCTCGACGGGGTCGATCTGCGCCGCCGCCTGCGCTCCGAATTCCGCCGCCACATGGCCCTCGTGCCCCAGGATCCGGTGATCTTCGCCACCACCGTCAGGGAGAACATCCGCTTCGGCCGGCTCGATGCCACCGACGAGGAGATCGTCGAGGCCGCCAGGGCCGCCGCCGCCCACGATTTCATCATGCGCCTGCCGAAGGGCTACGACACCGAGGTCGGCGAGCGCGGCGTTCTGCTCTCGGGCGGGCAGAAGCAGCGCATCGCCATCGCCCGCGCCATCTTGCGCGATGCGCCGATCCTGCTTCTCGACGAGGCCACCTCCGCTCTCGACGCCGAAAGCGAACGGGCGGTGCAGCAGGCGGTCGATCGCATGTCGCGGGGCCGCACCACCATCATCATCGCCCACCGCCTCGCCACGGTGAAGAAGGCCGACCGCATCCTCGTGTTCGACGAGGGGCGGATCGTCGCCGAGGGCACGCATGAATCGCTCGTCGCCGAAGGCGGCCTCTATGCCCGCCTCGCCCGTCTGCAGTTCCTCGATCTTTCCGGGGGCGAGGAGGATGCCGCCGCGCAAGCGGCGCAGGCCGGATGAAGCTCCCGCTGCGGAGCCGGTCGTGACACGATCCGCAGCCGGTCTCGTCGGCCGCCTCCGGTCGATGATTCAACCACGGGAGGGTGGCAAATTCCGTTGCGAATGATATGAGCCATTCCGGTTGCAACCTCCCGCCATGAGCCGCGGTGCCGGTCGCGAACAGGATCACCATTCGCAGACGCCGCGCCCGGCCATTGCCCGGACCGCCGCAGGACAACGCTTCAGACCCAGGAGCCGATCCCATGTTCTATCGCCCCGAGGAAGGCCACGGCCTGCCCCACAACCCCTTCAAGGCCATTGTCGCACCGCGCCCCATCGGCTGGATCTCGAGCGTGGACGAGAAGGGGCGGGTCAATCTCGCGCCCTATTCCTTCTTCAATGCCATTTCCGACGCGCCGCCGATGGTGATGTTCGCATCCCAGGGGGTGAAGAGCGGCGGCGAGCGCAAGGACAGCCTTGCCAACATCCGGGCGACCGGGGAGTTCGTCGTCAACATCGTCTCGCGGGCCCTGAGCGACAGGATGAACCTTTCCTCGGGCGCCTTTGATGCCGGGGTGGACGAGTTCGAGATCGCCGGGCTGACCAAGGCGCCATCGGTAACGGTGGCGCCGCCGCGCGTGGCCGAAGCGCCGGCAGCGCTCGAATGTCGGCTGTGGCGCGTGATCGATCTGCCGGGCGAGAACAACGCCATGGCCATCGGCCTCGTCACCGGCGTGCATATCGACGAGCGGCACCTGAAGGACGGGCTTCTCGACGTCACCAGCTACCAGCCCCTGGCCCGGCTCGGCTATTTCGACTATGCCGCAGTGGACGAGGTGTTTTCTCTCCCGCGCCCCGAAAGGCCGGCCGGCAGGGCCGAGGAAAGGCGGAAGGAAGGGTAGCGGCTCCGCCGCAGCCTGTGCTTGCCCGCATGCGCCATGCGCCGGGGCCGCAGTGGCGCCGGGCGCTTGCACGCGCGACGCGGCCGGAACACTCCGTCGCTCCCCTGTGGTGCGTCGGCCTTCCTCGTTGCATGAGACGAGCATGAGGGGAAGAAAATGCGCCCTCGCGGCTGAAGGCGCCGGCGGTTTTCCCCGACACGCCTCAGCCGGCCGCCTCCCCGGTCCATTTGCGCACCTCTCCTTCCACCCCGTCCCAGGCACCGGGGGTGAGAGCGTGCACGAGGAGCCGTTCGGGGTTGGTCGGCGGCGGAAAGCGCACCCCTTTCGCGCGGGTGAATCCGAAGCGACGGTAATAGGGCAGATCCCCGACGAGCAGGACCCGCTGCCAGCCGAGCGCGGCGGCCTTGCCAAGAACGGAGCGGATCATGAGACCGCCGATCCCCTCGCCCTGCCGCGTCGGGTGCACCGCCACCGGGCCGAGCAGCAGCGCCGGGGCGCCGCGCGTGCCGATGCGCACCGGCCAGACGCGGATCGCTCCGGCGAGCACGCCGCCCTCGTCGCGTGCAACGAGGCAGAGCGGCGCGACCGGCGCCACCCCGTCGCGCAGCCGGTAGGAGGACAGCGCCTCGCGCCCCGGTGCGAAGGCCAGGTCGAACAGCGCCTCGACCTCCCAGCCGTCCTCGGGGCGTTCCTCCTCGAGACTGTATCTCTCCTCGGCTGCCATCCCGCCTCCTCGATCCGCGCCCGCTTAGCGCAGCCGCACGTCCTTGCCAATGGCTCCGGCCTTCTCCGCCGGGCTGTCAGGTCGGGAAAACCGCCGCTGTTCACTTCGCGTTAACGGATGGGGCCGATGATGGTGGCGGGAATCGAACGATGATTCATCGGAAGCGCATGAACCGTCGATGACGGCCTTTCAGCCGGCCGGTGACGGGAGCGGGAGGCTGGTATGCGCGATCGGGTCGGAACATCTGTGCTGCCGGAGCGCGGGAAGGGCGTGGCCGGGCGGGGCCGCCTCCACAGGTCCGTGGCGCTGGAGGCGCGGGCCGGGGGCGGTCTGGGTGCGGCCCTTGCGCTCTGGTTCGCCGCCGTGGAGACGCTGATGGTGCGCGAGGTGCGCGGCCGCTTCGCCGGCGATCCTCTGGGCTATCTGTGGGCCTATCTCTCGCCGCTCTTCTGGATCGTCACCCTGGCGGCGGCCTTTCACCTTCTCGGCCGTCGTCTGCCGATCGATGCAGATGTGGTCAGCTTCCTGATTTCGGGGCTTCTGCCCTACATGCTCTTCCGCGGCACCATGCTCGCGCTTCTGCGCGCACAGCGCAACGGGGGTGGGCTTCTCGGCCTGGGTGGCGTCTGCCGCGGCGATGTCCTTCTGGCGGCGGCATTGCTCGAATTTCTCAACGGTTGCCTCGTGTGGGGCGGGCTCGTCCTGGGCAATGCGCTTCTTTTCGGCCCGTTTCATCTCGACGATCCCTTGCGCGCGCTTTTCGGTCTTTCCCTGGCCTGGGGGCTCGGAGCGGCGGCCGGCGCCTTTCTGGCGGGGCCGGGGGTGGCGGGGCGGATCGAGC
>WFPA01000228.1 GCA_015487815.1 Albidovulum sp.
GTGATGGATCAGGGCTTCCATCGAGGTCTTCATCTCGCCGCGCTTCGGCGGGGTGAACTTGCCGCGGGCGAGCACGTCGCCCTGCCCTTCGGGCGCGGCCAGCTTCTCGAGAGCCTGCTTCATGATCTTCATGCTCTCGCGCATCTCGGCCATGCGGACGAGGTAGCGATCATAGCAGTCGCCATGCTTGCCCACGGGGATGCGGAAATCGAACTCGTCATAGCATTCATAGGGCTGCGATCGGCGCAGATCCCAGGCAAGACCCGAGCCGCGCACCATCACCCCCGAGAAGCCCCAGGCCTCGGCTTCCTCGATCGTCACCACGCCGATATCGACGTTGCGCTGCTTGAAGATCCGGTTCTCGGTAATGAGCTCCTCGATGTCGTCGAGCACCTCGGGGAAGCTCTCGCACCAGGCGGCAATGTCGTCGAGAAGATCGGGCGGCAGATCCTGATGCACACCGCCGGGACGGAAATAGGCCGCATGCAGCCGCGCCCCCGAAGCCCGCTCGTAGAACACCATAAGCTTCTCGCGCTCCTCGAACCCCCACAGGGGCGGGGTGAGAGCGCCGACATCGAGCGCCTGGGTGGTGACGTTCAGAAGATGGTTGAGGATGCGGCCGATCTCCGAATAGAGCACGCGGATGAGCTGTGCCCGCCGCGGCACCTCGATGCCCGCCAGCCGCTCGATGGCCAGGCACCAGGCATGTTCCTGGTTCATCGGCGCAACATAGTCGAGCCGGTCGAAATAGGGCAGGTTCTGCAGATAGGTGCGGCTCTCCATCAGCTTTTCGGTGCCGCGATGCAGCAGGCCGATATGCGGATCGGCCCGCTCGACGATCTCGCCGTCAAGCTCGAGCACCAGCCGCAGCACGCCATGGGCCGCCGGATGCTGCGGCCCGAAATTGATGTTGAAGTTGCGGATCTGCTGTTCGTCCGCAAGCGGTGCGAAGAAGCCCGTATCGTCCATCACTCGCTCCCTGTGCCGATGCCGCCCGACAAGGCCTGCCCCTCCGTCTTGTCAGGCCCCGGCTTTTCCAGACCCGGCAATCGGCCGCCGGGTTCTCTCGGTCGTCGTCTCGCCCTCGGTCCGGCCCGCCGCCGAGCCGCGCCCGGGCCGGCGCGCCTCACTTGTGCCGCTGCGGATGCTCCGCCTTCGGTTCGCTGAAGGCCACCACCCACAAGAGGATCACAGCTCCGATCGGAACCGCGGCGAAGATCGCCACCCAGGCCGGGATGCCGTAGCGCGGCAGGATCCGCCAGAACGGCACCACCAGAACCGCCGCCCAGATCACCCACCAGATCAGCCACCAGGCACCCATGCCGTAGCCGTAGCTCACACCATAGCCCATCATCTCAGGCCTCCTTTCCCTCGCCCTTCTCGTCACCGGGCAGGATGTATTTCGCCCCCTCCCAGGGCGACATGAAATCGAAGCTGCGATATTCCTGCGCCAGCGAGACGGGCTCGTAGATCACCCGTTTGCGCTCCTCGTCATAGCGCACCTCGACAAAGCCCGTGGTCGGGAAGTCCTTGCGGAGCGGATGGCCACGGAAGCCGTAATCGGTCAGGATGCGCCTCAGGTCCGGATGGCCGGCGAAGAAGATGCCGAACATGTCGTAGACCTCGCGCTCATACCAGCCGGCGGAAGGATGAACCGGCGTGATCGTGTCGATCATCTCTCCTTCGCGCAGGGCGCAGCGGATGCGGATGCGGATGTTCCGCCACATCGACAGGAGATGATAGACCACGTCGAACCGCTTCTCGCGTTCGGGATGATCGACCGCGGTGATGTCCACCAGCGTGGTGAAGCGGCATTGCTGGTCGCGGCGCAGGAAATCGACGAAATCGACGATCCTGTTCGGCACGAGATTGACGTGGATGCCGTCGGCCATGACCTCCACCGAGATCACCGCATCCTTGCTGGTCTCGGCGAGATGGCCGGCCACCGTCTCCAGGAGTTCGCGATCCATATGCCCCTCCTCAGCGCTCGATCGTGCCGGTCATGCGGATCTTGCGCATGAGCTGCATGATACCATAGACGAGAGCCTCCGCCGTCGGCGGACAGCCGGGCACATAGACGTCCACCGGCACCACCCGGTCGCAGCCGCGCACCACCGAATAGCTGTAATGGTAGTAGCCGCCTCCGTTGGCGCAGGATCCCATCGAGATCACGTAGCGCGGCTCCGGCATCTGATCATAGACCTTGCGGAGCGCCGGCGCCATCTTGTTGGTGAGCGTGCCCGCCACGATCATCAGGTCCGACTGGCGCGGCGAGGCGCGCGGTGCGGTGCCGAAGCGCTCGAGATCGTAGCGCGGCATGGCGGCGTGAATCATCTCGACCGCGCAGCAGGCCAGCCCGAAGGTCATCCAGTGCAAGGAGCCGGTGCGCGCCCAGTTGATCGCCTCCTGCACCGAGGTGAGGACGAAGCCGCGGTCCTTCAGTGCCTCGCCCATCTCGATCAGGGGAGCCTCCTTGTCGGTCGGAACCGGGCCGAACGGATGCGTCACTCCCATTCCAGCGCCCCCTTCTTCCATTCATAGGCAAAACCGATGGTGAGAACGGCAAGGAACACCATCATCGACCAGAAGGCCACATCGCTCAGTGTCGGGAAACTCGCCGCCCACGGGAAGAGGAAGGCCACCTCGAGATCGAAGATGATGAAGAGGATCGACACGAGGTAGAAACGGATGTCGAATTTCATGCGGGCGTCGTCGAATGCGTTGAAGCCGCACTCATAGGCCGAAAGCTTCTCCGGGTCGGGCCGGCGCACCGCAAGCACGGCGGCGGCCAGGATGAAGACCAGCCCGAGTGCGATCGCCAGCACGAGAAAGACGACCACGCCGAGATATTCGCGCAACAGATCCTCGATCATGCAGCTCCCCTCCCTCGGCGCATTCCCCGCCGATGCCCTGCGGCGAATCGTCGCGAAACGCGCATTGTATACCGTCGAATGCGCTTTACGCCTGCCCTCCCCGGGGGTCAAGCCGCGCATCCGTTCGCCCTTGATACAGCATCAGGGTCATCCCTTGGACATCTAATCGTGTCGCTGCGGCAAAGTTGCCAGCCCGGGCGCAAGAAACATCACGGCTTTCTGCGATGCAGCGTAATTTGCTTGCAGAAGTTGCAGGCTGCCCGCACGAATTTTGCGACCCTCTGATTTCCGCTTCTTGCCAAAGCGCGGAATCGCCGCGACCGGCGCCGGGTCAATGCCGGCCTGTTCCTGCGGCGCCGGCCCGGGCCCGCGCCCGCAGGCGTCCTGCCAGCACCGCCGCCTTCTCGAGCCCGGCAAGATCGAGCCCGGTTTCGAAACCCTGTGCCGCAAGATGACGCGCAACGGCCTCGGTCGCCACATTCCCCGGCGCACCGGGTGCATAAGGGCAGCCGCCGAGCCCGCCGATCGCGGCGTCGAACACCCGCACCCCCAGCGAGAGCGAGGCGGTGATATTGTCGAGGGCCCGTCCGCCGGTGTCGTGGAAATGGCCGGCGAGCCGCGCCGTATCCGCCACTTCGCGCACCGCCCCGAGCATGGCGCTCACCGTCTCGGGCGTGCCGGCACCGATGGTATCGCCTAGGGAAATCTCGTCGCAGCCCATCTCGAGAAGCGCCCCGGCCACCCGCGCCACCGCCTCGGGCGCCACGGGCCCGTCATGGGGACAGGCGATCACGCAGGAAATGTAACCCCGCACCTTGAGCCCTGCTTCCTTCGCCCGGGCCACCACCGGCGCGAAACGCTCGAGGCTCTCGGCGATCGAGCAGTTGATGTTGGCCCGCGAGAACCCTTCGGAAGCCGATCCGAACACCGCCACCCAGTCCACCTTCGCCGCAAGAGCCCGCTCGAGCCCCTTCTCGTTCGGAGTGAGGGCGATCCATTCGACACCTGCGGGCCGCTTCACCCGGGCCATCACCTCGCCCGAATCGGCCATCTGCGGCACCCAGCGCGGCGAAACGAAGCTCGCCGCCTCGATCCGCCGGAAGCCCGCCCCCGAGAGTGCATCGACAAGGCGGACCTTGTCTTCGGTGGGGATGAAACCCGGCTCGTTCTGCAGCCCGTCGCGCGGCCCGACCTCGACAATCTCGACCCTCTCGCCCATCATGTTTCCTCCGGCACAGGGTAGAAGTCCCTGGTGTAGATCTCGGCCGGCCCGTCCTTGTCCAGAGCCCTATGGAAGGCCGGGCGCCCCTCGCAGCGCGCGGCCCAGGCGGCGAGGACCGGGTATCCGTCGAGAGCGACGAAGCGCCGGCCGATCCAGACGCCGTAATGATTGGCGATGTCCACCGCCGAGAAACCGCCCTCGAGCAGCCAGTCGCCGCCATGGGCAAGCCGGCGCTCGAGCACGCCGAACGCCCGCGCGAGGCGCTTCGCCTCGAGCGCCATGACCACCGGCGAACGCATGTGGTCCTCCCTCAGAACGATGTGCTGCTGGGTGAGGATGGCGAGATGCTGACCCACCGTCTCGGCAAGATGCAGAAGCTCGAGCCATGCCATCCGCTCCGCTGTGCCCGGCGCGCGCCAGAACCCGGCCTCGGGGCGGGTTTCGGCCAGCCATTCGAGAATGGCAAGGGATTCGGTCATCACCTGTCCGCCGATCCCGAGCGCCGGAACCCGGCCAAGGGGGTTGATCCGGCTGTAGGGTGGACGCCGCAACGACTTGTCGAAGAAGGAAAGGCGCTTCAGCGCATAATCGAGCCCGAGTTCCTCGAGCATCCACAATACGCGAAAGGAACGGGCCTGCGGCACATGCCACAACACGAGTGGCGGCGTCTTTGGCCCGTCGGCGTGTCCTGTCATGCGGCAGCCTCCCCTTCCTCTTCGAGCACGAGAATCGGGGCGCCGGCCTCGATCTGCACCCCCTCCTCGGCCAGCACGGCAGCCACTACCCCGTCGAAGGGGGCGGTGAGGCTGTGCTCCATCTTCATCGCCTCCAGAACCGCCAGCCGCTGCCCCCTCGTGACCCTTGCACCCGGCGCCACGGCGATCTGCCGCACGAGCCCCGGCATCGGCGCCAGGATCGTTCCATCCGCTCCCTCGGCATCGTCGCCGCGCGCGAGCGGATCGGGCAGGGTGAAGACCGGGTTGGTGCCGCCGAAGACCGCGACCTCGCCCCCTGCGCGGCGCACCCGCAGCGCGGTCTTCGCCCCGTCGATGCGCCAGCCGCCGGCATCATGCTCGAGCGTCAGTCGCTTCCCGTCGATCTCGACGCGATGGCGCCCCGGGCCGAGAGTCGCGATCCGCACCTCGATCCGCTCCTCCCCCTTTCCCTCCTCCTGGCGAAGGAGCGGCACGGTCTGCACCAGCGGCTGCCAGAGATGAAATCCGAGAAGGGGATCGGCCAGCATCGCCGCGCGCTCCAAACCGGCGGCGGCGAGGGCGGCCAGGGCGATCTCGGCATCCGTCGGCGCCGCCGCACGGACAAGCGCCTCGAGATGGCGGTCGATGATCGCGGTGTCGAGGTCCCCGGCGCGGAAGGCCGGCAAACCGACGAGACGGGAGAGAAAGGCAAGGTTGGTCGCCGTGCCGGCAATCTCGGTCTCTTCCAGCGTCAGGGCCATGCGTTGAAGGGCGATCTCCCTGTTGGGGCCGTGGGTGATGATCTTTGCGATCATCGGATCATACCAGGGGCTGATCTCGTCGCCGGCGCGCACGCCCGTCTCGATCCGCACATCGTCGGGAAAGGACAGATGCGCGATCCGCCCCGTCGCCGGCAGGAAGCCAGCCTCGGGCCGCTCGGCATAGAGCCGCGCCTCGACGGCATGGCCCCTGAGGGTGATCCGCTCCTGGGTGAGTGGCAGCTCCTCGCCCGCAGCCACGCGCAGCTGCCACTCGACCAGGTCGATCCCGGTCACCGCCTCGGTCACCGGATGCTCGACCTGAAGGCGGGTGTTCATCTCCATGAACCAGAAGCGGTCGGGCCGAAGTCCCTCCGAGGCATCGACGATGAACTCCACCGTTCCCGCCCCGGCATAGCCGATCGCCTCGGCCGCCCGCACCGCCGCCTGTCCCATGGCGTCGCGCATCTCTGCGGTCATGCCCGGAGCCGGCGCCTCCTCGATCACCTTCTGATGGCGCCGCTGGGCCGAACAGTCGCGCTCGAACAGATGCACCGCGCGACGGCCGTCGCCGAAGATCTGCACCTCGATGTGGCGCGGCCGGGCGATGAACTTCTCGATCAGCACCCGCCCGTCGCCGAAGGCCTTTTCCGCTTCCGAGCGGGCCGCCTCGAGCGCGGCGGGGAAGTCCTCGGCCCGGTCGACCCGGCGCATGCCCTTGCCGCCGCCGCCGGCCACCGCCTTGATCAGAACCGGCCAGCCGATCGCCTCGGCCGCGCCGGCCAGGTGCTCGGGATCCTGATTGTCGCCGTGCCAGCCGGGCACAACCGGCACGCCGGCTTCCTCCATCAGCCGCTTGGCCGCGTCCTTGAGGCCCATCGCCCGGATCGCCTCGGCGGAGGGACCGATGAAGACCAGCCCCGCCCGCTCGACCGCCTCGACGAAGTCCGGGTTTTCCGACAGGAAACCGTAACCTGGATGAATTGCCTCGGCGCCGGTGGCAAGGGCCGCCTCGATGATGGCATCTCCCCGCAGGTAGCTCTCGGCCGGAGCGGGCGGGCCGATGCACACCGCCTCGTCGGCCATCTCGACATGCAGGGCGCGGGCATCGGCCTCGGAGTGGACCGCCACCGTCCCGATACCGAGGCGGCGGGCGGTGCGGATGACGCGGCAGGCGATCTCGCCGCGATTGGCGATGAGGATGCGGCGGAACATTCAGCCCTCCCTGAGCGTTGCGAGCGCGGCGCGGGTGGCGCGGGCGCATTCGTCGTTGAAGCAGCAGAAGATCACCTTCTGCGGCAGATCGTGCTCGGCCAGCCAGTCGGCGACGGTCGCGACCGCGATCCGCATCGCCTGATCGACCGGGTAGCCATAGACGCCGGTGGAGATAGCCGGGAAGGCCACCGTCCGCGCCCCGATCCGCGCCGCCTCCTCGAGCGAGCGCCGCCAGGCCGAGGCGAGCAGCGCCGCCTCGCCCCGGCCGCCACCGCGCCAGACGGGGCCGACGGTGTGGATCACCCATTTCGCCGGCAGCCGATAGCCGCGGGTGACCCTGGCCTCGCCCGTCGGGCAGCCGCCGAGGGTGCGGCACTCGGCCAGGAGCTCCGGGCCCGCCGCCCGGTGGATCGCCCCGTCCACCCCGCCACCACCCAGAAGGCTCTCATTGGCAGCGTTGACGATGGCGTCCACCCGAAGACGGGTGA
>WFPA01000229.1 GCA_015487815.1 Albidovulum sp.
CCCGCGTTCAGCCGTGCTTCTCGCTGTGGCTGCGGGCCTTGATCCAGTCCATCAGCGCCATCATCACCCCCGAGACGATGAAGGTGAGATGCAGGATCACCATCCAGCGCAATTCGGCCTCGTCATACTTGCCGATTTCCATGAATGCCTTGAGCAGCTGAATGGCCGAGATGGCGACGATCGAGGCCAGGAGCTTGAGCTTGATGGCCGAGAAGTCGATCTTGCCGTGCCAGTCGGGCCGGTCTTCCTCCTCGGCCACGTCGAGACGGGAGACGAAGTTCTCGTAGCCCGAGAAGATGACGATCAGCAGGAGGTTGCCGACAAGGGAGAGGTCGATCAGCGACAGGATGACGAGGATGATGCTGGTCGGCTCGACGATCTCGAGGCTTTCGAGGAGATGGAACAGCTCGACGAAGAACACCCAGAGCAGCACGAGAAGTGCGCCGGCAAGGCCGAGATAGATCGGCGCCATCAGCCAGCGACTGAGGAAGATCAGCCTTTCGATGGCGATCTCGAGGGCGTTCGGACCGCTTCGTCTGGCGGTGCCTTCGGCTGTGTCGCTCCCGGTTTCCTTCATGGCCCGTTCCTTCCGCTTCCGCTGGCATCAGCAACAGGAAGCAATAGGGAGCGGCGGGTCACCGATCAAGCGGCACATGGACGCGCCGCAGGCCGATCATCGGGTTGCGGGCCTCACCCGGCTTCGTCATGGTCGGCGGCCCGTCCCTCGCGGGCGGCCGCAAGGATGGATTCGAGAGCGGCGGCGGGGTCGTCCCGAGGCCAGATTTCGGGGCCGATGGCGAGAAAGTCGGCAACCGGCGCAAGGCTCCGGGCGCGTGCGGGTGTCAATCCGCCCTCGGCCACCACCGGCAACTCGATCATCTCGTGCCACCATGCGAAGGTCTCGAACGCAGCCGGCTCGCCGGTGCCGAGCTGGGTGTCGCCCACGGGGCCGAAGGCGACGTAATCGGCGCCCGCCTCGCCGGCACCGAGCCCTTCGTGACGCGAGGCACCGCAGGCCGCGCCGACGATCGCCCGCCCACCGAGCGCCTTGCGGGCCTTGCGGACCGAGCGGGCGCCGTCGGTCAGGTGCACGCCGGCGAGCCCGAGTGGCGCGACGAGACGGTAATGGTTCTCGATCACCACCGGCAGATCGGCCGCCTCGGCAAGGGGCCGCACCCGCTCGACCGCCCGGGCCACGTCCTCTTCCCCCATCGCCGCCAGAGAAAGCCGCAGACAGGCCACCTCGACCCGCTCGAGGATCCTTTCCAGCGTGGCGAGAAAGGCATCATCGACGAGTGGCGGGCTCAGGAGGTAGAGCCCCGGCATCTCGGGCTTGTCGACGGCGGATCGGGCTGAGGGGGCCATGGCGTTCTCCCGCGATCAGGCAACTGCACCGCCGGCAGGGCTGGCGCTTCGATGACGAATATGGCCTGCCGCGCCGTCGAGGCCAAGGGGCGGGCCGTCGGCGTCCTTCCACCTTGCCGAGAAGGGCGAAAAGGGGCAGAAGCCGCGTCAGGGAAAGTGCGGGACAGGCCGGCAGGAGGCGGAATGACGACAAGAGGCGATCAACCCGGCAGGCATGATGGCGCACCGGATCTTCCGGCTCGGCCCGTCATGGTGCTGGTGGCGCCGCAGATGGGCGAGAACATCGGCGCGGCGGCCCGGGCGATGTGGAATTTCGGCCTCGACCGCATGCGTCTCGTCGGCCCGCGGGACGGTTGGCCCAATCCGAAGGCGGTGGCCATGGCCTCGGGCGCCGGGCGTCTGCTCGACGAGGCGGCGATCCATGCCACGACAGAGGATGCGGTTGCCGATCTCGATCATGTCTATGCCACCACGGCCCGCCGGCGGGGGTTGACGAAGCCGGTGCTCACGCCGGCCGAGGCCATGGGCGACGCGCTCGAGCGCATCCGTCGCGGTCAGCGCGTCGGCTTCCTCTTCGGCCCCGAACGCTCGGGGCTGGCCAACGAGGATGTCGCTCTTGCCGGCACGATCGTGTCGATCCCGACCAACCCGGCCTTCTCCTCGCTCAACCTCGCCCAGTCCGTGCTGCTCCTCGCCTATGAGTGGGGGCGGGTGACGGATCTGACGCCACCTGCGGTCAACCCCGAGATGGAGCGCCGGCCCGCGAGCCGGGCGGAAGTGACGGCGCTCACGCGACGCTGGGAAGAGGCACTCGAGCGGGCCGGCTGGTTCTGGCCCGAGGAGAAGGCCGAGGGAATGCGGCTCGGGCTGAGGAACATGCTCGCACGGCTCGATCTGACCGACCGCGACGTGCGCACGCTCCACGGCATGGTCAAGGCGCTGGCCGATGCCCTGCCGCCCGAGGGCCGCCGGCCCGGTCCGCGCAAGAGAGGGGCCGGCGGCGACTGAAGGCGGTCCGGCCTGCGGCCAAGGGGAGCATTGCGGCTTTCCGGCGGGGCGATTACCTTCACACCGACCCGCCGGTGAGCGGCTGATGAACGGCAGGGTCAACGGATGGAAACGAGACAAGCCGCGGGGCGGTCCCGCGACGGCCGGGTCCAGGAGGCTGAGATGGCAGAAGGAAAACGCAGCGTATTCGTCGAGGCCGGGGATGCGGATGTCCGCGAGGAAACGCCCCGCGGCGGCCTCATTGCCGGGCGGCGTCGCGGGGCGCGGCGGGCGATCCGAGCCTGGCTCCTGGTGCTCTTCGCGCTGGTGACGCTGATGATCGCCGTCGGCGGCCTCACCCGGCTGACCGATTCGGGGCTCTCGATCACCGAATGGAAACCCGTGACCGGCGCCATTCCGCCCCTGAGCGAGGCCGATTGGCTCTCCGAGTTCGAAAAATACAAGAACACACCCGAATACCAGCTTCAGAACCGGGGGATGACGCTCGATCAGTTCAAGTCGATCTATTGGTGGGAATGGGGCCACCGGTTGCTCGGCCGCCTGATCGGGCTCGTCTGGGCCCTCGGTTTCCTGTGGTTCTGGCTGCGCGGGCAGATCCCCCCGGGCTGGACCGGACGGCTTTTCGGCATCGGTCTTCTGGGCGGACTTCAGGGGGCGATCGGCTGGTGGATGGTCTCGTCGGGGCTCACGGGGCGCATGGTCGATGTGGCCTCCTATCGCCTGGCGACCCATCTCGGCATTGCTTTCCTCATCCTGGGGCTCATCGCCTGGTTCAGCTTCCGCCTTGCGCGCGAGGAGGAGGAGCTCCTGCAGGCCCGGCGCAAGGGGGATGTCCGGCTCGCCCGGGCTACGGGCTGGTTCATCGCCCTGGCCGCCTTCCAGGTTCTGCTCGGAGCTCTCGTCGCGGGGATCGACGCCGGGCGCGGCTATATCGACTGGCCGCTGATGAATGGCGAGTTCCTGCCCTCTGAAAGCTTCGACTATGAACCCTTTTGGAGCAATTTCTTCGAGAACCCGGCGCTGGTGCAGTTCAACCACCGCATGGTCGGCTATCTGGTCTTCGCGGCCGCGATCTGGCTGTATTTCAAGGCCCGGCGGTCGCCCTATGCTGCCGTGCGTCGCGCCTTCGCCCTGCTCAAGGGCGTGGTGATCCTCCAGGTGATTCTCGGCATTTCGACGGTGATGACGGCTGCACAGCCGACTGTCGCCCTCGTGCATCAGCTCGGGGCGGTGGCCGTGATCGTGCTGGCGCTCAGGGCCCGCTTCCTCGCCCTCTACCCGACCGGCGACGCGCTCGGTCGCGATTCGGCCTGAAGGCCGCCGCGGAGAGCATTTCAGAAGGAGACCTTCAGGGAAATCGAGATCCCGTTCTCGGTCTGGGGATCGCGGGCGCCGGGCGTGCTGCGATAACGCAGCCGGATCTTCTGCCGGGCCTTGCGGGCCTCCTCCTCTGCCAGAAGCTCGATCTCGTTGTGGAGATCGAAGGCTTCCATGGTGGTGACGTATTGACGATAGGCCGTTCGGCGGATCCGGTTGACGAGATCGCGGCGCTTCCTGCGAAGCTGTTTCAGCCGCTGCGGGTAGTTCTTCAACTCGTTGACGAGTTCGTTCCTGTAGCCCTGATCGGCATCGGAAAAGCGCTTCATCTTCTTTGGAAGGGCGCGCCCGCCCGATTTGAGGAAACGGCTTTCGAAACCCTTGCTGGTGCCGCCGAGCTCGCGCCAGGCGCTGCGGGCTTCGCGCAGAAGCGCCTTTTCTTCCCGCTCGAGCTTCCTCAGACGCCCCTCGAGATCCTTCAGCCTGCCGACAAGTTCCTTCTCTTTCGCATCGAGCCGTTTCAGCTTCTGGCGCATGCGGGCGATGCGCGAAAGGGCGGGAGCAGCCTTCTTGCGGGCCTCGGCCTGGATCCTGGCCGGATCGACCTTGCCGCCGGCCTTGCGGGCCCGGGCAAGCTCCTTGTCATGAAGCCGCTTGAACTCCCGGCTCTTGCGCGCGATGAGGGCGCGGTCCTTGCGCAGCTTCTCGCGCAGGGCGAGGGTCTTCTTCCGGCCCTGCCTGACCTTCTCGGCATCCGAGCCGGTCAGGATGTCCTCGATGTCCGAGGCCGGTGGTGGGGACACGGGAACGAGCCCCAGTCCGAACAGCATCGAATAGGCCATGAGCATCTGCCGCATCAGCGCGTCCATGCCCGGGAACATCCCGCGCTCGAGCGCGCGGAAGATCAGATAGAGCATGAACAGGGTGGCCGCATTGCGCGAATGCATGACGGCGAGCTGGGCGTAATATGCCGAACCGGGCCGCAGGCGGGTCCTGCTGCGCTTCTTCGGCAGGCGCGGGGTCGTCGTCCCGTCCGACTGGGACGCCTCGCAGGCTTCGCCGCAGGCAAGCGCCTCCTGCGGCAGGACGAGGCTGCCGCCGAGGGCGGTGGTCATGAGCAGGAAATGGCGTCTGTGCATCGTCTCCTCCCTTGCCGACGCGTGAGCGGGTCGGAAACAGGGGAGGAGCGGCTGAACAGCCTTGCCCGTCCGGCGCATCGGCAATGGGGCAGCCCCACCTCGCAATCGCCCGCTTCCCGGTCTCGAACACGCCTGCGGACATCATGCCCGAATCGGGGGACTGGCACAACATCGACCCCGCCGGGCCTCAGGGGCCTGCCGGGAAGGGGGCCTTGCCACCGCCCCGCTTCCGGGAGCGGCTCAGAAGTTTATCGAAAGGCCGATGGTCGCCGCCCTGCGCTCGGCCGCCGGCAGCTTCCGCGAGCGCATCTCGATCTGGAAGCGCACCTTGTTGAAGCTGTCGAGGATCATCCGCTGCAGCTTGTTGCGCATGTTCTTCAGCTCTTTCTCCATGCGTTCGGCTTCATGGTAATACTTGTTGGCCTCGCGGGCTATTTCCCTCATCTTCCGTATGATCCGTCTGTGCTCCATCTTGGCTTGCTGCAATTGCCTGGCAACTTCCTGGCGATGGTTGGCCGGCTGCCCTGTGATCCTGAACGGAAGTCGGGTGCTTTTCTGTTCAAAGAACCACTCGATGAAACTCTCGTCGTTCCTTTTCATCGATCGCCACAGTCTTTCGGCCTTGTTAACTGTCCGCCGCCGTTCCCGGTCGAGACGCTCCCATTCCCGGGTCAGCTTCTCTTCCCGTTTCCTTGCTTCCGCGATCTTCCGGCTGATGCGTCGGATCTTCTGCCGCATCCGCTCGATGGCGGAAAGGGCGGGTGCGGCTTTCCTCTGCGCTGCCACCTTGAGTTCGGGGAGTTTTGGTTTGCCACCCGCCCGACGCGCGGCCGCAAGGGCAGCGTTCTTCTTTTTCTCCAGCTTGCGGGCCGTCCGGGCGACGATGTTGCTTTCCTTCTTCAGATCCTTCTTCACCACCTCGAGCTTCACGACATAGTGGCGCGGCGGCAAGCGCAGATCGCGCGCCAGGTTCTCGAGTTCGGGTGCGGGATAACGGCGCCGGTCGCTCTTCAGCACGGAGGCCCTGAGCACCCAGGCCATGGCAAGGACGCCGATGAAGTTCTCGACGGCCCGGATCATGTCGGGATAGAGGCCGTGCATGGAATTGAGGAGCAGGATCAGGATCATCAGATCGCGCGCGTTCTGCAGATAGATCGCCACGAGGTCGTTGGTGGTGAACATCAGCCGCGGCGTCCCTGCGCCGCCCGACTGGGCAGCCTCGCAGGCCTCGCCGCAGGCCAGTGCTTCTCCCGGCAGGATCAGGCTGCCTCCGAGCGCAGTCGTCATGAGCAGGAAATGCCGTCTGTCCATCGTCTCCTCCCTTGCCGGTGCGTGACCGGGGGAGAGGGTGGCATCCTGCGCGATCGGGGGCGGCCCGTATCCTCGGTGCGGCCCGGACCTTCCCCGATCCGAGGGGTTCCGGCCCGGTCACGCGTTGTCGTTCACGCTCGTGTCAGCACGAGCGCATGTCATGCACCGACGAATTATGCATGATCGATCATGTTGACGCAACGTCAACAGGCGCCGGCCCGCTCCGGGAGACGCCATTTCCACCCCGCCCCCTCACGGTTTCCCGGCCGCCTTCTCGATGGCGGGGAGGATGGTGTTGTCCATCACATCGCGGGTGATCGGTCCGGCGAAGCGCAGGACGACCTTGCCGGCGGGGTCGATGACAAAGGTTTCGGGCACGCCATAGACCCCCCAGTCGATCGCCATGCGCCCGTTCCGGTCGGCGCCGACCGCGTGAAATGGGTTGCCGAGCTCGGCGAGGAAACCGAGCCCGTTCTCGGGCTTGTCCTTGTAGTTGACACCGTAGATCTTCACGCCCCGGGCGTTCATTTCCATCAGCTGGGCATGTTCGACACGGCAGGGCAGGCACCAGCTGGCCCAGAAATTGACCAGCTTGACTTCGGGAGCCCGGATCATGTCGTCGGTCAGCACCGGCAGATCCCCGAGGGGGGCGACCTTCACCGCCGGCGCTGCGCGGCCGATCATGGTCGAGGGCAGCTGATCGTCACGACCGAGGCCGGCATAGAAGAAGCCGGCGATGACGAGAAAGAGAAGCGGCGGCAGAAGGGCCAGAAGCGGGATGCGCCGCCGGGGCCGGGTGTCGTCGGCCGACGGAGCGGATCCTTCCTCGGGCCGGGAACGGTTTTCGTCCTGCATTGTGCACTCCACCTTTCGCCGATGGGCATGATCGCCTGCGGTTCCTGTGGCACGAAATCGCCGCCCGTTCAAATGGGTGGCGTTCACGTGCACGCGAGGAAAAGACCGGGCTGACCCGCATGCCGGGTGGCTCAGCCGCGGTCGCCGTCCTGCCGTACCGAGCGCATTTCGACTTCAGCCAGCATCCGCGCCATCTTGCGGTCGCGCCAGATCGACTGGATGACAAGGGCGGCGATCAGCACCAGTGCCGCGCCATAGGCCGACAGCACCCAGACGGCGTATTTTCCCAGATCCGGCATCATTCGCGTGCCTCCCGTGCCAGAAGCGCCCGCAGCCGCCGCGCGCGGATTTCGGTGCGGGTGCGCAGGATGACGAGGGTGACGAAGAGAAGGATGAAGGCGATGATCGCGGTAACGAGGGGGTAATAGAACACGTCGGCCACATGCTCGGCCCGGTCCATCGACAGCGAGGCGCCCTGATGCAGCCCCTGGTTCCAGATCAGCGCCGCATAGCGCGAGAGCACAGCGAAGACCGAACCGACGATCGCCAGCACCGAGGTGAGATCGGCGGCGGTGTCGGGGTTGTCGATCGCGGCCCATAGGGCGATATAGCCGAGATAGAACAGGAACAGGATCAGGAAGGAGGTGAGCCGCGGATCCCAGGCCCACCAGGTGCCCCACATCGGCTCGCCCCAGACCGCGCCGGTGACAAGTGCGATCATCGTCATGACCGCGCCGACCGGGGCCGCGGCCTTCGCTGCCAGCGCCGAGACGTGGTGACGCCTCACGAGCCAGATCAGCGAGGCAATCAGCATCATCACCCAGGCATTGATGGCGATCATCGCCGAGGGCACATGGATGAAGATGATCTTCACCGTCGAGCCCTGACGGTAGTCGTCGGGGGTGAAGAAGAACCCCCAGACGAGCGCCACGAGCATCAGGATGGCGGACAGGGCCGCAAGCCACGGCAGCACCCTGTCCGAAAGGCGCATGAAGCGCACGGGGTTGGCATATTCCCAGATCGACATGCCCTCCCTCTAGCCTCTGGCAGAGGCGGGGGCAATGGGCCGTTCGGCCGCGGCAGGGGCCGATGCCGGCAGGATGTCGCAGGACCCGGTGCGATTCACACGATTGTCATCCGGTGAGGAGGCGGGCAGGGCCGGGCAGGGCGGTTCGCGGTCGGATCTCGCTTCGTCGATCGGGTGATCGCTGCGATGATCTTTCGTCATCCGCATGTCTTTCGGAATGATCTCCCGCCTTGTTCCCCTGGCGTGCAAGAGATTCAGCGCAGATTGATTCGGATGGCGGCGGCAGCTGCGAAGGGAATGAGGGCGGCCGCCAGCAGCGTCACCCCGCCGAGAAGGGCGAAGGGCGTGAAAAAGTCGAGCCCGTCGCCGGCGCGGCTCGCCGTGAGCGCCCCGAAGATCAGGGTCGGAATGTAGAGCGGCATCACCAGGAGCGAGAGCAGCAGGCCGCCGCGGCGGATGCCGACGGTGAGGGCGGCGCCGAAGGCCCCGAGCAGGCTCAGCGCCGGCGTGCCGACGAGAAGCGAGAGGAAGATCCAGGGAGCGGCGGCGCCCGGCAGGTTGAGGAGCACCCCGAGAAGCGGTGCGATCACCGTCAGCGGCAGCCCGGTGGTCAGCCAGTGCGCCAGCGCCTTCATCGCCACCACCCCTTCGAGCGGCAGCGGGGCGAGGGCGAGGGCGTCGAGCGAGCCGTCTTCCCAGTCGAGCTGAAAGATGCGGTCGAGCGAGAGAAGGCAGGAAAGAAGTGCCGCGATCCACAGCACGCCCGGGGCGATGCGGGCGAGAACGCCCGTGTCGGGACCGACACCGAAGGGCACGAACACCACCACGATCAGGAAGAAGGCAAGGGAGAGGCCGAAGCCGCCGCCCGAGCGCAGTGCCAGCGCCAGATCCCGTCGCAGGAGAGCCATCATCGGGAAACCTCCTCCCGCCCGTCGCGGGCGGTGGCGAAACCGGCGTCGAGGAAGGGATCATGGGCATGCTCGGCGCTCTCGCGGGCGCGGAAGGGGGTGACGTCGAGCACGTCTTCCTCGGCCAGCCCAAGGGGGATGTGGGTGGCGATGAGGGCAAGACCGCCGGCGGCAAGATGGGCACCGACCACCCCGGCGAAGGTGGCGACGGTTGCGGCATCGAGCGAGACGGTCGGCTCGTCGAGCAGCCAGACCGGACGTCTTGCGACCAGAAGCCGCGCGAGGCCGAGCCTGCGCCGCTGGCCGGCGGAGAGATAGGCCGCCGGCCGGTCGGCGAGATCGGCGAGGCGGAAGGCCTCGAGCGCCGGCGTGATGTCCTGCATGCCGTGGACGGCGGCCCAGAAGCGCAGGTTCTCGGCAACGGTGAGCTGGGCCTTGACCCCGTCGGCATGGCCGAACCAGGTCATCCGTTCGGGCGAGAGGCTGACGGTGCCCCGCACGGGCGGTGTCAGCCGGGCGATGGCGCGCAGGAGCGTTGTCTTTCCGGCTCCGTTGGGCGCCCGCAGGATGAGCGCCCGACCCGGCGAGACGGTGAAGCTCACGCCTTCGAGAATCAGGCGTTCGCCGCGCCGACAGGCGAGATCGCGCACCTCGAGAGGGGCAGCGTCACGATAGGGGGCAAGCTCGATCGCATTCATGCCGCCCCCTTTAGCCTGCCAGCCCGCCGGGGCAAAGGGGCAGCGACGAATTCGCGCCTTCCCTTCCCGGAACGATCCTGTGATGACAATCTTTGCGCGCGGTTCCGGTTGGCGCCTCCGGGCTTTTCCGAAGACACGCTGCCTTTCCCGTCGCCGGCCTTTATCGCGGACCTTTGGCGTTCCCCCATCCCGGCAATTGCATACTGTCGTATGCCGAACCTTGATCTTGCCCGCTCCATCTGGCAAAGGGGGCGCGACACCCCCGGCCGCCCGCCGGACGCCGCATCCGGGCTTCGGACATGGCGAGGCGCTTCGGACATGGCGAGAAGAACGGAGCAGTGGCCCCGACCCGGGCGGGCGGGAGCAAGATCGACCACAGCATCACGGGTCGCGATGGCGACCGGAATACGAGGGAGCGACATCATGGCCATCACTACCGGGAAGGATGCCGGCACCACCCGCCGCACGCTCGAGGTCGGCGGCAGCGAATATGCGATCCATGCAATTGCCGCGGCCGAGGAGGCCGGGCTCGGCAGTTTCTCGCGCCTGCCGGCGGCGCTCAAGGTCGTGCTCGAGAACCTTCTGCGCCATGCGGACGGGCTCACCGTCACCGAGGACGACATCCGCGCCTTCTCCGAATGGGCCGACAATGGCGGTCGCAATCCGCGCGAAATCGCCTATCGGCCGGCGCGGGTGCTGATGCAGGACTTCACCGGCGTGCCGGCGGTGGTCGATCTCGCCGCCATGCGCGACGCTATGGTCGCCCTGGGCGGGGATCCCGAGAAGATCAACCCCCTCAACCCGGTCGATCTCGTCATCGATCATTCGGTGATGGTGGACGAGTTCGGCAACCCCCGTGCCTTCCGCATCAATGTCGAGCGCGAGTACGAGCGCAACATGGAACGCTACCAGTTCCTCAAATGGGGGCAGAAGGCGTTCGACAATTTCCGCGTCGTGCCGCCCGGCACCGGTATCTGCCACCAGGTCAACCTCGAATATCTTGCCCAGGGCGTGTGGACCGACACCGACCAGACGGGCGCCACCGTCGCCTACCCGGATACGCTGGTCGGCACCGACAGCCACACCACCATGATCAACGGGCTCGGCGTGCTCGGCTGGGGTGTGGGCGGCATCGAGGCCGAGGCGGCGATGCTCGGCCAGCCGATCTCGATGCTGATCCCCGAAGTGGTCGGCTTCGAGCTCACCGGCGCGCTGCGCGAAGGGGTGACGGCCACCGACCTCGTGCTCACCGTCACCCAGATGCTGCGCGAGAAGGGCGTGGTCGGCAAGTTCGTCGAGTTCCATGGCGAAGGGCTCGACCGGCTGCCGCTCGCCGACCGGGCGACCATCGCCAACATGGCGCCCGAATACGGCGCGACCTGCGGCTTCTTCCCGATCGATGACGAGACGCTGCGCTATCTGCGCCAGACCGGGCGTGACGAGGCGCGGGTGAAGCTCGTCGAGGCCTATGCCAAGGAGCAGGGGCTGTGGCGCGGACCGGACTACGCGCCGGTCTATACCGACACGCTCAGCCTCGACATGTCCACCGTCGTGCCTTCGATCGCCGGGCCCAAGCGGCCGCAGGACCGCATCTCCCTCGACAGGGCGGCCGAGACCTTCCTTCAGCATGTCGCCGACGAGCGCGGCATCGACATCTCGCCCGAGGCCGAGGAGATGCTCGAGGAGGGGCCGGCGCCGGTCGAGCCGCCCGATCCGCGCAAGAGCCACCCGGTGGAGGGCGAGGATTACAGCCTGCGCGACGGCTCGATCGTGATCGCTGCCATCACCTCCTGCACCAACACATCGAACCCGTATGTGATGATCGCTGCCGGCCTCGTCGCCCGCAAGGCCCGCGAAAGGGGCCTTGCGCCGAAGCCCTGGGTCAAGACCTCGCTGGCGCCCGGAAGCCAGGTGGTGAGCGAATATCTCGCCAATGCCGGGCTGCAGGAGGATCTCGACGCCATCGGCTTCAACCTCGTCGGCTATGGCTGCACCACCTGCATCGGCAATTCGGGCCCCTTGCCCGAGAAGATCTCGAAGGCCATTCGCGAGGGCGACCTCATCGCCGCCTCGGTGCTCTCGGGCAACCGCAACTTCGAGGGCCGGATCAACCCCGACGTGCGGGCCAACTATCTCGCCTCGCCGCCTCTCGTGGTGGCCTATGCGCTGGCGGGCGACATGAATGTCGATCTTGCGGTCGATCCGATCGGCACCGACCGCGAGGGCAACCCGGTCTTCCTCAGGGACATCTGGCCGAGCCAGGAGGAAGTGAACGCCCTGGTCGAGAAGGCGGTGACGCGCGAGGCCTTCGCGAAGAAATACGCCGACGTCTTCAGGGGCGACGAGCGCTGGCAGGCGGTCGAGGCGCCCGACAGCCTCACCTATGACTGGCCGCCGACATCGACCTACATCCGCCGACCGCCCTATTTCGACGGCATGGGCCTCGAGCCGGGCCATATCGAGAACATCGAGGGCTGCCGCATCCTTGCGCTCCTGGCCGATTCGGTGACCACCGACCACATCTCTCCTGCCGGCGCCATCAAGCCCGACAGCCCGGCCGGCCGGTATCTCATCGAGCATCAGGTGCCGCCGCACATGTTCAACTCCTACGGCGCCCGGCGCGGCAATCACGAGGTGATGATGCGCGGCACCTTCGCCAACATCCGTATCCGCAACGAGATGGTGCCGGGTGTCGAGGGCGGCTTCACGAAGGACCCCGAGGGCAATGTGGTGCCGATCTTCGACGCGGCCATGGCCTGGCGGAAGCGCGGCGTGCCGCTCGCGGTGGTGGCCGGCAAGGAATACGGCACCGGCTCCTCGCGCGACTGGGCGGCCAAGGGGCCGGCGCTCCTCGGCGTCAGGGCGGTGCTGGCCGAGAGCTTCGAGCGCATCCACCGCTCGAACCTCGTCGGCATGGGGGTGATCCCCTTCGAATTCACCGGCGGCGAGAACCGGCGCTCCCTCGGGCTGACCGGCGAGGAGGAGCTGAGCTTCCTCGGCCTGTCCGACGAGATCGAGCCTCTCGCCGAGGTGCCCTGCCGCATCCGCTACAAGGATGGCAGCGAGAAGGAGATCACCGTGCGCTGCCGCATCGATACCGAGGTCGAACGCGACTACGTCCGCAATGGCGGCGTGCTGCACACGGTGCTTCGCAACCTGGCGAAGAGCTGAGCCCATCGTCACGCGCGACCACGAAGGGGGCGCTCCGGCCGGGGCGCCCTCCTTTCACGTCTTTTCGCCACCCGCCTTCCGATCGAGAAGCGCCGCCAGCGTACGGGCGTCGTCGAGCGCGGCGCCTTCACGGTCGTTGTTGAAATAGGCGAACACGTCGTGCCCGGCCTCCTGCCAGCGGCGGATGCGGGCGGCCCAGGGGGCGAGCCCTTCGGCGCCGTAGTGCCCGCCATAGCGCGGCCGGGTGCCGTGGAAGCGCAGATAGGCGAAGCGGGCGGTGGGGGCGGGCGCGTGGCTGGTGCCGGCCATGTCCCAGCCGACCATGGCGACGCCACGCGCGGCGAGCAACGCGCGCACCTTCTCGTCATGCCAGCCCGGATGACGGAATTCCAACGCCCATTCCCCTCCTTCCGGCAGGAGGGCGAGAAAGGCCGCGAGCCGCGCCAGATCGGGGCCGAAGCCGGGCGGCAGCTGGAAGAGCACCGGTCCGAGCCGGCTTCCGAGCGGGGAGAGGGCGGCGAGAAATTCCCCGAGCGGCGCGGCAACGTCCCGAAGGCGCTTCATGTGGGTGATGATGCGGCTGGCCTTGACGGCGAAGAGGAAACCTTCGGGCACGGCCCCGGCCCATTTCTCCACCAGTTGCGGTGTCGGCAGGCGATAGAAGGTGGCGTTGATCTCGACGGTGGGGAAATGCCGGGCGTAATGGGCGAGCCACGCGCCGCGCCGCAGCCCGGGCGGGTAGAGGCGACCGCGCCAATGGGCATAGGACCACCCGGAGGTGCCGATCCACACCCTTCCGCGGACCGGCCCCGATTCGCGGCTTGATTCCGGGGACGAATGCGCCATGCTCCGATCATGCCCCGCCCGGACGGGCCGGGCAATCGGCATCGGAGCCGCGACACGCAGGGGAGGACACCGCATGAGCAGACGACCGGATGAGGGCGGCACGCCCCCGGAGCCGCCGGAAGGCGCGCCCGGAGGGCTGTTCGCCCGCCTCGACATTCCGCCCGTCTGGGCACTGGCGATGGCGGCGCTCTCCTGGCTCCTCGACCACTTCCTGCCCCTCTCCGAGGCCGATAGCGGCTGGGCCGGCCCGGTCCTCATCGGCCTTGGCGCGCTTCTGGTTCTCTGGGGTGCCTGGCATCTCAAGCGCGCCGGCACGCCGATCGAGCCGCGTCACGACCCGAAGGTGCTGGTCCGCCACGGGCCCTACCGGATCAACCGCAACCCGATCTATACCGGCATGGTGCTGATCCTCTTCGGCTGGGGGCTGTGGCTCGGTTCCCTCGGCGCGGTGTTGCCGGCATTTCTCTACATGTGGATCGTCACCCGCCGTTTCATCCTCGAGGAGGAGGCCCGCATCCGCCGCCGCTTCGGCGAGGAGGGGGCAGCCTGGCTCAAGCGCAGTCGCCGCTGGTAGCGCCGCTGCCGGTCGATCCGGTCACGGGGCCATCGCAGAGGGTTGATTGGCATCCTGCGGGGCGCGAGAGTAGGAAGGGCCGGGATGAGGCCAAGGAGAATGCGCTGATGTCACGACATGTCCGAACCGGTCTTGCCGCCATTCTCGCCCTCGGCCTTCTCGCCCTGCCGATGCGTGCCGCGGCCGGCGTGCCGGTGCTGGTGGAGCTGTTCACCTCGCAGGGCTGTTCGGCCTGCCCGCCGGCCGATGCCTATCTTGCCCGGCTGGCCGAGCGCGAGGACGTGATCCCGCTCTCGCTCCATGTCGATTACTGGGACTATCTCGGCTGGCGAGACATCTTCGCCCAGCGCCGATTCACCCGGCGCCAGAAGGCCTATGCCCGCGCGGCGCAGCTCAAGACCGTCTACACGCCGCAATTCATCATCCATGGCCGCGAGCGGATCGCCGGATTTCATCCCGAAGAGATCGAGGCGGCCATTGCCCGGGCGGCGGCCGCGCCCGACCCGGTGAAGATCACGGTGACGCGCCGGGACGAAACGTTCCGCATCACCATCGCGCCCGTCAACGGTCAGCCGCTCGGCCCGTGTGTCATCCAGCTCGTGCGCTATCTGCCCAGACTCACGGTCACGATCACCCGTGGCGAGAATGCCGGGCTGACGCTGGGCTATGCCAACATCGTCGCGGACTGGACCCGGATCGGCGAATGGGACGGGCGCCTGCCGGCAAACGCCACCGTCGCGGTCGAGGGCGACATGCCGATGGTGATCGTGGTCCAGCGCAAGGGGCCGGGCGAGGTCGCGGCCGTCGCGCGGCTGCAATAGTCTGCCCGTCGCCGTGACGGGAAGGATGGCCGGGGCAGGGGCATTCCATCCCGCACCCGTGCCTTCCCGCACTCGAGGGAAGGGGGGCGAAGGACGGAAGCCGGAAGGACGGGGCCGGGGCGAGCCGGAAGCCGGCGCCGGGCCGGAATGCTTCTCCGGCATGCTTCCCGATGCCGCGCCGGTTGTCGGGCCCGTGGCCGGGTGGTGCAGGGTGTGGATCCCCACCTCGGGCCGGCATGGACCACCGGGCCGGATCCTCTGCCGGTGCGGGCTGCCGCTCGGCGGGCGGCGTTTCCGCCGGTCACTCACCGGTCAGCCATAGATGCCGGGAACGTCCTTCCAGCGTCGGTGCATCCACATCCACTGTTCCGGATGAGCGCGCACCATGGCGCCGAGATCGTCATTGAAACGCTGGGTCATGCCGGCGGCGTCCGAAGGGGGGATGATGGTGCCGATGATCTGCTCGAAGCGCACCCCGTCCTTCCTGCGGATGCCATAGACGGGAAAGAGCGGCGCGTCGAATTTGAGCGCAAGTTCGGCGGCGGTGAGCGTGGTGCGGGCCGGCTGGCCGAGAAAGTCGAGCAGGGCGCCGCGATGGGTGAACTGGTCGATCAGCATCACGAGGGCCCCGCCGGCCCTGAGATGGCGCACCATCGCCCGCGTGCCGGCCCGCGTGCGGGGAAACGCCTTGCCACCAAGTGCCTCGAGCGCCGGCACATAGGCCGCATCAAAGGCCCTTTTGCCGGTCGGTCGATAGACGACGGCGGTGTCGACCCCCCTTGCGCGGAGCGCAACCACCGTCGCCCAGATGTTGCCGATGTGGCCGGTGGCGAGGATGAGCGGCCGACCGGCTTCGAAGGCCTGCACCAGATCCGAGAGGCCGGGGCCCGAGAGCGGGGCGAGACGATGCCGCGCGGCGAATTCCTCTCCCGAGAAGATCTCGGCGAAGGTGCGGCCGAAATTGTCGAGCCCGCCGCGGGCGATCGCCTCGCGTGCACGGCGCGGCATGTCGGGAAAGATCAGCGCGAGATTGGCCCGCGAGATCGCCAGCCGGCGGCCGAGGCGAGCGAGGGGATGGGCAAAGAGCCAGCCGGCAAGAGCGAGACGGCGCCGGTAGGGCAGGGCGCAAAGGGCGCGGAAATAGCCGAGGGCCAGCTGGCCAGCAGCCCGGTCCATCCAGGGCTCGTCCGTTGTCCCGATTGCCGCCATGCTTGCCGCCTGCCTTGTCCGTTCGGCACCGTTCGCCGCGGTTGCCGGCCTGTCGGGCGAGACATAGAGCGCCCCCCGGACAGGCACAAGACGCGAGCGAAGCCCGGGGGGCACGAGTGGCGGGAAACGGCGTGCTCAGCGCCGGTGTTTCTGGCGCCAGGCGCGCGGCGACAGCGCTGTCCTGGCCGAGAAGAAGCGGCTGAAATAGGCGGCCGATGCGAAGCCGAGGCAGCGGGCAATCACGCCCACAGGCAGATCTGTGCCGCCGAGCAGGCGCCGGGCCGCGAGCAGGATGCGGTCATGGACGAGCTCGCTCACAGGGTGACCGGTGGCCTCCCGGCAGACCCGCGAGAGATGGGCCGGCGTCACCCCGAGCGCATCGGCTATGTCACCGGCGCCGATTCCTTCGGCATGATGCTGCTCGATGAAGGCCAGTGTTGCCAGCACGAGCTGCTGGTTGCGGTCGGGCTCGGTCTCGGAAAGGCCCTGCTCCGCCTCCAGTCTGAGCACGAGCACGGCGAGGCGGGCGATCTCGGCTGCAAGGGCGATGTCGCGTCCGGGTGCGTCGTCGATCAGCTCCCGTTCGAGCCGTTCGATGAGGGAAAGCGCCTCACCCTGTCGCATCTGTCCCCTGAGCGGCAGGAGGCGGCAGTTCGCGGGCCAGGGGAGTGTCGCATCGACCGGCAATGTCAGCCATTCGCCATTGGCGCCGGCCAGCGGCTGGAATGCCGCCGGGGTGCCGGCGGGAATGAAGAGCAGATGGTTCGCGCCGATGCCGCGCATGCGCCCGTCGAGCAGCGCCCGTCCCTGACCGCGGGCCAGATGGATCAGCCGGTGATGGGGCGTGGCATGGATGCTCTCGATCTCCCAGGGCCGGGAGCGATGAAGCCGGGCGAGGGGAAAGACCGCCGGCAGGGCACGATCACCACCGACCGCCAGCGCCGCCTCGTCAGGACAGGTGCGGGGTGCCGGAACGGAATCGTCCGTGGTGGCGGGAAACGGCGTGTCCTCATCCGCAAGCGGAAAGAGCCACCCACCCTCGCCGACCTCGCCGAAATTGTCGCTTTCGTACAAGTTTCCCTCCCCATGCCGGCAATTTTCCCGTCATCTTGCGGAACAGGATCAAGTTCGGCAAGGACGTGCTTTGTGAAAGGTTTGTTTCAGCAATCTTCTGCCGATCGCGTCGCCTCTCCTGCGCAGACCGGTGAAGGAGGTGTGAGGCGGGGCCAGCCTGCCATCTTGCGGCGGAACCACTTGCGCTGGCGGCGGGCATAGTCGCGCGTGGCGCGCTTGGCGGCGGCCACCGCCTCGTCGAGCGAAAGCCGCCCCTCGAGATGAGCCATGAGTTCGCGGGCGCCGATCGCCTTGGCCGCCGGCAGGTGCGGATCCCAGACCGGGCGCAGGGCCCGCACCTCCTCGAGCGCACCGGCGGCCATCATCGCGTCGAAGCGCCGTTCGATCCGCTCGGCCAGCACCGGCGGCGGCAACGACAGCACGAAGGGCTGTGCCATCTCCGCGGGCAGGAGCGGCGGCGGGGTCTCGTCCTGCCATGCGGCAAGCCCGCGCCCGGTCTCGGCGAGCACTTCCCATGCCCGTTGCACCCGCACCGGATTGGCCAGGTCGATGCGTTCATGGGTGCGCGGATCGCGCCGCGCGAGATCGGCAACGAGCGCCTCGTGGCCCTCGGCGGCAACGATTGCCTCGGCCCGGGCCCGGGTCCGGGGCGAAATCGGCGGGATCTCGGCCAGACCCTCGGTCAGCGCGGTGAAATAGAGACCGGTGCCACCGACGATGACGAGCGGCCGGCCGTCCTGTCGGTGCTCGGCGAGGATCGGCGCCAGCGCCCGCAGCCAGTCCCCGACCGACCAGGGGGTGCGGAAGCCGACATGGCCGTAGAGGAGATGCGGCGCGCGGGCTTCATCCTCCGGGCTCGGCCGCGCAGTGAGAATGCGCCAGTCGCGATAGACCTGGAGCGCGTCGGCATTGACGACGCTGCCGCCATGGGCCCGGGCGATGGCCAGGGCGAGAGCCGACTTGCCCGAGGCGGTGGCGCCGGCAAGAAGCACCGGCCGGGCCGGGTCGAGCGCGGCCGCGATCCGCGCCTGCCATGCCGCAGCGTCCTGCGCCGCTTCGCTCCCCCCGGCCACGGGCCTGTCTTCCGCAACGGAGCTGTCCACAGTCGTACTCATGGGCCGAGGCTAGCGTTCGCCGGCGATGCGGTAAAGCGCGGCCGGCACCGTGACGGATGCCGTTTCCGCCCGCCATGCCTGGCCCCTGCCGTGCAAGGCGGCGGGGCCTTCGGGCCGACATGGGTCCGGTGCCGGCGAAGGATCGTCGGCGTCACCGCACCCGTTCCCTGGGCTCGGGGGTTGCATCCGGGCCGCGCAATGAGGAAAAGGCTTCGAGCGACCGCCGCCATCGCGTGTCGTGTCGCCGTCAGGGCCGGAAGCGAGGACGGATCCATGAGCCAGACTCCCGATACATCAGCCGCCGAAGCGCCGGTCGCGGCGCCGACCGGGCAGGGTGCCGCGCAGGAGACGGCCCCCGGGCCCGTCCGGGGCGAATCGGCCGACCGGGAGGAGAGCCATCCCGCGCCGCTGCGTTATCGGCGCATCATGCTCAAGATCTCGGGCGAGGCTCTGATGGGCGATCAGGGCTACGGGCTGCACCCGCCGACCGTCGCCCGCATCGCCGACGAGGTGAAGAAGGTCCACGACATGGGCGCCGAGATCTGCATGGTGATCGGCGGCGGCAACATCTTCCGCGGTCTGCAGGGGTCGGCCCAGGGCATGGAACGCACCACCGCCGACTACATGGGCATGCTGGCGACGGTGATGAACGCGCTGGCCATGCAGTCGGCCCTCGAGGATCGCGGCGTCTTCACGCGGGTGATCAGCGCGATCCCGATGGACCAGATCTGCGAACCCTACATCCGCCGTCGCGCCGTGCGTCACCTCGAGAAGGGCCGCGTCTGCATCTTCGCTGCCGGTACCGGCAACCCCTATTTCACCACCGACACCGCCGCCACGCTCCGGGCTTCGGAAATGGCCTGCGAGGCGATCTTCAAGGGCACCAAGGTCGATGGCGTCTATGACAAGGATCCCGTCACCAACCCGGATGCGCAGCGCTTCGACGAGATCAGCTATGACGAGGTGCTGCAGAAGAACCTGAAGGTGATGGACGCCTCGGCCATCGCCCTTGCCCGCGACAACAAGCTGCCGATCATCGTCTTCTCGCTCGAAAAGCCCGGTGCGCTGGCCGATGTCGTTCAGGGAAAGGGCACCTATACAATCGTCCATGAATGAGGCTATCTCCCCGGGTCGGCCCGGGCGGGGCCGCCCCGGAAGACACCAGCGGAGGAACACCCATGTCTGACGAGGAATTCGATCTCGATCTCGACGATCTGGAGCGCCGCATGGAAGGGGCGCTGAGCGCGCTCAAGTCGGAATTCGCCTCGCTCAGGACCGGGCGGGCCTCGGCGGCGATGCTCGATCCCGTGACCGTCGATGCCTACGGGGCGCAGATGCCGCTCAACCAGGTGGCCTCGATCAACGTGCCCGAACCGCGGATGATCACCCTCTCGGTCTGGGACAAGGGGCTCGTCGGCGCGGTCGAGAAGGCACTGCGCGACAGCGGCCTCGGCATCAACCCGGTTGTCGAGGGCACGCTGATCCGCCTGCCGATCCCCGAGCTCAACGAGGAGCGCCGCAAGGAGCTCGCCCGCCTCGCCGCCCAGTATGCCGAGCAGGCGCGGGTGGCGATCCGCAATGTGCGCCGCGACGGCATGGACCAGCTCAAGAAGGCCAGGTCCTCGATCTCCGAAGACGATTACAAGATGTGGGCCGACGAGGTGCAGGCCCTGACCGACAAGTACATCGGCAAGGTGGACAAGGCCCTCGAGATCAAGCAGGAAGAGATCATGCAGGTCTGAGCTGCGCTTCAGGGCGTGGTCTTTCTCTTGCCGGCTTTTGGCAGGAAGATTTGTCCTCCCGGCTTCGAGCCGCAGTACAGGCCGCGATGCAGGCATCTGGTGCAAGTGATCGCCATGGGGAGGACCGTTTGAACCGGCACGCCACACCCGAACCGGCCGAGATCCGCCATGTGGCCATCATCATGGATGGCAACGGCCGCTGGGCTGAGCGTCGCGGCCTGCCGCGGCTCAAGGGCCATCAAGCCGGAGTCGAACGGGTGCGGCAGATCGTCGAGGCCTGCCCCGGCCTCGGTGTCCGCACCCTGACCCTCTATGCCTTCTCGACCGAGAACTGGCGCCGCTCCGCCGAGGAAGTCGGTGGGCTGATGGCGCTCTTTCGCCGCTATATCCGCTCCGAGGCCGCGCGGCTCAGGGAGGAGGGGGTGCGGCTGCGCTTCATCGGCGACCGTGGCCGGCTCGATCCGCGGCTGCGCCAGCTCATGGGCTGGATCGAGGAGGAGACGGCCTCGGGCACGGTGCTCGATCTCGTCGTCGCCCTCAGCTATGGCGGACGCGACGAGATCGTTCGGGCCGCCCGGCGCATGGCCGAGGCGGTGGCTGCGGGCCGGCTCGACACGGAACAGATCGACGCGGCGCTTCTGGCCGACATGCTCGACACCGCGCCCCTGCCCGATCCCGATCTCGTCATCCGCACCTCGGGCGAATGCCGGCTGTCGAACTTCCTGCTGTGGCAGGCGGCCTATGCCGAGCTGGCCTTCACCGACACGCTCTGGCCCGATTTCACCGTGGCCGAATTCGCCGACATCCTCGCCGAGGTCCGTGGCCGCGAGCGCCGCTTCGGCCGCGTTCCGGCCCGTCTCGCCCGCGGCTGAGCGGGCTGTTCACGGGCAGGGCCGCGGCTTCCCGTGCCACCCTTTGCAGGGTCGGGATCCGCCGGGAAGAGGCAGCAGGGGGAATGCTGGAAACCTGTCCGGTGCCCGCCCGGGAATGGCGCTTTCCCCTTACGCGCCTTGCCGACGATCTTTCGCGGAAACA
>WFPA01000230.1 GCA_015487815.1 Albidovulum sp.
AGATCCTCACCGCCCGGCGCGGCAGCGAGGCCGACATCCGCCGGATGATGGCCCGCTTCGGCCTCGACCCCGCCCGCATTCCGCTGGCCTTCCTCGGCGCGCTGCGGGATGCCGAGCGGGTATGCGGCCACTGCCTCGCGGTGCGCCGCTGCCACCGCTTCCTGGCGGCGGAGGAGCCGCGGGATGCGGCCCGCCTGTTCTGCCCCAATGCCGAACTGTTCGACCGGCTGGCGGCCGAGCTGCGCCCGCCGCAGGCGCTCGATTTTCAGCCGCCGGAGGAAGGCCAGCGGAATGCGGGCGGGGTCGAGGCCGAAGCGGGCCATCATCCGGCGGATGTCGGCCTCGCTGCCGCGCCGGGCGGTGAGGATCTCATCCTCCGGCACCCCCAGCTCCCTGAGACACGCGCCGAAGGCCTCGGGATCGAGGGGCTCACCGGCCTCGCGCCAGCGCCGCAGCCGCTCAATCAACCATCGCCGCAGGGCCTCGCTCACATCGGGCATGGGCTCGTGCTCCCCACACAGGTAGCACCCTGTCGCCGGCACCGCCCCGCCGCCTTGATCGAGGTCAAAGCCGCGCAGGCGACCGCCCCCAACGCGCCGACGCGCTCGCAGCCATGGCCCCGGCACCACGGCCGATACGGCTCTGCTGGGGATGGGATCGGACCAGTGGTGGGCGCTGCTGGGTTCGAACCAGCGACCCCCGCCGTGTGAAGACGGTGCTCTACCGCTGAGCTAAGCGCCCGCGGCGGCATAACTGGTAGGGCCGGGCGCCGCTGTCAAGGCGCCCCTTGCCGCTGCGGCCCGCGGGGCGATATAGGTGGCGCAGGCGCCCGTAGCTCAGCAGGATAGAGCATCGGATTCCTAATCCGAGGGTCGTGGGTTCGAATCCCGCCGGGCGCACCAGATTTCTCAACGACTTAGATCCTGCCGCGTGTCCCTGGAAGCGGGTCTGTGTCGCCACCGTGTCGCCACGCGACCGCCGGTCGCCATCTTCGTGCCCCGGGTGCCATCCACCACCGGACACCGGGTTCGTGATCGATCGATCTGCTCTGGTTTTACGGTCAAGGCTGCGGCACGGTCGCGTTGGCGTCGCACGGACGCCACGCTTCCGATCGAGATGCGTACAGAATTTCAACCGCCCGCCCTCGACCACATGCCACGGCATCTCCTAGTCGTGTCCTCCACACGCTCGACGCAGGTCGCGTTTCCGCACCCGCCGGCGACGCTGGGAAATAGCGCTCCGCCTGCAACACCTGTGTCCCGAATCGGCGCGGTCACGATAGGGTCCGCGTGGCTCCCGTGGCGATCCGAGTCGCGTGATACGCATCCACGTCCGCATCCTCTTGGCGTCCCGTCCGGCGTACCCGGGTTCGCTACGCCGCCTCAGTCTCCGTCGCGGAACCACGACCCGCACGACTCCGTACCCGAAACCATGCCATGAAAGGAAGCCCTCGCGCACACCGTGCGGTACTCCACAGACGCAGGCCTCCACATCTAGTTCCCCGCGTCGGCTTCGTCGTCGTGCGGTACGCAAATGTGCCGACCGATTTCCGAAGGCCAAGTACCGGGGACATCTAAGGCGACGCACGACGAGCTAGTCGCTCCCACATCGTCCCTATAGCAGTCGCGTTCGAGCCGTGTGGATCCGGTGGTCACTCCGAGAGCAGCGCGGCCAAGGATCTCATGCCGTGCCCGGGAGTGGCTGTCCCGTTCGACGTTGGGCGGCTCCCGATCCGCGCCGCACGGGAGCCACGGGGCCAACACCGACTCTAGCCGGTTGCGGCGATCTTGTTACAATCCCCGCGGAGAGTACAGGTGAGCTTCCCGCATGTCTTCACCACGACGAAGGTGTTGATGCTTCGTGAGCGGGCGTATTCCCGCCCCCAAGGGGATGCCCTCTCCCCATCGGGCATCCAGTGCATACGACTATGTCATGTTGCCGAGTTGAGACCTTCCCGTAACCACCTTGTCTCGGCCGGTCGTGTGATTCGGAGGCGTGGGGGCTCGGACAGCGCCGGGGAAGTGGGTGATGCGCCGGGAGCTCGATCACCGGGGGGACTTTTCGCAGCTGTTTCTGCTGGCTTGTGTGGGGTGGGATCATGTGTTGGAGCGGGTGGACGGGCTGGTGGACTGGGCGGTACTGGAGGCGGTGTGCGGGAGGTGTATGCGGCGCCGGTGGGGCGGCCGAGCTATCCTTTGCGGGTCTTGATCAAGGCGCTCTTGGTTGAGGCCTGGTGGAATCTTTCGGATCCGAAGGCCAAACAGCTGCTGCGGAACGATCTGCGTTTCCGGCGCTTTCTGGGGGTCGGGCTCGTGGGGAAGACGCCGGATCGGAACACGCTGTGGCGCTTTGGGGACGAGCTTTCGAAGCGGGGTCTGGCGGAGAGGCTTGTGGCCGAGGTGGATCGGCAGCTGCGGGAGAAGGGCCTCGTGTTGCGGCGGGGAAGCCTCGTCGACGCCACGCTGATCCGGAGCGCCGTGTCTTCGAACAACCGGCGCAAGGAAGGGACGGCGGTGGAGCCGGCTGCGACGGGACGACACCGGACGGGCGAGATCCCATCTTGGGCGACAAGCGCCATGCGGCGGTGGGCGAGGCCACGGGCCTCGTGCGCAAGATCGCCCTCACGCCGGCATCCCGCCACGAGCCGCATGGCGGAAGCGGCGTGCCGGAGGATGTGGGACGGCTGTGGGCAGATGCGGTCTACGTTGCGCAAGTGCCGCGCGAGGGCCTCGAGGCACACGGTATTGCCCCGGTGATCGCCGACAATCCGCGAAGGCATGGCCTTGCCCGATGGCAGAGCGACGTGAACTTGGTTATGAAGACGGTACGGTCCAAGATCGAGCCGGTGTTCGGCACCCTCAAACGTACCTACGGTCTCGCCCGGGTCCGCGATTTCTCCTTTGCCCGCAATCTGGTGGATGTCATCTTCGAGGTCCTCGCCTTCAGCCTATGCCGCACCGTCGCCTGTTGCCACCCGTCAACTGACTTGCGGGGGCGGAATCCGTCCGCAGTCTGCCGCCAATACCGAAAACGGCCGGGCAAACGGCCAAAACCAGGACCAACGCCCGAACGGACCCGATTCCACAGTTCCGAAACCTTCTGCCTCATAAAAGGATGGGCGCAGCAGATTACGGAAAAATGTCTTATTGACTTAGCAGACAAAGTCAATATAATTTTTCCGAACTCCATACGCATAGGAAAAGAGTCATGCTTGATCAAGTGAAAGCCGTTCTACGAGAGCTGCGCTATGATATTATCGGTGAGATTTCCGAGCCGCCCCACGTGGAGCGACGTGCGCCTCTATCCGCAGCTTGGCGTAGCCATCCCGTCGCGGCCTTGGCGAAAGAAGTAGCCGGATCGGCCGACGAGTTGTGGACCCACCAAACTGAGGCCTTGGAGCGACTCGACCGGGGGGAGAACATCGCCCTCGCCACAGCGACAGCGTCGGGCAAGTCACTCGTATTCACGATGGCTGCTCTGCGCGCCATTCTCGACGACCCGGAGGCGCGGGTCGCGGTCTTCTATCCGTTGAAGGCGCTCTCTCAGGACCAGGAACGCAGATGGCATGATGCCCTGAGGCGTCTCGGCCTGCCCGAAACATTGTTTGCACGCATCGACGGAAGCGTGCCGCCTTCGAATCGTGAACGGATGCTCCAAAATGCGCGTTTGCTCTTACTCACCCCCGATATCGTCCATCACTGGATGCTGCGCAACGCCGCCATTCGCGCCGTACGCGCTTTCATCGAGAACCTCGCGTTGGTTGTTATCGACGAGGCTCATGTCTACGACGCCGTGTTCGGAACGAACGCGGCCTTTCTCTTCCGCCGTCTGCTCGCTCTCCACCGTTTGCTCACCGGAGGACAGCGACGTCCGATCCGCTTCGTCGCCGCCAGTGCCACCATGGTGGATGCGGCCGAGCATATGCGACGTCTCACGGGACAGGCGTTTCAAATTGTCGACGGATCTCGCAACGGTGCACCTCATGCCGGACGTAATGTGCTCCACATCCGCTTTCCGCCTGTCGGGCAGACGGCCTTCACCGAGTTGGGCAGGTTGATTGCCCGCTTGGTCCTAGCAATGCCGACGACGCGTTTGATCGCCTTTACCGATTCCCGGCAGGGGGTAGAAAAGGTAGTGCTACCCATCGAACACGGGAACGTTCTGCCCTATCGTGCCGGCCTCGAGGACGAGGACCGCCGCGAGATCCTCTCCGCTCTGCAGCAGGGGCAACTTCGCGGCGTGGTCAGCACATCAGCATTGGAGCTGGGCATCGACATCCCAGATCTGAAACTGGGGCTGACTCTCGGCGTACCGTGGTCACGACGCGCCTTTCACCAGCGGGTCGGCCGGGTAGGACGACATTGTCCGGGGGTTTTCCTCGTACTCGCGCCTGCCGATCAGTTCCACAGGATGGGAACGAGCTTTGAGGAATACTACCGATCATCGGTCGAACCGACCCACATTTATCTCGGTAACCGCTTCGTCCAATACGCCCACGCTCGCTGCCTCGTGCGCGAGGTCGAGGACTTCGGCGGTAAGAATCTCCCGCAGGCGGACTGGCCAGTGGATTTTGAGCAGGTCTACCGGTACGCGCTGCCTGGCGCCGGCCGCCCCCGGGACTTTGATCAGGTTCACCAGATTGGCGGTGATGACCCCCACCTCAACTACGGGCTGCGGACCAATGTCGAACCTCAGCTGAAGATCCAAGAACATCAAACGGGCGAGAAGCTGGGGAGTGTCGATCGTATGCAGGCGGTGCGCGAAGCCTATCCCGGGGCCTGTTATCTGTATCTAAGTCGTCCTTACCGGGTCGACAGCTGGTGGGGTGCAGTGGGGCACGGAGAAATCCGGGTCACACGAATGAAAAAACCTATTCCGACCCAGCCCCTTCTCGAAGTCTATGTAAATATCGATCTTCTGGAGGGTGCAGATAGCGGTATTCTCAACGGCCACGTACGAGCATCCGATCAGGGATTCTTGGCAGAAGTCCATCTTCAGGTAGTAGAGCGGGTTATAGGATATATGATCGGGAAGGAAAGATACTACTACAGGGATATGATGGACGACAGGCCTCAATATCGACCTAAGACTAGAGACTTCCGAACCACGGGAGTTGTTCTCATGATCGATGAGCCTTGGTTCAACAGCAATGTAAAGCGTACTTTGAAAGAGAATCTAAACGAAATCGTGCCTCAGACTTTCGGTATCTCGCCGGTCGACATTGCGTGGACTGGGAGTCGTATCGCTGTTCTGAAGGATGGCAAGCCGCATTCCTTGCGACGGGCCCTCGCAGTCTATGACACTTCTGTGGGAGGGCTACGACTCACCGAGCCAGTCTATACCCGCTTCGAGGAGTTGTTGGGTGCATTGCAGGTAACGGGATGGTCTTGGACGGAGCGGCTGAACCGTTGGTGGGAGTCCCTTCTTCTTGGTGAGCGGGGTGTGCTTGACACATGTGACCGGAAACCCGAGGAGGGTTGGATCCGTGTCCTCGCTCCTGGCAGTCGGGCCTTGGTCCGCAGCCAGGCCGGCGACCTTCACGAGGCTGTGGTGCACACCCCCTGCCTGATCGACGTGCCGGAATTCGGGATCGTGGGCGAGATCGGGTACGAGATCGAGGCACCAGAAGGATCACGACGCCGAGTGGTCGCCAAGGCCGTGCAATCAGCTGAAGACGGATGGGAGATGGTTGACTGGAACCCCCAGACGGGAGAGATCCGGCCTCTCGAGGAAGAGTAAGTACTTCTATCCACGATAGTCCACCGCTGCCGAAGTGCGTGTCGCGGAGAGCGATGCTTGTTGTCTTTCGGACGTCGCACGGACCAGGCCCTGGGCTCCTGGACGATGCCATCGTGACAGAGCGGGTTGGTGTGCCAGGCTGGGACCCGGGGTCCTGTCGCGGATCCGGGGGTGGCCCGGACGTCGGCTCGCATGTCGCCGGGCCCGATCGAAGGTCGGTTCGGTGACGCCACCCGGAGCGCGACTCCAGGCAACTGCGCGGCGATGTCGCCCGCGGAGCTTGTGCGGGTCGGAGGTGGGCGAAGATCCGCGCAGGCAGAGCCCCCTTGCACTGCCGGTGCGGCATCGGCCACCAGTTTCGTCAATGAGGCCGCGCCGGATGGAGGACGGAGCGACGTCGACGTAGCACCGGGGCCAGCACTCCGATGGTCCCGCCCGTCGCTGCGATCGCGAGCCGACCCTCGGCCCTCCCTCTGCACGGCGGTATGCCCTTGCCCGCACTCCCGCTTCGCGCCACCTCCGGTCTTCCCACGGACGACCCGGCCCGCGCATGAACGACCTCGCCCGCGTCCTGCACGACTGTCTCTGTGAGCTCGGCATCGACGAAGTGGAGCTGCTGCGCCGCGCCGGGGTGCGCGATCTCGCCCTCGGCCGACGCCTGCTGGAGCGCCTGCTGGCCGAGCCGCTGCATGTGGGCCCCTTCGCCCGCCGGCTGATCGCGGCCTTGGGCTGGCGGGGTGCGCGCTTCGCCGCAGCCCTCGATCTCGAGCTCTCCCGGCGCTTTCCCGAGGAGCGGCCGCTGCCGCGCTTTCGTCCGCGCGTGCGCATCCTGGTCTTCCCACCCCCACCGCGCACTTCGGGCGGGGCGATCGTGGCCAACCGGGTGCTCGCCATGGACCTGCCGCCCGAATGGGCGGAGCTGTCCTTCGAAACGGCGCTCGAGCGGGTGCGGGCGCTGCTCGATGTGCGGCGCCGGCGCCGGCCCGGGGAGCGGGTGGTGGGCTACGTGTGGTGGTGGCGGCCGCAGGAGGTGTGGGAGCTGGATGCGCAAGGGATGCCGGTGCGCCGCCACGATGCGCGCGGCTTCAACCACTGGGCGCCGGATCTGCTGCCCGGCGGCCGCACCCTGAGCGCGCTTCCCGCGAGGGAGCGCCGCCGGCTGTTCGAGCTCTGGGGCGACGGCCCCCCGGTGGACCCGCGCGGCTAGCCTCTCCCGGCCGGGCGCGACGGCGCCTTTCCGCGGGCTCGATCGGCGCGGCGAACGTGGCCCATCGCCACCGACGCCCGCACCGACACCCCGACGATCGTGCGCGACCTCGCGTGCGCCCTCCGCCGCCAGCCTCCGCCCGAGCCCCGCAACTTGCCCGCAAGGAGGACCCAACCTCCGGGCCGCGGGCATGACGCGCCACGCGCCCGGTCCCGCGGGGGCCGGGCGCCACGAGCACCGGTCGGGACCCTCGGCGCCGCTTGGCGGGGACCTCGCGCCAGGTCCTCCGGCATAGCGCTCCGATGTCGGCGGGAACACGTCGTCGGCCCGTGCGCGCCGGATGCTGCAGCGCGGGGGGTGAGCCGGCTGCGGGCGCGTCCGCTGCGGTGCGGATCGGGGCTCCGGGCTTCCGGCTAAGTCGGCCGGAACGGCCGGAGCCCGCAGATGAGCAGCACAAAGGGCGAAGGGAGTGCGGCCTTCGGAGGTCGCGCGGGGTGCAGACA
>WFPA01000231.1 GCA_015487815.1 Albidovulum sp.
CCACAGGATCGGCATGAAGCAGCTCGCAGATCTGAGCGCCATGACCTCATTCGCGGTCGATCCGGTGGCGCTGATGAAGATCGAGGCCGCCATGCTCGACATTCTCGCCGTCACCCCCGGTGAGCAGATGGTGGTGGCCATTGCCCCCCACCCCGTGGCCGTGAAGGCGATCGAGATGGTGCGGCGCTCCTGGGATGGCCTCGACCAGCCGCTGTTCTTCCGCCTCGCCCTCGATCCGGCCCAGGCCGCCGTCTTCCTCGGTCTCGAGACAGACGTGGTCGCAAGGGCGCTGCGAGAAACCGCGACCGACCAGGGAAAGCTGCACGACTGAACCATACCCCGCCTCCTCCACTCCCATCCAGGCCACCCGCAAGAGAGAGAACATGCCGATCGCCTTCGACATCGACCGCCGCCGCAACCTCGTCTTCGAGGTTCATGCCGGCCATGTGACCCTCGAGGACTATGCCCGGCGGCTCGCCGCCATCACCACCCATCCCGACTACTACCCCGGCATCCGCTTCCTGGCCGACCTTTCGGCCATGACCGGCTTCGAGAACGACCCCGTCGGCATGATGGCGCTGCAGGCGAAACTCGCCGAGGTGCTGGCGGGGGTTACGGAAGACATCTTCTCGGTCATCATCGCCCCTCATCCGGTGGCGCAGAAGGCGCTGGCGATGCTCCGGGGCTCCTGGGAGGGGCAGCGGATCCCGGTGGTCTATCGCATCGTCGCCGATGCCGAGATGGCTGCCGACCTCCTCGCCCTGCCGCCCGAGTCGGTGCGCGAGCGGCTCGACGCGCTGCATCGGCGCCTCGCGCCGCCCGCCGAGGAAGACGAACCCCTGCCGCGGGCGGGATGACACCGCCGGGAGGCTCCGGCACCCTGCCCGGAATGCAGGAAGACGGAATGGCGGGGCATGGAAACCGGACCGGGAGAGTTTCCCGATCCGGCCTCCCGGCCGGTCAGCCAGAACCGCGGCCTGCCCGGTTCGCTTCCCGGCGCTCACCCTTGTTCCAGCCCTTTCGTTCCGCGAGATTCCCATGCCCGGCCATTTTCGCATCTTCCCCGATCAGGGGCTTGCCGTCTTCCGCTACTGGGGGCATGTGCGATTGCGCGATTACGAGGATGTGGTGTGCCGCTTCCCCGAGGACCCCGATTTCAGCCTCGATCTCAAGCATCTGGTGGATGTCTCGGATATCGTCCGCTTCGAGCGCAACCCGCTCAAGCTGATGCTGCTGCAGGCGCGGATCGCCGAATACACCACCAGGGCGCGTTCGGAGATCCTGTCGGTGGTGCTGGCCCCGACCGAGACCGGCCGCAAGGCGGCGCAGATGGTCAAGGCCTCCTGGGACCGGCTCGACAGCGGCGTGGTGCGCCGGGTGGTCGCCCGGATCGACGATGCTGCCCTGCTACTGGGGATCGACGAGGCGGAAGTGCGGGCGATGCTGGAACAGACGCGCCTCGGAGCCGAGGGCGGCGAGACGCGCGGCTGATCGGCGGCAAGCCATGACGGCCGACCGGCCGAGGGGCCCGGCGGCCGATCACCGCCCGGAGACGACCTCGGGCCGCTCCGTCCGACCGCCTGCCGGTCGAGGGCGTTTCACTGCAACCCGCTCCCCCGCCCGGTCCGCCTTTTGCGCCCGTGGCAGACCATCCGGCCGTAGCAAACCCTCCGGCCGTGGCAGACCCTCCGGCCACTCCCTCCACCGCACCTTCCCGCCGCGCCCCACCCGGCACTTCCCGGCCACGCCCCGGCTGCGACCCTTTGTCCCGAGCCCGGGCGGCAAGGCCCCGGCAGGAGCAAATCGCTTGACGCTGACGGGGACAGGACGTCTTCTGGAAACACCATCCCTTGCCCATTCCGAAGAAAGACCGCCCTTGCCCCTGCCCCACCCCGATTTCACCCTCGGCCTCGAAGAGGAATACCTGCTCGTCGATCTCGACACGCTCGATCTGGCTCCCGCCCCCGAGGCGCTGATGCGCGAGGCCGAGGAGGCGCTCGCCGACCAGGTCAGCCCCGAATTCCTCCAGTGCCAGATCGAGGTCGGCACCCGCGTGAGCCGCGACATCGCCGCCGCGCGCGAGGATCTGCGGCGGCTGCGAAGCACGCTCGCCCGCATCGCGCGGCGCCACAACCTCGCACCGATCGCCGCCTCCTGCCACCCTTTCGCCCGCTGGGAGGACCAGAAGCACACGCCGAAGGAACGCTATGACAGCCTCGCGCGCGACCTGGCGGGCGTGGTGCGGCGGATGCTGATCTGCGGCATGCATACCCATGTCGGCATCGGCCATGACGAGCTCAGGATCGACCTTCTGAGCCAGTTCCCCTATTTCCTGCCCCATCTGCTGGCCCTGTCCTGCTCCTCGCCCTTCTGGCGCGGACACGACACGGGGCTGCAATCCTACCGGCTGACGATCTTCGACAACCTGCCGCGCACGGGGCTGCCGCCGCGTTTCTCCTCCTGGTCGGAATACGAGCGGTCGATCGAGATCCTCATCGCCAACGACATCATCGAGGACAGCTCGAAGATCTGGTGGGACGTGCGCCCCTCGGCCCGCTTCCCGACGATCGAGAGCCGGATCTGCGACGTCTCCCCCCGGCTCGAGGACGCGCTGGCCATCGCCGCCCTCACCCAGTCGGTCATGCGGATGCTGTGGCGGCTGAGGATGAACAACCAGCGCTGGCGGATCTACGACCGCTTCCTCGTCGGCGAGAACCGCTGGCGCGCCCAGCGCTACGGCCCGGCCGAAGGGCTGATCGACTTCGCCAGGGGCGAGATCGTGCCTTATGGCGAGCTTCTCGACGAGCTGATCACCCTGGTTGCCGAGGATGCCGAGGCCCTGGGCTGCCTGCGGGAGATCGAGCATGCCCGCTCGATCGTCACCCGCGGCACCTCGGCCATGCGCCAGCGCGCGGTGCGTGACGCGGCCGTCGCCCTCGGCGACAGCGAGGAGGAGGCGCTGCGCAAGGTGGTGCTGCACCTGATCGAGGAATTCGAGGCGGATCTGTGAGCCCGGCCCGGTTTCATCGGGCCACGGCACCGGATTGACGGGCCTTCCTGCCCCTGAGGCCGGCCCGTTCGGCACCGGTGAAAACAGGACCGCCCGGTGCCGGACGGGCTGGACATGATCGATGCGGCCTCAATGCGGACGGGAATCGGCGGCTTCCCCGGTCCCGAGATGGGCGAAGCGCCGGGCCTGGGCTTCGGTCCAGCGCACCTTGAGCACCGGCCCCGCCTCCTCGAAACGCTCCTCCTCCACCACCCCCTGGGCGTGGAGCCAGGCGCGACGGGCGCCGTCACCATGGCCGAGATGGATTTCCGCCTCCCGCATCTCGCGACGAAGGGCAGCGTCGATCGCCGCCGTCACCCTTTCCATGCCCGCCCCCGTCAGCGCCGAGACCGGCACGGCATCGCCCTGCCGCGCCGCGCGGTTCTCCACCCGTGCCCGCTCCTCGGGGGCGAGCAGGTCGATCTTGTTCCACAGCTCGATCACCGGCCGCCCGTCGCCGGCGCCGATGCCGAGCTCGCCGAGGATCCGCCGCACATCCTCGGCCTGGGCTTCGGTCTCGGGGTGGGAGATGTCGCGCACATGAAGGATCACGTCGGCCTCGGTCACCTCCTCGAGCGTGGCCCGGAAGGCGGCAACGAGTTCATGGGGCAGATCGGAGATGAAGCCGACCGTGTCCGACAGGATCACCTCGCGGGCGCTGCCGCCCCGCCGCGGCAACCGCACCGCCCGCATGGTCGGATCGAGGGTGGCGAAGAGCATGTCCGCCGCCTCGACCTCGGCCCCGGTCAGCCGGTTGAACAGGGTGGACTTGCCGGCGTTGGTGTAGCCGACGAGGGCGACGATCGGCCACGGCACCTTGCGTCGCGCCGCGCGGTGGAGCATGCGGGTGCGCCGCACCTTGCCGAGCTGGCGGCGAATGCGGGTGATCGCCTCCCTGAGGGCGCGGCGGTCGGCCTCGATCTGGGTTTCCCCCGGACCGCCGACGAAGCCGAGTCCGCCCCGCTGGCGCTCAAGATGGGTCCAGGAGCGGACAAGGCGGGTCTTCTGGTATTCGAGCGCCGCAAGCTCGACCTGCAGCACCCCTTCGCGGGTGCGGGCCCGGTCGGCGAAGATCTCGAGGATGAGGCCGGTGCGATCGAGAAGCTTGACCTTCCATTCCCGTTCGAGATTGCGCTGCTGGATCGGGGAGACCGGCCCATCCACCAGCACCAGCTCCACGCCGGCCTCGGCCAGCTGCCGGCCGAGCCGCTCGAGCGTGCCGCGCCCGAAGAGATGGCCCGGATGGATGCGCCCGAGCCGCACGATCTCGGCGCCCGCCACCTCGACCCCCAGCGCCTCGGCAAGGCCGACGGCCTCCTCGAGCGCGCTTTCGGGCGCACGCATGACCACCCCCTCACCTTCACCGGGAAGGGGAGCATGCTTCGGATGCGGATGGATCACCCAGGCGCGGGTGGGCGTCTCGCGGCGCCCGATCATGCGGGGCTCCCGCAGATCCCGCCCGCCATCGGCCGCAGCGGAACCGCCTCCGGCCGAGCGACGCCTCGGCACGATACCGTTCGGAAAGATCTCAGTCTTCGTCCTCCGGCTCATAGAGCTTGACCGGCTGCGAGGGCATCACGGTCGAGATAGCGTGCTTGTACACCAGCTGGCTCTGGCCGTCGCGGCGCAGGAGCACGCAGAAATTGTCGAACCAGGTGATCATGCCCTGGAGCTTGACACCATTGATCAGGAAGATGGTGACGGGAACCTTGCTCTTGCGGACCTGGTTGAGAAAGGTGTCCTGCAGGTTCTGCTTGTCGGAAGCCATGTTCGCGCCCTTGTCTTGTTGTTATCGTGTTGTTGTCGTTGTTGTTGCGGCTGAGGCGGGCGGCCCGGTTGCCCCCTGACGGGCCGGCCGATGACGGCCCTCCCCGCACACCTGCCTTCCCAATATGGCGCTTTCGGCGGATGATTCAAACCCTTCGGCGGCAGATCACGGCCATTTCATGCCGGCATGCCCGGTCATTTCCAGTCATCCCGCAGAAGCAGGACCACAAGGGCGAGGATCTCGAGCCGGCCGGCGATCATGCCGAGAGCCAGGAGCGCCCGCACCGGGGCCGAGAGCGCACCCCAGTCGATCACGCCATCGACGAGGCCGGCCAGGGGGCCGGTGGTGGTGAGCGCGCTCATCGCCAGCGGGAAGGCGGCGCCGAAGTCGAGGCCGGCCGCACCGAGGCCGAGGGCCAGGAGCGCCAGGGTGACGAGAAAGAGCATGAAGACCAGCCATGCGAAGCCGGCCGAGCCGCGCGGATCGTCGGGGCGGCGACCACCCCCCATCACGTAATGGGGGTGAATCATCCGGTCGCGTTCGCGCAGCACATGGCGCAGGAGCGCATGAACCCTGAGAAGCTTGAGCCCCCCGGCCGTGGTCGCCACCCCGCCCCCGACCATCGCCAGCGCAAGGAGCACCAGCCCCGGCGCCTTCATCCCCGACCAGACCACCACCTCGCCCCAGCCCTGGCTGACAAAACCGGCGGTGGTGAGGAAGGAAAGGGCGGTGAAGAAGCCGCTCCACAGGAGCCGGAACCAGTCGAGCGGGGTGCGCCAGTAGAGATCGGCGCTCTCCCACCAGTGCCGCAGGAAGAGGAACGCGGCGGCAAGCAGGACGAGCGCCAGGGCAAGACGGATCTCGGGATCGGCCCTGAGCCCGCCCGCCAGACGGCGCCTGTAACCGGCAAGGGGACGGTAGAACCAGCGGCTCACCGCCGGCAGCAGGAAGAGCACCACCAGCGCCTCGCCGCCCCAGCCGCCGGCGGCGATCATCGGCGGCGCGGCGGGGTTTGCCTCCGGCAGGAGGATGCCCGAGGTCGAGAGCGTCGCCATCGCTGCAAGCGCTCCTTCGAGCGGCGAGGCTCCAAGAAGGATCAGCCCGAGCCAGAGCGCACCCGTCAGGGCGAGCCAGACCGGCAGGAGCCGCCCCGTCACCCGCATCAGCCGCCATGAAGCCTCGTCGCCATTGGCGCCGCGGGCGCGGCTGCGGCGCAGACCGTCGCCGTCGATGCCGAGAAGATCGAGCGGTCCGAGAATCGCCAGCGCCGCTACCCATTGCAGAAAGCCCCCCATCCAGGCGACGAGCCCGGCCCAGAGGAACAGCGTCGGCGCATGGGCGGCGAGGCGGGCGCTCTCGGGGTGGTGGGCGAGGCGGGCGGCCAGCTGCCCGGCACCGGTCGTCGTCAGCGCCTCGACCATCATCGCGCTGCCCTCGAGCCAGGTGCCGCCCGGGATCAGCTGCAGGACCGGCAGCGCCAAGAGCGGCGGGGCGAGGAAATGGATGCCGACAAGGGCGGCGAGCTGCGAGAGCGCCGCGTCGCGCGGCGCCCAGTCGCGGGTCAGGATCGCCACCAGGGAGAGAATGGCGAGAAGCACGAGCCCGTTCTCGCCGAAGGCCCGCATCGCCGGCCAGTCGCCCCGGAAGGCGGCATGAGCGGCCGGGATCAGCATCGCCAGCGCACCGATCAGCGGCAGGATCACCAGAAGCGGCAGGCGCAGGAGCAGCGACGTCATGTCGGCCCGCCTCCCTCAGAAGAGCGCGGCCGAGGCCCGCAGGAGCTCGTCGAGCTTCGGCACATCGGCCGCGAGGGCAAAGAGGACGATCACGTCGCCCTCGTCGAGCCTGAGATCGCCGCGCGGCATCAGGATCTCGCCGCTCTTTCTCACCGCACCGATCCGCACCCCCTCGGGCAAATCGAGCTCCCGCACCGGCTTGCCGGCCCAGCTCTGCCCCGGAAGGATCTCGGCCTCGATCACCTCCGCCTCGCCGTCCCCGAGAGAATAGACCCCGTGGATCCGGCCATGGCGCACATGGCGCAGGATCGAGGAGACCGTCGAGGCCCTCGGGTCGATCACGGCATCGATCTCGAGCGGATGGATCAGCGAAGCCAGGGTCGGGTCGTTGACGAGGCTGACGGCCATCGCCGCCCCCAGCGCCTTGACCCGCACCCCGGCCAGAAGGTTGGTCTTGTCGTCGTCGGTGAGCGCCAGCACCGCATCGGCCCGGTCGGCCCCGGCCTCGTGGAGGATGTCGAGCTCGAGCCCGTCACCATTGAGGACCACGGTGCGTTCGAGGCTCTCGGCGGCTTCCTCGGCCCGCCTGGCATCGCGCTCGATCAGCCGGATGCGGTAATGGCCGCGTGCCTCGAGTTCGCGGGCGACGAGCAGGCCGACATTGCCGCCACCGATGATGACCACGCGTTCGCGCCGCTCGGTGGCCTTGCCGAAGAGCTCGACCGTGCGGCGCAGATCGTCGCGATGGACGAAAAGGTAGATCTCGTCGCCGACGAAGAGCTGGTCCTCGGGCTGGGCGATGCGGAGTCGGCCCTCGCGGCGTATGGCGATGACGAGCGCACGCAGACCGGTGAACAGATCGGTGAGCTGCTTGAGCGGGGTTTCGACCAGCGGGCAGGCCTCGTCGAGCCTCAGGCCGACAAGGGCGACCCGGCCACCGAGGAAATACTGGATGTCGAAGGCCGACGGCGCATCGAGGCGCTCCAGTGCCGCCGCCGCCACTTCGCGCTCGGGAGAGATGATGACGTCGATCGGCAGATGATCGGCGCGGAAGAGCGCGTTCCAACGCGGATCGAGATAGGCCTGGGCGCGGATGCGGGCAATGCGGCGCGAGACCCCGAAGAGCGAATGGGCCACCTGGCAGGTGACCATGTTGACCTCGTCCGAATGGGTGGCGGCGATCAGCAGATCCGCGTCGGCCGCACCCGCGTCGCGCAGCACATCGGGATAGGAAGCGAAACCGGTGATGGCATTGACGTCGAGCGTCTCGGCCGCGCGGCGCACCAGAGCGGGGTCGCGGTCGATCAGGGTGATCTCGACATTCTGTTCGCGCGCAAGGTGCCGTGCGATCTGCCAGCCGACCTGCCCTGCACCGCAGATGATGATCTTCATGTCCGCCGTCCCGTTCGCCCGGATGCCTCGCGCCCCTTCGCAAGGCACGCGGCTTCTCGTTACCAGAGCCCCCGGCAAAGGGAAAGCGCCGAGCCGGCCCCCGAAGGGACTGGTGGCTATGGGAAATGGTCGGCAACGCGACGCGCCGGACAGGAACGGCAGTGGTCCGGCGCGCGGCCGGGGGCGGGTGCAAGCTCCATGCCACACCGGCCGCGCCC
>WFPA01000232.1 GCA_015487815.1 Albidovulum sp.
GATCAGCTCAGGAAGGTCAATCATGCCCTTGGTCATCGTGCTCTCCTTCGTCACGTCGTTGGTTCTTGCAAACCTCAGACTGCCGAAGAAGCGCGGTGGCCGCCTCATACACCACAGATCGGGACGCTATCCGATGGCCCTCCTCCGTGGATCGGCTGCAACGGATCCTTGGAGTGGCGCGACCAAGTCAACTGTCACAGCAAGGATTGCCGCACATACAATCGAAACAAGACGCGAATTCGACATCATACCCAACCCTCGTCCCAAAGGTTAAAGATGAGTGGGGGGGGGAGTCAAAGGACTTTTGCGCACAGTAAGGGTTTCCTTACCCTTCTGGCCTTTCTGCGCCGTCGTGCAAGACGGCTCTCGGGCCGGCGCGATCCTCGCAGGTCATCGGCGCAAATAGCGCGGTCCCGGCAGCCATTGAAGGGACATACAGAGCGCCACCAACCGGCTTGACGCAATCGCGCGGCGCGTCGATTGTCAGACATGTCATGGGGGGATCAGGGGCCGAGCCTTGTATCCGGGCGATTTGCGCAAGATCCCTTCCGCTATCGGGCCGCTGTTCCAGCATTCAGGGTCACGCTTCATGGTCCGTTCTCCCACCGCATCATCTGATTCAGGTCTCAGAGGCGATCAGCGGCACCACGGTCTGAAGCCTAAGCACGGTGGCAAGCGATTTGCAGGTACTGGAAACCTCGCCGAACGAGCTCCCTGATTTCGGTCGTGCCGTTCAGAACCAGACACCCGCACATGCGGCCCGATATGCCGGCAACCGCATTGTAGAGCAGGCCCGTGCCTCACAGGTAGGAGTCGGCGATAGGTATGGCGGAGGAGGTGGGATTCGAACCCACGGTGGGGTTGCCCCCACGCCGGTTTTCAAGACCGGTGCATTCGACCGCTCTGCCACTCCTCCACTTGCGCTCCGATTAGTCCATGGGCGCTGATTCTGGAACCTGCCATCCTCCCCGGCGAGCGGCTGATCCCGCTCCCGGAAGCCGCTTTCCTGTCCGTTGCCTCCGGGCTGAGCGGGTTCTTGCCGACCGCCCCCGCCCGGACAGATCCCCGATACCCGGAGAGGCCATTGCGCTTCAATCATTCGAAACCCCATGATAATGTCGCCGCGGCAAGGCGCGAAAGCGGGCCGGCAAGGGTGGGGAATGAGGAATGGCAGGAAAATCAGGCACTTCTGAACGACGCTGTCGTCTCTGGATCGGAGGAGCGGTCGCCCTGGCCCTCCTTGCCGCCTGCGAGCCTCTCGGTCGGCCGACCGGCAAGACGGCAGACGCGGCCATCGCCGCCTCTCCCCTCGATGCGCAAGAGGCTACCACGCGGATTGTCGAGCACGATGTCGAAGCCCCCGAGATCTTCCACAGGAAGGCACCAGGGCTCTGGGACGGTCGGCCATCGCTGGGAGGAGTGTGGGTCGCCCATCCCGATGTCAAGGATCCGGAGCGGGTGATCATCCGCAACGAGGCCAACGGCAAGTTCGTCATCGGCGCCCTTTTCCGCCGCGAGCGTGACATGCCCGGCCCGGCCTTCCAGATTTCCTCCGATGCCGCCGCGGCGCTCGGCGTCCTTCCCGGCAAACCCGTTCCCCTGAGCGTCACCGCCCTGCGTCGCAAGAAGGTCGCCCTGCCCGAGAAGGGTGACAAGACCGGCCCCGCCACCCCGTTGGCCAGGGCCGAGGCTGCGATCGCCGATGCCGAAGGTTCCGGCACTCGGCGCGACGGTCGCCCTCCGGCACGCCCGCCCCTGTCGGAAGCGAAGGGCAAGGCGAACCCGCCCAAGCCCCCCGCACCCGCCAGGTCCGGCACCGCCGCCCGGCAGGGCGCGACCCGGACCGGGGCCGGAACCACCACCGGCAAGCTGCCCGGGCCCGCCACGCCGCTGCCGGCCAGATCGGCAGACCTCGCCAGGCCCTATGTGCAGGTCGGCATCTTTTCCATCGAAGCCAATGCGAAACGCACGGCCCGGCTTCTCGAGGCCGAGGGCATCGTGCCGCTCGTCAAGGCGCAGGAAAGCCGGGGCCGTCGTTTCTGGCGTGTCCTCGTCGGCCCCGCGACCAATGGCCGGGAGCTGAAGATCCTGCTCGGGAAGGTGCGCAAGGCCGGTTTCCTGGACGCCTATCCCGTCTCGCGCTGAGAACATGAAACACCGACACAACGAAAGCGGTCCCATGAGGCATGCAATGAAAGCCCTGTCCCTCATCTTCGCCGTCCTGACGCTCCTGTCCGCGCCGGATCTCGCAGCGGCCTTCGAAACCCGGGCCCGGGCCATCCATGTCATCGACATGAGCACCGGCCAGACGCTGCTCTCCAAGGAAGCCGACACGCCGCTGCCGCCGGCCTCGATGTCGAAGCTGATGACTCTCAACATGCTGTTCGAGGCGCTGAAGGACGGGCGCGTGACCATGGACACCACCTTCCGCGTCTCGCGCAAGGCCGCAGCCATGGGCGGCTCGACCATGTTCCTGCGCGAAGGGGAGCGCGTTGCCGTGCGCGATCTCATCCCCGGGATCATCGTCAATTCCGGCAATGACGCCTGTGTGACGGTTGCCGAGGGCCTTGCCGGCACCGAAGAGAATTTCGCCAGGCTGATGAACGAGCGGGCCCGGGCGATCGGGCTTGAGAATTCCAGTTTCGTCAACGCTTCCGGCTGGCCGGATCCGGGGCAGCGCATGAGCATGCGCGATCTCGTCACCCTCGCCCGGCGCCTGATAACGGAGTTCCCCGAATACTATCCCTATTTCTCCGTCAGGAAATTCACCTACAAGGGCCGGGCGCCGGCCAATGCCCGCAACCGCAATCCGCTTCTGTGGATCGACGGTCTCGGCGCCGACGGGCTCAAGACCGGGCACACGCAGGAAGCGGGATACGGCCTCGTGGGGTCGGCAAGGCAGGGAGAGCGGCGCATCATCTTCGCCATGACCGGCCTGCCCTCGGCCAGGGCCCGCGCCGAGGAAGGCGAGCGGATCCTGAGCTGGGGCTTTCGCCAGTTCCTTCTCAAGGACATCCTTGCTCCCGACACGCCCCTTGCCGAGATTGATGTCGCACTCGGCACCGCACCGGTCGTGCCCGTAGGCGTGCGCGAGAAGCTGCGTCTGCTCGTGCCGGCCACGGTCCGAGAGAAGATCGCCGTTCGCATCCGCCACAAGGCGCCGCTCGTCGCCCCCCTGCGCAAGGGGGATGTCGTCGGCACGCTGATCGTCGAGATACCGGGGCTCGAGCCCGTGAGCCGGCCTCTGGTCGCCCTCGAGGACGTGCCCGAGGGCGGACTTCTCGTCCGTCTCGGGGCCGCGGCGCGGATCCTGCTGCAACGCGCGCTCGAGGCCGCCGGCTGACGATGGCGGGCTTCTTCATCTCCTTCGAGGGCATCGACGGCTCCGGCAAGACCACCCAGGCCCGTCGTCTTGCCGAGGCGCTGCGGAAGCGTGGGTTTCCCGTCACCCTCACCCGCGAGCCAGGCGGTTCCGAAGGGGGAGAGGAAATCCGCCGCCTGCTGGTCGAGGGCGCACCGGGGCGCTGGTCGCCCGTCACCGAGCTGCTCCTTTTCAACGCGGCCCGACGCGATCATCTCGAACGGCTGATCTCCCCCCGTCTCGAAGCCGGCGAGATCGTCATTTCCGACCGCTTCGCCGATTCGACCCGCGTCTATCAGGGTGCGGTCGATCCGGCGCTGCGGGACATGGCCGAGGAGATTCACCGGCGCGCCATCGGCCGCGAACCCGACCTCACCTTCTTCATCGACACCGACGCCGATCTGGCCGCCCGGCGCGGCCGCCCGGGCCGGGAGGACCGTTTCGAGGCCAAGGGCGACGCCTTCCAGAAGCGGCTTGCCGAAGCCTTCCGCGCCCTTGCCGCGGCCGAGCCGGAGCGCATTGTCCGCATCGACGGCAACCGCCCCGCCGAAGAGATCGCCGACGAGATCCTCCGCATCACCCTTGCGCGGCTGCCGACCGATCCGCGACGGGAGGGAGGCGCAGATGGCTGAGGACGATCTGCCCGAACCGGACCGCCGCGAAGGGTTGCCCCATCCGCGCCACACCGCCCGGCTTCACGGTCAGGAGGCCGCGATTCGCACCTTTCTCGAAGCCTGGCGCGCCGGGCGGCTGCACCATGCCTGGCTCCTCACCGGCCCCGAGGGCATCGGCAAGGCCACCCTCGCCTGGCAGCTCGCCCGGCAGCTCCTCGCCCATGACACCGCCCCGGCCACGCCTGCCCCTCTGCCGCCGGATCATCCGGTCGCCCGGCGGATCGCGGCCCTTGCCGAGCCGCGGCTTTTCCTGCTGCGCCGTCCATGGGACAGCGAACGCAGACGCCTCAGGGCCGAGATCCCGGTGGACGAGGTGCGCCGGCTGCGCGACTTCCTTGCCCTTTCTGCCGCCGACGGCGGGCGGCGGGTTGTCATCATCGACGCGGCCGACGAGCTCAATCGCAACGCGGCCAACGCCCTTCTGAAGCTTCTGGAAGAGCCACCGAGAGGAACAGTGATGTTCCTCGTCTCCCATCAGCCGGCGCGACTGTTGCCGACAATCCGCTCACGCTGTCGCTCCCTGTCGCTCCGCCCGCTGCTGCCCGAGGCACTCGCAAGCGCCCTTGGGGAGGCCGGGGTGGCGATCCCCGACGGAGCGGCGGAAGCCGTCACCGCGCTTTCGGGCGGTTCGGTCGGCGCCGCCGGAACACTGGTCGCGGCCGGTGGTCTCGATCTCTACCGCGAGCTTGTCGCGCTCATGTCAGGCTGGCCACAGCTCGACCGGGGCCGGCTTTCGGCTCTTTGCACGAGCGTCGCCGGGGTGC
>WFPA01000233.1 GCA_015487815.1 Albidovulum sp.
CACCGACACATGCAGGACGCAATGCCCGATCTGCCCGCCATCCCGCCGCTGCCGCGCATCATGGTCGCCCCCAACGGTGCCCGCCGCACCCGGGCCGTTCATCGGCAGGCGCGGATGATCGGCCCGGGTGCGGCGGGCACCGTTGGGGGCGACCATGATGCGCGGCAGCGGCGGGATGGCGGGCAGATCGGGCATTGCGTCCTGCATGTGTCGGTGATGGTCACGGTCGGTCCAACAATGCCCCCTCGATGCGACGGGAGCAAGGGCGGAGACGCCCGGAGTTCTCGGGGTGTCTGCGCCGCGTCCTCCGGCCGCAGGGGCGCGGTCCTGATGTGCTGCGGGCCCTTCCGCGGCAGGCCCGGACCGGTCAGACGGCGCCGGCCCGCAGCCCCTCGATCAGCTGCCTGAGCCCGAAGGCGGCACCGGCAATGATGGCCAGGAAGGTGACGGGGGCGGAGAAGGCCAGGAGCGAGAAGGCCGAGAGCCCCTGACCGATCGAGCAGCCGAGCGCGACGACGGCGCCCACCCCCATCAGTGCCGCGCCGAGGATCTGCCGGCGCAACTCGCGCGGATCCTCGCAGGCTTCCCAGCGGAAATGCCCCCTGAGGAGCGAGCCGAGGAAGGCGCCGGCGATGACGCCCGCCACCGAGCCGATGCCGAAATTGACCCGGCTGCCGGTTGCGGTCATGAGATAGAGCAGCGTTTCGCCGAGGGGGCGCGAATAGGTGTGGGAGACCACGGGCACTTCCTCGAAGCCGTTGTCATGGATCCACTGGGTGCCGGCCCAGGCGAGGATGACGGCGGCGGCCACCACCAGCGACCAGAAGATGCGGGACGGCTCGGCCAGCATCTGCCGCGACAGCCCGGCCAGCAGCATCGCCGCGCCGATGATGATGCCGAGGGTCACCGGATTCACGCCCGACAGCCGGCCGAGAAGATGGGCGATGCCGGGCAGCTCCGCCCCCTCGACGGGGGGAGAGGGGAAGAGGGCGACGCGCAGGGGCGCAATCGGCCCGGCGATGGTCATGTAGGCGAAGACCCCCATCACCAGCACGATCACGAAGGAACGCAGATCTCCGCCGCCGAGCCTGGCAAGGGCGCCGTAGCCGCAATTGCCGGCCAGAGCCATGCCGTAGCCGAACATCAGCCCGCCGACGATCGAGCCGAGCGGGTTCCAGCTCAGCGAGAGATACATCGTGTCTCCGGGTACGAGCAGCCCCGTGCCGATGAGGGCGAAGCTGCCGATGACGGCTCCGCCGATGGCGATCAGCCACATGCGCATGCGGCGCGTGTCCTGCCCGTAGAGCCAGTCCTCGATCGCCCCCATGGTGCAGAAGCGGCCGAGCCGCGCGGCAAGGCCGAGCAGCACCCCGCCCGCAAGCCCGACAAGGGCGGCCAGCACATGGTCGCCGAAAGTCTCGAGCAGCGTTTCCATCATCGCGTCTCTCCCACCGCTTCCCGTCCGGCACCTTCCGGCGCCGGGCCCGGCCCGTCCTGTTCCTGTCTGCGGATTATGGCAAATGCCGTTCCGAAAGGCTACCACCGACCCGGGAAGATGCTTGGGCCGGATGGTACCGCCCCGCGTGCCACGGGCGGCGGCGGACGCCGCCCCTTCCCGGCGCCGCATTTGCGCGGCTCGCCCGGACGTCAGCGCATCTCGCCGCTGCCCTGGCGGCGGCCGGGCCTTGCACCCGGCATCGGGCAGGCCGGACGCGGCGGTCTTCAGATTGAGCATTCCGTTCCCATGTTCTAGAGAGCAGGGCGGAGTCACGGGAGGTGCATCATGCGCGCGGAAACCCAGAACACGGTCGAGGCGATCGGCAAGTCGCTCCAGCTTCTCAAGGAGCGGGTGGGCTGGGACACGGCCCGCCATCGGCTCGAGGAATTCAACGCCATGGTCGAGGATCCTGATCTGTGGAACGATCAGGCCAAGGCCCAGAAGCTGATGCGCGACCGCCAGAAGCTGGCCGACCAGATCGCCCTCGTCGAGGAGATCGAGCGCGAGCTTCGCGACAATGTCGAGCTGATCGAGCTCGGCGAGGCCGAAGGGGACGAGGAGGTGGTGGCCGAGGCCGAGGCGGCCTTGGCGGCGCTTCGGGAGAAGGCGGCCAAGAAGGAGATCGAGGCGCTCCTGTCGGGCGAGGCCGACGCCAATGACTGCTTCCTCGAGATCAACGCCGGCGCCGGCGGCACCGAAAGCTGCGACTGGGCGGCGATGCTGGCGCGGATGTATGTGCGCTGGGCCGAGGATCACGGTTACAAGGTCGAGCTGATCGCGGAGAACCCCGGCGAGGAGGCGGGCATCCGCTCGGCGACCTACAAGATCATCGGCGAGAACGCCTATGGCTGGCTGAAGAGCGAATCGGGGGTGCATCGGCTGGTGCGGATCTCGCCCTTCGACAGCTCGGCGCGGCGCCACACCTCCTTTGCCAGCGTCTGGGTCTATCCGGTGGTGGACGACAATATCGAGATCGAGATCAACCCGGCCGACATCCGCATCGACACCTACCGCTCCTCGGGCGCCGGCGGCCAGCACGTCAACACCACCGATTCGGCGGTGCGGATCACCCACCTGCCGACCGGGATCGTCGTCACCTCGTCGGAGAAGTCGCAGCATCAGAACCGCGCCAACGCCATGGCGGCGCTCAAGGCGCGGCTTTATCAGCTCGAGCTCGAGAAGCGCAACGCCGAGATCCAGGCCCAGCATGAGGCCAAGGGCGAGGCGGCCTGGGGCAACCAGATCCGCTCCTATGTGC
>WFPA01000234.1 GCA_015487815.1 Albidovulum sp.
AGCGATGAGCGATGAGCGATGAGCGATGAGCGATGAGCGATGAGCGCATTGTGCCATGCGCCTGTCAACCCCGCCTCTGCCATCGCAAGGCACTCCTCCCATTCGCCGGCAGGGGGCTTCCTGCCCCGGCCCGCACCCGCCGGCGGCATCAGGCCTCCGCCAGCCGGATGGGGGCACCGGATCGCTCCAGAGAGGGAAGAAGGCATCTTGCCCGGTCCCGGCATCGGTCGGACCGCCACATCCTGTCGCCACCGCCGCGTCACCGTCTCCTCTCCCCGGGCTTGCAGAGCGGGGCGCGACATCGCGACCGCGGGCGAAGAGTGCGAACAGACAAGAAGGGCACGAACAGAGAAAATGCGCTCTCTCCAGCCGCTGCGCTGCATGGAGCAAGCCCCCCGTACGGAACACACCGCCACCGCGAGGCGGCGTACGGACCCGCTCTTCCGCTGCGGCTGCTCCCTTTCCCTGCTCGGCAGGGGTGGGACTTCTCCGTGCTTCCCCGTCGCCTTTCCTGTGCCTCGCGCGAAAAGACCGGGGCGTTCGGCGTTTCTCCGCCAGGGTGCTCGCGCCCGCTGCCACCCCCTGCGCCTGCCCGATGGAACCCTCGCGCTTTCCGGGCCGGGCTCCTGCCCCTGCCCGACCGCAGCAGGGCCGCCCCCATGCGCTTGCGCCCGGCCGCGCAAGGCCATAGAAGGCGGCGCCAGGCCAAGGGAGACAATCCATGGGTTTCAAGACCGGCATCGTCGGGCTGCCGAATGTGGGCAAGTCCACCCTCTTCAACGCCCTGACCCGCACCGCGGCGGCGCAGGCGGCGAATTTCCCCTTCTGCACCATCGAGCCCAATGTCGGCGAGGTGGCCGTTCCCGATCGGCGGCTCGACCGGCTGGCCGAGGTCGCCGGCTCGCAGCGCATCGTGCCCACCCGCATGACCTTCGTCGACATCGCCGGGCTGGTGAAGGGCGCCTCCCGCGGCGAAGGGCTCGGCAACCAGTTCCTCGCCAATATCCGCGAGGTCGACGCCATCGCCCATGTATTGCGCTGCTTCGAGGATCCCGACGTCACCCATGTCGAGGGGCGGGTCGATCCGATCGCAGATGCCGAGATCATCGACACCGAGCTGATGATCGCCGACATGGAATCGATCGAGCGGCGCCTTGCCAATCTCTCGCGCAAGATCCGCGGCGGCGACAAGGAGGCGCTGCAGCAGGAACGGCTGCTCAAGGCCGCACTCGAGGCACTCGAGGCGGGCCGGCCGGCGCGCAGCGTCGAGATCGCCGAGGAGGACCGCAAGGCCTGGAAGATGCTCCAGCTTCTCACGGCCAAGCCCGTGCTCTACGTCTGCAATGTCGATGAGGCCTCGGCCGGCAGCGGCAACGCCTATTCCCGGCAGGTCGCCGAGAAGGCGGCGGCCGAAGGGGCGGCCCATGTGGTGATCTCGGCCGCCATCGAGGAAGAGATCGCCCAGCTTTCCCCCGAGGAGGCGGGCGAATATCTCGAGGCGATCGGCCTCGAGGAACCGGGGCTCGACCGGCTCATCCGCGCAGGCTACGATCTGCTCGATCTGAGAACCTTCTTCACCGTCGGTCCCAAGGAAGCCCGCGCCTGGACCATCCGGGCCGGTACCCTCGCCCCCCAGGCCGCCGGCGTCATCCACGGCGATTTCGAACGCGGCTTCATCCGTGCCGAGGTCATCCCCTATGAGGATTTCATCCGCCATGGCGGAGAGGCCGGCGCCAGAGAGGCCGGCAAGCTCCGCATCGAAGGCAAGGGCTACGAGGTCCAGGACGGCGACGTGATCCATTTCCTGCACTCGGCCTGACCGGCCACGGGAACGATCCCCTGCCGAAGATGGTGCCCCAAGCCGTGCGGGTCGATGCGGACCTTCAGGCACCTGCAGAAACGCTCCGGCCTCAGACCGGACGGCCCGAACTCCCCGAACGGGCTGGCGACGGAAGCGCCCGGGGCGCTGCGAGCTGAGCCGCCGGAAGAGCTCCTGCGGGAATTCGGCTCCCTCCGGGGGATCGCCGAGCAGCGGCAACGCCGCAGCGCCTCGAGATCGAAGAACGGCCTCCCCCTTCCGAACGCCCCCGATCGTGCATCGCCCCGGGCACAGACCGGCCGACTGAGGCGGTGGAAACGCCTCTCCCCGATCCGCCCCCACCGGCTCGGCGGGGTGGATCACCGCCGGCGCCCGCCGCCGGCATCCCCTCTTCCCGTCCCGTGAGGTGATGGCCCCTCCCCGCTGCCTCCCTTTCCGCTGCCTCCCTTTCCGCTGTCGCCCGTTCCCGATGCCCCGGTTCAAAAGCGCGAAAGACGAGGGCAAGACGGCCCCGCCCCATGCCCGTCCATTGAATGTCCGTCCCTTGAAGGAATGCGGCGACAGGGTACCTGCCTCCGGGAGATGCGAACCGTGCAGGTGACATGTGGCGACAAGAGACGGACGCCGTTGGCCGCTTCCCCGC
>WFPA01000235.1 GCA_015487815.1 Albidovulum sp.
GCGCTGACCGTGGGCATGCCGCCCGCCATCACCGCCGGCACCGGCATGGACGCCTTCGCCCACAATCTCGAGGCCTACTCCTCTCCCCATTACCATCCGATGAGCCAGGGGATCGCTCTCGAAGGCATGCGACTCGTGCTCGAGAACCTGCCGAAGGTGATGGAGAACCCCGAGGATCTCGAGGCCCGCGGCCACATGATGAGCGCGGCGATGATGGGGGCGGTGGCCTTCCAGAAGGGGCTCGGCGCCATTCATGCGCTGTCGCACCCGGTGGGCGCCCGCTACGGCACCCATCACGGCACCACCAACGCGGTGGTGATGCCGGCGGTGCTCGAATTCAACCGCCCCGCCATCGAGGACCGGATCGCCCACGCCGCCGCCTATCTCGGCATCCCGGGCGGTTTCGAGGGCTTCCTTGACCATGTGCGCGCCCTCAACGCCGCGCTCGGCATTCCCGAGGGGCTCGCCTCGCTCGGGGTGAAGCCGGAAGATCTCGACGCACTGACCGAAGCGGCGCTCGCCGACCCTTCCTGCGGGGGCAATCCGGTCGAGATGACGCCCGAGAACACCCGCGCCCTCCTCGAAGCGGCGATGTAGCCGGGGTCGTCGGGGAAAGGCCCTCCGCTGCCGTGGCAGGGCAATGACGCATACGCCCCTGGCGCCCAGGGCGGGAGCCGGGCGGCGGCCTCAGCCCCGCGCTCCGGCGGCAGCAGCTCCGTGGGCGGGTCGCGCTTCGAAACCGGTCCGGGGTCTGGCCCGCACGCATCAGCGGGAACCGGAGCTGCAGGATTGCCGCAGCATTCATCCGGCGGGTTGGCTCTTTGCCGATGAGGGGAGCCGCGTCCGCGACTGGCGGTGCCGGTCGTTCTTCGCTCCGCCCGCTTCGCTCCGCCCGCTCTCTCCCGCCCCAGGACCGGGCCGGGCATTGTCTTCCGCGCGGCATCGATCCTCCGCCTCCGGCCCGGCGGAAAAGTCCGCCATGGAACATTACGCGCAAACAGGGGCTGTTCCGGCGGGGCACCCGCCTTGTGCGCCTGCAAATCCACTCAGCCCTGCCGCGGGCGGATGATGATCTCGACGCGGCGGTTGCGCGCCCGGCCCTCCTCGGTCAGGTTCGAGGCGACGGGGTCGTCCTCGCCGCGTCCATAGGCGCGGATGCGGTCCGGATCGACGCCGAGCCGCGCCAGCTCGAGCGCGACATTCTCTGCCCGGCGGCGCGAAAGCTCCATGTTGTAGGCCGCATCCCCCACATTGTCCGTATGGCCGATCACGTCCACCGTGGTGTCGGGATAGGCCATGAGATGGTCGGCGATCTGAGCCAGCGCCTGACGCATCTCGGGGCCGACCTCGGCCGAACCCGTCGGAAAGAGAAGCGCATTCGGCATGGTGACGGTGACGGCGTCGGCACTGCGGCTGATCTGCACCCGGTCATCCGTCACCCGCTGGCGCAGATCGCGCTCCATGCTGTCGAGATAATGGCCGATGGCACCGCCGACGGCCGCACCGATCGTCGCCCCGACGGCACCCTTGAGCAGGCTGTTGCCGCCCTTGCGGGTCAGCCCGTAGAAACCGCCGATGATGGCGCCGGCCACGGCCCCCTGCTGCTCCTTCGAGGGCGGCGCGCCGGTGGTCTCGACACAGCCCGAAAGCCCCAGCGCACCGGCCATGACGGCCGCGGTGATGCGTGACATGCCCATGCCTGCCTCCTCTTGCCTCGAACCTGTCGCCCCGTCTGCGGGGGCATTCTCCGGCGTCAATATAGGCACGGTGGCATGGTTTGACAGGGGCCGGCGCCGCAAGCGGGGGAAAGCGGCCGGATCCTGCCGCGCGAAGGGGGGCGACGGGAAGCATCGTTCGTGAAGCCGGGACGTGGCGAGAGCGCCTTCCTCGACCGGGCTCCCTGACACCGCCCCCTGCCATCGGCGGAAGGCAGCCTCACGGGCGGCCATCCTCATGGGCGGAAGGCATCGCACGTCTTCATGCGAATCGCGCCTCGCGGGCAAGCAGCCTTTCCTTCATCGCCAGCCCCCAGCGATAACCGCCCAGTCCGCCATCCGACCGCACCACCCGGTGACACGGAACGAGCACCGCCAGCGGGTTGCGACCGACGGCCGTACCCACGGCCCGCACCGCCCGCGGACGGCCGAGCGCGGCGGCCAGGGCGGCATAGCTCGTCCGCTCGCCCGGCGAGAGCGCCAGAAGCGCCCGCCAGACCGTGCGCTGGAATGGGGTGCCGACGAGGATGAGCGGCACCGGGTCGGCCGCAAGCAGGGCCGTAAGTGCCCCATCGGCAGGCATGAGGCGCGCGCCGGGCCAACGTCTTGCAAGTTCGCTCCGCGCGGCTTCCTCACCCGCATCGATCGGCAGGAGCGCCGCGATTCCTTCCCCGCTCCCCGCCACGAGCATCGGGCCGCAATCGGTCTCGACCCTCTCGACAGGAAGCGGCCCGTGCCAGGCGCCGCATTCTCCGATGATGTGACCGCCCTTTTCCGAAAGCGGCAGCCCGTCAGGCTTTCCCGTCTTCATGATCCTCCCCCACCAGCTTGCGGCCGCCACCGCCGCCCCTTAAGGAAGGCCCATGGCACACGCATCGCAAAAGCTCGACTACCCTGCCCTCAGGGAGATCTTTACCCGTTTCCGGGCCGCCAATCCATGCCCGAAGACCGAGCTCGAATACACCAATGAATTCACCCTGCTGGTTGCGGTCGTGCTGTCGGCCCAGGCGACTGATGTCGGTGTCAACAAGGCCACGAAACGCCTTTTCGCCATCGCCGACACGCCCGAGAAGATGCTGGCCCTCGGTGAGGAGGGGCTGGTCGAATACGTCAGGAGCCTCGGCTTCTTCCGGCAGAAGGCGAAGAACGTCATCCGCCTCTCGCGGATCCTGGTCGAGGAATATGGCGGCAAGTTGCCGACTTCGCGCGAGGCGCTCACCGCCCTGCCCGGCGTGGGACGCAAGACGGCGAACGTGGTGCTCAACGTCGCCTTCGGCTATCCGGCCCAGCCGGTCGATACCCACATCTTCCGTGTCTCGAATCGCACCGGCATCGCACCGGGTCGTGAGCCGATCGACGTCGAGCGCGGCCTCGAGGACCGGGTGCCGGTCGAGTTCCAGACCCATTCCCATCACTGGCTGATCCTGCACGGGCGCTATGTCTGCAAGGCGCGCAAGCCGGACTGCCCCCGCTGCCTCATCCGCGATCTGTGCCTCTATCCGGACAAGACGACATGACGAAACGCTTTCAGGTGGTCGGCATCGGCAATGCCCTTGTCGACATTCTCTGCCATGTGGACGACGCCTTCCTCGAGGAGATCGACGTCATCAAGGGGGTAATGCAACTGGTCGACCGCGACAGGGCCAACGCCCTTTACGAGCGCATGGGGCCGTCGCGGGAGATCTCGGGCGGCTCGGCGGCTAATACCATCGCCGGCATCGCCGCCCTCGGCGGGCGCACCGCCTATGTCGGCAAGGTGAAGGACGACCAGTTCGGCCGCATCTTCGCCCATGACCTGCGTGCCCAGGGGGCGGTCTATGAAACGCCGAAGGCGTCGGCCGGCACGGCCGAGGAAACCGGCCGTTGCATGGTGCTGGTCACGCCCGACGGGGAGCGCACCATGAACACCTATCTCGGCGTTTCCGAACATCTCTGCCCGGACGACATCGACGAGGCCATGATGGCCGACGCCGAATGGATCTATCTCGAAGGCTACCGCTTCGACGGCCCCGAGAGCCACGAGGCATTCGACAAGGCGATCCGGGCTGCGAAGAGAGCCGGAGGCAAGGTGTCACTCACTCTCTCCGATCCGTTCTGCGTCGACCGGCACCGCGCCGCCTTCCTTGCCATGATCCGCCGCGATGTCGATCTCATGTTCTGCAATCGTGACGAGATCCTCTCGCTCTACGAGACCGACAGTCTCGACGAGGCCCTCGCCCGCGGCGGAGAGGATCTCGACCTCCTCGTGGTCACCGATTCGGACAAGGGCGCCTATGTGATCGAGAGGGGCGCCTTCACCCATGTGCCGACACGGCCGGCCCGGGTGGTGGACGCTACCGGCGCCGGCGACCTTTTCGCCGCCGGCTTCCTCTGGGGGATCACCCACGGCCACGGCAGCGCCAACGCTGCGCGCATGGGCAACATCGCAGCGTCCGAGATCATCGGCCATGTCGGCGCCCGCCCCGAGGCCGATCTGAGGCGCCTTTTCGCCGAGGCCGGGCTGATCTGAGAGAACACGCACAGCCCGCCCAACGGAACGCACCTGCCACGAAGGCGCCATGGGCAGCACAGCCCTTTCTCCCTCCCCGAAGCGTCTGCGCTGATCGACGGGGAATTCGCTCCGTGCTGAAAGCCCCCAAGGGACAAGAAACTCTATCAACGGAAAATGGTAATTTACGCTTTCCGCAGGACCGACATGCCGATTCGGCACATCGGCAGCGCACTCAAGCGTGAGGCTTGACCGCGGCGCGATCGCATTGCGCGATATGGCCTGGCAAGGCTCCAAGGAGGCAGGGAAAACCGGACGTTCCCGTCCGTTGCCGAACCGGATGGCCCCGCTCAGCAGCTTCACGATCCCGTCAGGCGGGCTAGCTCCGGAGAAAACAACGGTGATAAATGCTATCCGGTGCTTGACCCGGAGCCCGGGCTCTATTTAGATAATTACGCAAATTTGCATTATTTGTCCTACCCGGAAGAGGCATTACCCATGAGAACCGACCAGCACATTCCATCCTATCGTCAGGAAAACCGCAGACCGGCCGAGGGAAGGGGGCCGAGGATCGACCTGCCCAAGATCTTTGCCGCACTCGGAGACAGGACGCGCCTGGCCATCATCAACCGGCTTCTGGAGAAGGGCGAGATGCCCGTCGGTGCGCTCCTCGATGTCGCCGACATTTCCGCCCCGGCGATCTCGCGCCATCTGCGGATCCTGCGCGAGGCCGGCCTCGTCCGCCAGCGTGTGGACCGGCAACGTCGCCTCTATTCCGTCCGCAAGGATATCTTCGAGCAGCTTCGTCAGTGGTTTTCCCAATCAGCCCTGATGCTTGCGCTGCCGGTAATGGTGGCCGCGAGCTGGGATTGACCCTCCACCGGATTCCGTTGACGCGAAAGGGCGCTCCCGGGAGCGCCCTTTTCATGTGAGCCATGACGCTCCCTGCCAGCGGTTTCAATGCTTGCCGTTCACACCCTTGCGCTCGCGCGGGATCGGCAGGTATTCCACACCGCCCATCTGCTGGCGCACCGGCTGGGGATAGAGCGCCATCAGCTCGAGCACTTCTTCCGGCATGTCGGTCGAGACCGGCAGGCCCATCTCCCTCGCCTCGTCATGGGAGATCGGATAATCATGGGTCCAGGTGCCGGTTGCGAGCTTGTCGGCGATGGCCGCCGCCTTCTGCACCGACATCCGCCCCGAGAGCAGCTTCTTGACCGCTTCGCGCACCTGGTGGATCGCCTTGCGCCCGACATCGGCCATGATCAGCGTCTGGTCGTCGATCTTCTCGACCGGCTTCTTCTCCTCGACAGTGATGATGGAGGCTGCCGGCATCTGCCCGAGCTGGGGATCGACCGGTCCGAGCACCGCATGGTCGTTCATCACGATCTCGTCGGCCGCAAGCGCGATCAGCGTGCCGCCCGACATGGCGTAATGGGGCACGAACACCGTCACCTTGGCCGGATGGGCCTGCACGGCCCGGGCGATCTGCAAGGCGGCAAGAACGAGCCCGCCCGGCGTGTGGAGGATGAGGTCGATCGGCACGTCGTCGTCGGTGAGCTTGATCGCCCGCAGCACCTCCTCCGAATCGTTCACGTCGATGTATTTCACCAGCGGAAAGCCGAGGAAGCGCATCGTTTCCTGGCGGTGGACCAGGAGAATCACACGCGAATCGCGCTTCTTCTCGAGATCGGCGATCATCCGCACCCGGCGGAATTCGAGCAGGCGCTGCTGGATCACCGGCTGGAATGCCGAAAGCAGGAAGATCAGCCAGAACAGATCCATGAAGGTCATGTCGGTCTCCTTCGTCAACTGGAGGGAAACTAGCCTGCGCCGGGCGGGAAGGAAAGACGGGATGACCCGACCCCGCAAGATCGTGAGGGTGAGGGACACGAGTGCCGGGCGGCGGGAAGAAAAGTCGAAGGCGGCCCCCGCGGGGGCCGCCTCCGGGGCATGGGAGGGGCACGGGAAAGGATCAGTAGTGATAGGCGCTTTCGCCATGGGTCGCGAGGTCGAGCCCCTCGCGCTCCTCCTCCTCGCTGACCCGCAGCCCGATCACGGCATCGACGATCTTGTAGAGGATGAAGGAGACGACACCGGTCCAGACGATGGTGATGGCCACGGCCTCGATCTGGACGATGGTCTGACCGACAAGGCTGTAGTCGTCGCCACCGAAGCCGCCGAGGGCCGGCGCGGTGAAGATACCCGTGCCGATGGCGCCGATGATGCCGCCGACGCCATGGATGCCGAAGACATCGAGGCTGTCGTCATAGCCGAGTTTGTTCTTCAGCGGACCCACGGCCCAGTAGCAGCCGAGCGAGGCGATGGCACCGAGGATGATCGCCCCCACCGGGCCGACCGTGCCCGCAGCCGGCGTGACGGCGACGAGGCCGGCGATCATGCCCGAGGCGGCCCCCAGCATCGAGGCCTTGCCGCGCAGCACCTTCTCGATCAGCGACCAGGCAAGGATCGCGCCCGCCGTCGCGGTGAAGGTGTTGATGAGGGCGACGGCCGCGCCACCATTGGCCTCGAGGTTGGAACCGGCGTTGAAGCCGAACCAGCCGAACCACAGGATGGCCGCGCCAACGAAGGTCAGCGTCATCGAGTGGGGGGCCATCATGTCCTTGCCGAAGCCGATGCGCGGGCCGATGATCAGCGCACCGACAAGAGCGGCGATGCCGGCATTGATGTGCACCACCGTGCCGCCGGCGAAGTCGAGCGCGCCAAGGCCCATGATGAAGCCCGAGCCGTCCCACACCATGTGGGCGATCGGGAAATAGACGAAAGTCACCCACAGCGCCGAGAACAGCACCGCCGCGCCGAACCTGATGCGCTCGGCGAAGCCACCGATCACCAGCACGGCGGTAATGGCGGCGAAGGTCATCTGGAAGGCGATGAAGACATATTCGGGAATGACCACGCCGTCGGTGAAGGTCGCGGCCATCGAATCGGGACCGACGCCGGCAAGAAACAGCTTGCCGAGCCCGCCCCAGAAGGGGTTGGTTCCGCCGCCGAAGGCGAAGGAGTAACCGTAGAGCACCCAGATCACCATCACGAGAGCGGCGATCACTGTCGATTGCATCAGGACCGAGAGCATGTTCTTGGTCCGCACGAGGCCGCCATAGAACAGGGCGACGCCGGGCAGGATCATGAACAGGACGAGCACGGTCGAAACCATCATCCAGGCGACGTCGCCCTTGTCCATTGTTTCCGCCGATGCCGGCGAGGCCAGAAGCGCCGCCCCGACGGCCGAAAGTGCCGAGAGTGCCTTGAGGGATGGAAGTCGCATGGGTTCGTTCCTTCGCTGTTCCTGTCGCATTGCTCTCCGGTCGGGCCCTGCCCCGGCTGCTCCTGCCGGCAGACCCGCCCGGAAATCACGATCAACCTCGTCGCGGCGAACCTTTCGGACAACGAAAGCTCTGTCTGCACCGCGGCTCTCGCGGCGGGATGCTGACAAATTAGGCAAATTCATATCGACATTGCGCGATATTCGGGCAGTTGCTGTTTCCCGTTTCGCACAATGCGGGCGTCAACCCTGCCTCGATACTGTGCAGGGGCGGCCTCGATCTGTAATGTGATTCCCGCAGGCAGGATGCGCAGATGACGAAAACCACGAAAAGGAAACCCGCGGCGGGCCGCCGCAAGCCGGCCGGATCCGGTCGGGGGTGGCGGCAGATGCCGACAACGCTTCTGCGCCGCGCCCTGGCCGCCGCCGCGGGGCTTCTTCGCGGCACCGCGCGGCTTGCATGGCACCTCGGCTGGCGCCTCGCCCTTGTGGTCGCCCTTCTCGTCGGCGCCGCCACCATCTACGACTACACCCGCCTGCCGCCGATCGAGGCGCTGATCGACGGGCGCGTGCGCGGCTCCGTCACCCTCCTCGACCGCAATGGCGAGCCATTTGCATGGCGAGGCGACCAGTTCGCCGGCAAGATCACCGCCGCCACCGTCTCGCCCCACCTGCTTCATGCCATCATCGCCACCGAGGACCGGCGCTTCTACCGCCATTTCGGCATCAGCCCGCGGGGGATCGCCTCGGCCATCCGCATCAACCTCGCGGAAGGGCGCGGCCCCTTCGAGGGCAATGGCGGTTCGACCATCACCCAGCAGGTGGCCAAGCTCCTGTGCCTCGGGCAGCCCTACGATCCGAAGCGGTGGGAGAACGAGGCCGCCTACGAGGCCGACTGCCGCCGGGGGTCGCTGTGGCGCAAGATCAAGGAAGTGCCCTTCGCCTTCGCTCTCGAGGCGAAATATTCGAAGGACGACATTCTCACCCTCTATCTCAACCGGGTCTATCTCGGGGCCGGCACCCGCGGCTTCGAGGCCGCCGCACAGCGTTATTTCGGCAAGTCGGCCCGCGAAGTGAACCCGGCCGAGGCCGCCATGCTTGCCGGGCTCCTCAAGGCACCCTCCTATTATGCGCCGACGCGCAATCTTGCCCGTGCCCAGGCCCGGGCCAGTCTCATCATCTCGCTGATGGAGGAGCAGGGCTATCTCACCCCGGCCGAAGCCGAGGCGGCACGGCAAAACCCGGCGACGCTCTCGGAAAAGGCCCGTGAGCGGGCGGGCGGCTGGTTCGCCGACTGGGTGATGGAAACCGTGCCTTCCTTCCTCGCTTCGGGAACCACCGAAGACGTCATCATCCGCACCACCTTCGACCCGAAGATCCAGAAGGCGGCGGAAGAAGCGGTGAAATGGGTCTTCGAGAACCGCGTGCGGCCCGGATCGAAGGCGCAGGTGGCGCTGGTGGTAATGTCGCCCGACGGCGCTGTGCGGGCCATGGTCGGCGGCCGCGGCAAGGGCGGCGGGCGCTTCAACCGGGCGATCCAGGCCCGGCGGCAGACCGGTTCGTCCTTCAAACCCTTCGTCTATGCCGCCGCCCTCGATCTCGGCCTCTACCGCTTCGACAGCCGGGTGGTGGACGAACCCGTCACCATCGACATCCCCGGCTCCGGCCCCTGGTCGCCCCGAAACTATACCGGCAAGAACTATGGCGAGATGAGCCTGACCACCGCCCTTGCCCAGTCGATCAACACCGTGGCGGTGAAGGTGGCGATGGAAACCGGCCTTGATCGGGTGCGGGCCGTCGCCCGCGGTTTCGGTCTCTCGGGAGAGCTTGCAGAAGGCCCCGCTCTCGCGCTCGGCGCCTCGGAGGCGACCCCGCTCGAGATGACGGCCGCCTATGCCGGTTTCCTGAACGAAGGGCGGGCGGTAGCGCCCTACGGGCTGGTCGATCTGCGGCTCCGGGGCAGCGACGAGCCCCTCATCACCCGCTCGGGCGGTCCGGGAGAGCGGGTGATCGGCCGCGAGGCGGCGCGCCAGCTCGTCTACATGCTCAATCAGGTCATCGAGCGCGGCTCGGGCAAGCGGGCCAAGCTGCCCGATCGGCCCGCCGCCGGCAAGACCGGCACCACCCAGGCCGCGCGCGACGCCTGGTTCATCGGCTTCACCGCCGACTATGTCGCCGGGGTGTGGATGGGCTACGACGACAACACCCCCCTCACCGGCGTCACCGGCGGCGGACTGCCGGCCGCGATCTGGCGCGAGGCGATGATGCGGGTTCACGAGGGCCTGCCGCCCCGCCCCCTGCCGATGATCGACCCGGAGGCCGCTGCGCTGGCCGAAGCCCGGGCCCGGCTGCCGAAGAAGAGCCGTCAGACCGAGAGCACCATCATCGAGGACGTGATCGGCGCCCTTTTCGGCCGTCCCTTCTGATCCGCGGCCCGTGACCTTCGATGCCGGCACCTGCGCCACGGCCTCGACCACCGGGCGTGGAGGCCCGCAAGGCGTCTCCGGGTCGGCCCCGGCGCCCTCCTCCCGGCATGCCGCCCGACGGAGGATCCCCTGCGAGCAGCGCCCCTTCGGTCCGACAGATCCACGCCGGTCGGGCCCCGGCGCTACCACCCCGCCTTCGCCCTGCTGTCGGCAACAGGCGGCGCGGTGGGTGCCGGGGTTGAGCCATGCATGGCATCGTGCTCTTCTGGACCCCGTCCGCGTCGAATACTGGAAACCTTCATGACGACCCTCCTTCTGGCTCATCCCGACTGCCACGCTCATCTCACCCCGCCGGGCCATCCCGAGAGCTCGGCCCGGCTGACGGCCATCGAGAAGGCCCTTGCCGCCCCCGCCTTCGACGATCTCCTGCGCCGGGAAGCACCTCCCGCCGATGGAAGCGACCTCGCCCTCGCTCACCCGCCGCACTACGTCCGCGCCATCGCCGAAGCCGTGCCCGCAGAAGGGTTCGCCCAGCTCGACGCCGACACCTGGCTTTCTCCCGGCTCGTGGCAGGCAGCCCTGAGGGCGGCAGGCGCGGTGACGGCAGCCGTCGATGCCGTGCTGGCCGGCGAGGTCGCCAACGCCTTTTGCGCCATCCGCCCACCCGGTCACCACGCCGAGCGCGAAAAGCCGATGGGCTTCTGCATCTTCGGCAATGTTGCCATCGGCGCGCTGCACGCGCTCGAGCGCCACGGGCTCGAGCGGGTGGCAATCTTCGATTTCGACGTGCATCACGGCAATGGCACCCAGGCCATCCTGTGGGACGAGCCGCGCATCCGCTTCGTCTCGACCCATCAGATGCCGCTCTGGCCCGGCACCGGCGCGCCGGCAGAACGCGGCGCCCATGACAATATCCGCAACGTGCCGCTCGCCCCTCTCAGCGACGGTGCGGCCTTTCGCGCGGCCGTCCGCCCCGTCCTCGACTGGCTTGATGCCTTCGCCCCCCAACTCGTGCTCGTCTCGGCCGGGTTTGACGCCCATGCCGCCGATCCCCTCGCCAATCTCGCTCTCATCGAGGAGGATTTCGCCTGGATCACGCGGGAGCTTGCCGCCCTTGCCCGGCGTCATGCGGGGGGGCGCCTCGTCTCGACTCTCGAGGGAGGATATGCTCTTTCGGCACTGGCGCAATCGGTGGCGGCCCATGTCGCCACGCTGATGGAGGAAGGGGCCAGGGAATGACGGAGACGGCGACAAGACCGGTCGAGGAACTCAGCTTCGAGGAGGCGCTCAAGGAGCTCGAACAGGTGGTGGACCGGCTCGAGCGCGGCGACGTGCCGCTCGAGGAATCGATCCGTCTTTACGAGCGCGGTCACCAGCTGAAGAAACATTGCGAGGCGCGGCTACGCGAGGCCGAGGAGAAGATCGAGCTCATCACCCTCGATGCCGAGGGGCGGCCCACGGGGCTGAAGGAGGTGGAGGCGCCGTGAGCTTCGCCGAAGCACTCGGGGCTGCGCGGGAGCGGGTCGAACGGGCGCTCGAGGCCGCAATCATGGCCGAGCCGGCAGGTGCCTTGCGCGATGCGATGGTTCATGCCGCGCTTTCGGGAGGCAAGCGGCTCAGGGCCTTTCTCGTGATCGAAAGCGCCCGGCTGCACAACGCCCCGCCTGCCGCGGCCGACCGTGTGGCCGCCGCCGTCGAGTGCATCCACGCCTATTCGCTCGTCCATGACGATCTGCCGGCAATGGATGACGACGACATGCGCCGCGGCCAGCCGACGGTGCATGTCAGGTGGAACGAGGCCACCGCCATTCTCGCGGGTGACGCGCTGCAGGCGCTGGCCTTCGCCATCATCGCGGCGCCGGCGACCCCGCTTCCGGGCGCGGTCCGGGCCGACCTCGTCAGGACCCTGGCCGAAGCCGCCGGCCCCGGCGGCATGGTGCACGGGCAGATGCTCGATCTTGCCGCCGAAACCGCCCCCGCACCGCTCACCCTCGCCGAGATCACCACGCTGCAGGCGAAGAAGACCGGTGCTCTCATCCGCTTCTCGGCCGAAGCCGGCGCCCGCATGGCCGGGGCCGACCCGGCACCGCTCGGCCGCTATGCCGAAGCCCTCGGCCTCGCCTTCCAGATCACCGACGACCTTCTCGATGTCGAGGGCGATCCGTCCCGGGCCGGCAAGCGCGTCGGCAAGGACGCCGCCCGCGGCAAGGCCAGCTTCGTCTCGCTGCTGGGCATCGAGGGCGCCAGGGCCCGTGCGCGCGAACTCGTCGAGGAAGCCAGAGCGGCACTTGCACCCTACGGAGAGCGGGCCGCCAGCTTGCGAGAAGCGGCCGAATTCGTTATCTCCCGCGACAGGTGACGCGGATCCCCCGCGCGAGGCGAGCCGATGGCGCATCCTTCCGACAAGGGCAACGAAACCGACCGGACCGGCAGCCAGGGCGGCGCGCCGGCCGAGGCCCTCGGCAATTCGCGGCCCGCGACCCCTCTCCTCGACCGGGTGCGGACGCCGGCCGATCTCAAGACGCTGTCGGATGCCGAGCTCGGCCAGCTGGCCCGTGAGCTGCGTGCCGAGGTCATCTCGACGGTTTCCGAAACGGGCGGCCATCTCGGCGCCTCCCTCGGTGTGGTCGAGCTGACGGTGGCGCTGCACGCCGTCTTCGAGTCCCCGCGCGACAAGATCATCTGGGACGTGGGCCATCAGTGCTACCCCCACAAGATCCTCACCGGCCGGCGCGACCGCATCCGCACCCTGCGTCAGGGCGGCGGGCTCTCGGGATTCACCAAGCGCAGCGAAAGCCCGCACGACCCGTTCGGCGCCGGCCATTCCTCTACCTCGATTTCGGCCGCGCTCGGCTTCGTGATGGCCCGCGAGCTGGGCGGCGCCAGCGAGCACGGCATCGGTGATGCGGTCGCCGTCATCGGCGACGGGGCCATGTCGGCCGGCATGGCCTTCGAGGCGCTCAACAATGCCGGCCATCTCGGCAAGCGGCTGATCGTCATCCTCAACGACAACGAGATGTCGATCGCCCCGCCCGTGGGTGCCCTTTCAAGCTACCTCTCGCGGCTTTATGCCGGCGCGCCCTTCCAGGAATTCAAGGCGGCGGCCAAGGGCGCCGTCTCGCTCCTGCCCGAGCCGCTTCAGGAAGGTGCACGCCGCGCCAAGGAACTCATCAAGGGGCTGACGGTCGGCGGGACGCTGTTCGAGGAACTCGGCTTCTCCTATGTCGGGCCGATCGACGGGCATGATCTCGATCAGCTGCTGCCGGTGCTGCGCACCGTGCGCGCGCGTGCCGATGGTCCGATTCTCATCCATGTGGTGACGAAGAAGGGCAAGGGCTACGCGCCAGCGGAGCGGTCACCCGACAAGGGACATGGTGTCGGCAAGTTCGACATCCGCACCGGCGAACAGAAGAAGAGCCCCTCGAACGCACCCTCCTATACCCGCGTCTTCGCCGAGAGCCTTGTCCGCGAGGCCGAGAAGGATCCGCGCATCGTCGCCGTCACCGCCGCCATGCCGGGCGGCACCGGGCTCGACCTCTTCGGAAAACGCTTTCCGAACCGCATGTTCGATGTCGGCATCGCCGAACAGCATGCCGTGACCTTCTCGGCCGGCATGGCTGCGGGCGGGCTCAAGCCCTTCTGCGCCATCTATTCCACCTTCCTGCAGCGGGGCTATGACCAGGTGGTGCATGATGTCGCCGTCCAGAAGCTGCCGGTGCGCTTCGCCATCGACCGCGCCGGGCTGGTGGGTGCCGACGGACCGACCCATGCCGGCGCCTTCGACATCGCCTATCTCGCCAACCTGCCCCATTTCGTGCTGATGGCCGCCGCCGACGAAGCGGAACTCGTGCACATGGTGGCGACCGCCGCCGCGATCGACGACCGGCCCTCGGCGGTGCGCTATCCGCGCGGCAGCGGGGTCGGCGTCGAGCTGCCCGAGGAGGGGGTGCCGCTCGAGATCGGCCGTGGCCGCATCGTCCGCGAAGGCGGGCGCGTGGCGATCCTTTCCTACGGCACGCGACTCGGACCGGCGCTGGAGGCGGCCTCCCGGCTCAAGGAGATGGGCCTTGCTCCCACCGTGGCAGACGCCCGCTTCGCCAAACCGCTCGATCGCGACCTGATCTTGCGCCTTGCCCGCGAGCACGAGGCGCTCATCACTCTCGAGGAAGGGGCGGTGGGGGGCTTCGGCAGCCATGTCGCCCAGCTTCTTGCCGAAGAAGGCGTGTTCGACCGGGGGCTTCGCTTCCGGGCGCTGACCCTGCCCGACCGTTTCATCGACCACGACACGCCCGAGGCGATGTATCGCGTGGCCGGGCTCGACGCCGAAGGCATCCTCGCGCGGGTGCTCGACGTGCTCGGCATCCCTCGCCTCGACACCACCGGGCAGCGAACCGGACACGGGCGCTGACAGCGTGGCCGATACGAATACAGGGCCGCAACAGATCAGAAGAGGCGCGAGAAATGGACGAGAAGGCCAAGACCGTTTCCTCCTCCCGAGCCCTGCGGATCCTTCGCATCGTGGTGCTGGCGCTCTCGCTTCTTGCCGTTTTCGTCGGCCTGTTGCTGATCGGCCCCCGGCTCTTCGCCTATTTCTCCTTCTGGGCACTCGGCGGCACCATGTTGAGCATGGCGCTCCTCATCGCCCGCGATCGCGGCTGGTGGGCCCATGAAATCGACGTGCCCATCGCCGTTGCTGCCGTCATCGGCACCGTTCTCCTGATGGTCGAGGCGCGGAGGGGATTCGACGGGGCGACAGCCGCCCTGCCTGTCTTCGCCGGGCTCTGGGTCGGCATTTTCGCACCGCTGATCCAGCTGGCTGCGGCCTTCTCGAACAGGGCCTTCCGCCAGCCCCGGACCGTGCTCGCCTGGCTCACGCTCACGGTAGTAGCCTACATTCTCCTCCTCGAAGTGGTGTTCCGGCCTCTGGGGTTCATGCCCTATGCCGCCCTGCCTCTGGAGGACGACATCGCCCGTCTGCGGACCTACGGGCTGATCCTGGCCCTTGCCTTCCTCGCCCATGCGGGGCTCTTCGCACTCGCCCATCTGCTCGAGCGCAACGGGCTCATGCGGCGGAACGGCTGAAGGCGGCGACAAGCTCGACATGGGGCGACCAGAGGAACTGGTCGATCACCCGCAGATGGCGCAGACACCAGCCGCCTTCGGCAAGGATCGCGGCATCACGGGCAAAGCTCACCGGGTTGCAGGAAACATAGGCCAGCCGCACGAGCGTCGGCGGCGCCGCAGCCAGCATCCGCACCTGGGCCTCGGCCCCGGCCCGTGGCGGGTCGATCACCACCCCTTCCACCCCTGCGAGCTCGTCGGGGGTGAGGGGCCGGGTGAAGAGATCTCGCCGGGCGGTGGTGACGGGTTTCAGACCCTGCGTGCGCCGGGCAGCCTCCTCGACGGCCTTCAGCATCGGCCGCGACTTCTCGATCGCTTGCACCCGCGCCGTATCGGCCAGCGGGAAGGTGAAGGTGCCGCAGCCGGCGAAAAGGTCGACCACACGCGCGGCACCCGAAAGGATCTCCCGCACTTCGGCGACCATCGCCGCCTCGCCCTCTCTTGTCGCCTGAAGAAAGGCGCCGGGCGGTGGCACCACCTCCGCCCTGCCGAAGCGCTGGACGGGCGGTGCCACCTGCAGCACCTCCTCTCCTTCCCAAGTGATCCGGGCCACGGAGCCGGCCGCAGCGATCTCGGCCAGAGCCATCCGCAGATCGAGATCGAGCGGCCTGCCGCCCTTCACGGCGATGTCGATGCCGTTTTCCGAGGCTGTCAGCGCCAGATCCAGCGTGCCGCGGCGGCTGCCACCGGCCCGCACCATCCGCTCGAGAAGCGGCAATGCGGCAAGGAGTTGGGGCAGCAGCAGCGTGCAGCCGGCAGGCGCCACGATCTCGTGGGACCGAAAGGCGTTGAAACCGACGAGGGCGCCCTTCTTCGTCCGCCGCCCGGCCAGCGTTGCCCGGCGCCGGGTGGCAGGGGGCGAACGGTGAGACGGGCGAAGAGACGACTCGAGACCGTGACGGGCAAGGAGCGCAAGCACGCGTTCCTCTTTCCAGCGGGTGAGCCAGTCGGGCGCGGCGTGCTGCAGCCGGCAGCCGCCGCAGCGGCCGAAGGATGGACAGGGCGGCACGGTTCGGAAAGGCGCCGGCTCGCGCACATCCACTTCTCCCACCTTCCCTTCCGGCGACAGGCGCAGGCTCACCCTCTCTCCCGGCAGGGCAAAGGGCACGGCAAGCCTTTCCTTCCCACGGTGGCAGACACCGTTTCCCTCGCCATCGAGAGCGGCGACGGTGCATTCGACGACATCGCTCATTTCGCCTTTCCCTCTTCAGCAAGGCTATGCGCCCGTGCCATCAGCGCATCCCGGTCGAGGGTGAAGTCCGAGGCGATGAAGGCATCCTCGAGCCGAGCCAGCAACCGCCCGAGCGCCGGTCCCTCGGCGAGGGACAGAAGATCTCGCCCCTTGAGGGGAAAGTGGGCCGCTGCACCCCGCCTCAGCGCCGCAAGTGCCTCCCGGCATGGTACAGAGCCGTCACATGCATGGCGCAGGAGCAGCGCGCAAAGGCCGTCCGCCTCCCCGAGACGGTAGCCGAGCGCGGCAGCGGAAAGCCCCGAAGCTGCGCCTTCAGCCATGCGCGCGAGCGAACGCGCCTCGCGCCGCGAAAGGCGCAATCGCCGAACCGGATCATCTCCGCCAAGCGCGGCAAGGCGACGAACGGGGTCGGGGGCGATGCCGAGGATCTTCTCGATCGCCACAAGACGGGCCAGCCTCTCAGCCGAGGCTCCCGGCAGGATCCGCCCGAGGATACCGGCCTCTTCCATCGCCCGCACCGCCGGCACGGGGTCGGGTGCGGCGAGAAGCTTGCGCATCTCCTGCCCGATCCGCTCGGGCGAAATTCGCGCGAGACCGTCCGCAAGCTCGGCCGCCGCGCGGAGCGCCGCCGCGTCGAGTCCCCTTTCGGGGTCGCCGAAATGGGCGAACATGCGAAAGAGCCGCAGGATCCTGAGGTAATCCTCGCGGATCCTCCGACGGGGATCACCGATGAAGCGGATGCGGCGCGCGGCGATGTCGGCCAGCCCGCCCACCGGGTCGACAAGCCGGCCTTCGGGGGTGAGGTAAAGGGCGTTGATGGTGAAATCGCGACGGCGGGCGTCGTCCTTGAGCGAGGTGCCGAACACCACTTTCGCATGACGGCCGTCGGTTTCGACATCCTGGCGCAAGGTGGTGATCTCGACCGGCAGATCGCCGGCAATCACCGTCACCGTTCCGTGCTCGATACCGGTTGGCACCACCTTGAAACCCGTCTGCCGGGCGACGGCCATCACCTCCTCGGGGCGGGCATCGGTCGTCATGTCGATGTCGGGCCGGGCCGTCTCCCGTCCCAAGGCCGCATCGCGCACGGCACCGCCGACGAACCAGACATCATGCCCGGCCCGGCGCAAGGCCTCGGTCAGGCGGCGCAGCCCGGGGTGATCGAGCCAATGGGGATGAAGCCGGTGTTCCTCGCTCATGCCCCCTTCATCGCCACATTGCGGCAAAAGGCAAGCTCAACGGACAGCAGCCAGCCCCTCGGCCAGTTGACGCAGCATCCGCGCCGTTGCACCCCAGATGTAATAGGGCCCCCAGGGAACGACGTAATAATGCCGGCGCCGGCCGCGCCAGCGCCGCCCCTCGACCCGGTAACGGGCCGGGTCGGCCAGAAAGGCCAGCGGCACGTCGAACACCTCGGTCACCTCTTCCGCCTCGGGACGCGGATCGAAGGGCGCGACGAGAGCGAGCACGGGGGTGACATCGTAGCCGGTCACCGTGCGGTGGGGTGGCAGCATGCCGAGGATGCGGGCCGAAGGCGGCGGCAGGCCGATCTCCTCCTCGGCCTCGCGCAGCGCGGCGGCCACCGGATCGCGATCATCGGGGTCGATCCGGCCACCGGGGAAGGCGATCTGCCCCGGGTGGTGGCGCAGCGCCGGCGATCGGCGGGTGAGGCGGATCTGCGGCACTTCCCCCGCCATGACCGGGACGAGTACGGCTGCGGGCGTCAGATCCGCCCTGGCCGGCACCAGATCGGGATCGAGATCGAAATCGGAGGATGGAGCACGATCGGCCACATGAACGAGCGCGCGCTTCAGCCACGCCTCGAGGGCCCCGGGTGCGGGGAGAACGGAGTTGCTTTCCCGTCCCGTCACGACCCGTCGCCTCCCCCTTCGGAGGCGTCCGGGAGATGGCCGTCGTCCTCCGCTCCGCTCCCCAGCCCGTCACGACCGCCGGCCGGCGCTGTGCCGCCGTCCTTCCTTGTCGTCTCGGCTCTGCCCGCATCGCCCTTCGTCGGCCGAGCGGCGTCAAGAGCCTCGTCAGCTGCGGCGATGTCCTCGGCCCGGAAGCGGTACCGGCGGCCACAGAAGCGGCAGTCGGCCGTGATCTCCCCGCCTCCGGCTGCGGCCATTTCCTCGAGCTCGGCCCGGTCGTGCCTCGAGAGCACCTCACGCACCTTGTCCTGCGAGCAGGTGCAGCCGAAGGTGACGGGCTGCGGATCGAACACGCGCGGCTCCTCCTCGTGGAAGAGCCGCACGAGGAGCGAGATCGGCGAGACATCGGGGCCGAGAAGCTCGTCCTGCTCGACCGTGTCGAGCAGGATGTTGGCCCGGTTCCAGTCCTCGGCCTCATCCCCCTTGAGGATGCCGTCGGGGTGCACGAGCCCGTCGGCTCCCGTCCTGCCCTCGTGGCGCGTCTCGCCTTCAGGCAGTTTCTGGAGCATCACCCCTCCGGCTCGCCATCGGGCCTTGCCGTCCTCGCCGGTGCAGGACACAGCGAGGCGGAAGCGCGTCGGCAGCTGCTCGGACTGGGCGAAATAGGTGGCCGCGCATTCGGCGAGCGAATGGCCGCTGATCGGCGTCACGCCCTGGTATGGCAGATTGCCCGGCCCCTGGTCGATCAGGATGGCGAAAAGCCCCTTGCCGATGAGGCGATAGGGGGTGTCGATCCCGCCCGCCGCGGCGAGAGCCTCGGCATCGTAGTCGGCGCAGGCGCGGATGCGGGCCGGTTCCCCCTTCTCGGCCGGGGCGAAATAGTCGGTGGCGATCAGCTGCACCGGCCCCTCGCCGCGGATCTGGATCGAAAGCTTCCAGCGCAGCTTGATGGCATGGCCGACCAGGGCTGTCAGCACCGCTGCCTCGGCCACCAGCCGGTTGACCGGGCCGGGGTAGTCATGATGCAGCAGCATCTGATCGAGCGAGCGGCTGAGCCGGGCCACGCGGCCGCGGATACCCGAGCGGTCAAGCTGGAAGGGCAGGATGGTATCATCCCAGGCGATCTGTTCGGTCAACGTCATGGATCAGGTCCTCCTTCGCGGCCGGTCACGCCCGGCAGCCCCTGCCGTCAGCTCCAATATAGACCGCGGATTGCCGGATGACAGGGCAGGGTGACGCGGGGCTGCCGTCATCAGCGGACGAATGGGCTTCGGCGAAGGCGGGCTCTCCCCGACATCGCGCCGAAAAGCCGTGAGGCAACGGCGGCCCCGCCACCATTAGCCGCAATCCTCGCCTGCCGCCCGGCCCTCAGAAGTCGAGGTTGGCGACAGAGAGAGCGTTCTCCTGAATGAACTCGCGCCGCGGCTCGACCGCATCGCCCATAAGCTTGGTGAAGAGGTTGTCGGCCTCGGCCATGTCTTCGACCCGGACCTGAAGCAGGGTGCGGGCCTCCGGGTCGAGCGTGGTTTCCCACAGCTGATCGGGGTTCATCTCGCCAAGCCCCTTGTAGCGCTGCAGCGAGATGCCCTTCTCCCCTTCCTCCCGCACCGCCTCGAGCAGCGAAAGCGGTCCCATCACCGGGTGGCGGCGCTCCTTGCGGATGAAGACCGCGGGCCGCTCGTGCACTTCCCGCAGGCTCTCGGTGTATTCCCCGAGCCGCCGCCCCTCGACGGAGCGGAAGAGATGCGGATCGAGATAGTGGCTCTCGGTAACGCCGCGCAGGGTGCGGACGAGGCGGATGCCCCCCTCCTCGCTGACCTCGCCCTGCCAGCCGCGTTCGTATTCCTCGGCAATGAGATCGAGCCGCTCGGCAATCGCCCGGGCCACCTCCTGCGGGCGCTCCTCCGCCCGGCCCGGCAGGAAGGCACCGGCGATGGCCGCCTGCTCGAGAATCGACCGGGGATAGCGCGTCGGAAAGGCCTCGATCAGCCGCCGGACCTTGCGGGCCGTCCCGACCACGCGCAGAAGGTCGGGGCCGGCAATCTCCTCGCCGCTCTCGAGCCGCAGCACCGCTCCTTCCGTCCCCTGCTCGACGAGATAGGCCTCCAGCGCCGCCTCGTCCTTGAGATAAACCTCCGACTTGCCGCGGGTGACCTTGTAGAGCGGCGGCTGGGCGATGAAGAGATGGCCGCGCTCGATGATCTCGGGCATCTGCCGGAAGAAGAAGGTCAGAAGCAGCGTGCGGATATGGGCGCCGTCCACGTCGGCGTCGGTCATGATGATGATCTTGTGATAGCGCAGCTTCTCGATGTCGAACTCGTCGCGGCCGATGCCGGTGCCGAGCGCGGTGATCAGCGTGCCGATCTCCTGGCTCGAGAGCATCCGGTCGAAGCGGGCGCGCTCGACATTGAGGATCTTGCCCCTCAAGGGCAGCACCGCCTGGTTCTGCCGCGAACGGCCCTGCTTGGCCGAACCGCCGGCCGAATCACCCTCGACGAGGAACAGCTCCGACTTGGCCGGGTCGCGCTCCTGGCAATCGGCCAGCTTGCCGGGCAGCGAGGCGACATCCATCGCCGTCTTGCGGCGGGTGAGCTCGCGGGCCTTGCGGGCCGCCTCGCGCGCCAGCGCCGCCTCGACGATCTTGCCGACGACGACCTTCGCCTCGGCCGGATGCTCCTCGAACCATTCGCCGAGCTTCTCTCCGACAATGCTCTCGACCACCGGCCGCACCTCGGAGGAGACGAGCTTCTCCTTTGTCTGGGACGAGAATTTCGGATCAGGCACCTTGACCGAGAGCACCGACGTCAACCCTTCCCGTGCGTCCTCGCCGGTGAGGGCCACCTTCTCCTTTTTCGCGATGCCCGAGCTCTGGGCATAGGCGTTGATGGTGCGGGTGAGCGCGGCGCGGAAACCGGCGACATGGGTGCCGCCGTCGCGCTGGGGGATGTTGTTGGTGAAGGCAAGGGAATTCTCGTGATAACCGTCGTTCCACCACAGCGCGATCTCGACCTCGATCCCGTCTTTCGCGCCGGTGATGTAGATCGGCTCGGGAATGAGCGGGGTCTTCGAGCGGTCGAGCCAGCGGACGAACTCCCGCACGCCGCCCTCGTAATGCAGCTCGATACGCTGCGGCTCGGCCGAGCGCCGATCCTCGAGGAAGATGCGCACGCCGCGATTGAGAAAGGCAAGCTCCCGCAGCCGGTGCTCCAGCGTCCTGAAATTGTAGTCGATCGAGGAGAACACCTCGCGCGAGGCCAGGAACTTGACGCGCGTGCCGCGTTGGCCCGGCGCCTCGCCGACCACGTGCACCGGCTCGACGGTCTCGCCCTTCTCGAAGCGGGCAAAATATTCCTTCCCGTCACGCCACACGGTGAGCTCGAGCCAGTCGGACAGGGCATTGACGACCGAGACACCCACCCCGTGAAGCCCGCCTGACACCTTGTAGGAATTGTCGTCGAACTTTCCGCCGGCGTGAAGCTGGGTCATGATGACCTCGGCGGCCGACACGCCCTCCTCGGGGTGGATCGCCACCGGGATTCCGCGGCCGTTGTCCGTCACGGAGACGGCATTGTCCTCGTGAATCACGACCTCGACGCGGTCGGCATGGCCTGCCAGGGCTTCGTCGATGGCGTTGTCCACCACCTCATAGACCATATGATGCAGACCCGAGCCGTCATCGGTGTCGCCGATATACATGCCCGGCCGCTTGCGAACCGCCTCCAGCCCCTTGAGTACCTTGATGGAATCGGCGCCGTATTCGCGCCTTTCTGCCTGCTCTTTCGTCATTATCTCGCCTTGTCTGGGGTCATGTCACATATAGGGATTCCGACCCCGGATGTCACGCCGAAGAGCCGATATTTCATGGGTTTGATCGCTCATCCACCAGCCGCCCCGAGAGCGATCGCAAGGCCGACTAGAATGAGGGCCGCACCGGCGCCGCGGTTCATTCGCGCAAGGGTCTGCGGCGAGGAGACGGCGCGTCTGACCCGGCCGAGCGAAGCGGCGACAAGAAGATTCCCGGCCAGCGGGACGATGACCGACAAGGCGCAGATCGCAACGATGTCGGGCACCGTCAGCCGACCGACATCGAAGAAGCCCGGCAGAACGCCCATGTAGAACAGGATCGCCTTCGGGTTGCCGAGGATCGCCGCGAGTCCGGCGGAAAACCCCGCCATCGCGCCGGGACGCGTCAGCCGGGAATCAGGATCGATCGGCCACCCCGCACGGCGCCACAGGCCGACGCCCATCAACAGGAATATGACGACAGCCAGCCATTTGAGGGCCACAAGAAACCCCGCGAAGACCGAAACGACCCATCCGACCCCGAGAATGGCCAGGAGCGGCCAGAGCACATCCCCGACCATCACCCCGAAGGCAAGGGGCCAGGCGGCATGAAAGCCCCCCGCGACGGCACGAGCGACAAGCGCCACCCAGACGGGGCCGGGCGTCAGGAAGAGAATCGCCAGGGCACCGGCGTAAAGAAGAAGATCCCAGGCCGTGATCGTCATGGCAGCCGCCGATGTCTCCTCCATCCGCCTTTCCCGCCCCCCGGCAGTGGGAATTTCGCGGCACAACTCCGCAGGAAGGCGGTTTCATGCGGAGATGCCTGCCCGCTGATCAGACCCTGCCTTCAGAACCGCCCCGTTCAGGGGGTGCGATAGGGCACGAGGCCGCGCGTCTCGGCGAGGGAAAGGAAGCTGCGATCGACATGCTCCAGCGTCAGATCGTAAAGCGCATCGGCAAGATCGGGGCTGAAACGCCCCGGCACAAGCACCGCCTTGGCCACGGCTTCGCCGTCACCGTCGAGCCAGCGGTAGCGCAGCATGGTGCCGTCTATCTCCTCGAGGAAGGCAACGCCTCCGTCGAGGCATTCCTTGAGTCCATTGTCGATCTGCTCGATGATCACGAGCGGCCCTCCCGGCGCCTTGCCGAGCACCTCCCAATGCCCCTCGCAGCCAAGGTCAGGATAACGGACCTTCGGCGTCCTGCCGGAAAGATCGAGTTCCATGCCCCAGCTGATGTCGCCGAGCTGCACGCCGACGGCCCGCCAGCGGGGCGCAATCGCCCGCAGCTCGTCGAGAAAGGCCCGAGCGGCTTCGGGCCCTGCCTTCCCTGCGGCCAGAGCTGCCGAAACCGGCGTGAGAAGCAGGGCCGTCACGATCAGCACCACGCCTCGCCTTGCCCCGCTCCATGCCAGCATCTTCATCGTGCATCCCTTTCGTCATTCGCGCCGCCTTCCGCGCCCGCCCTACCCTAGCCGTCCTCCTCGAGCGGAACAATGCGCGAGCCGCTCACGTCGGCATGAACGAAGAGCCGCAGGATCTCTTCGGGGAAGGCATCGAAGACGGCCGCGTCGGTGCCGGTCATCCAGGCCTGTGCCCCGAGAGCGACTATCTCGGCGAAGAGGGCGGCGCGGCGCTCCGGGTCGAGATGGGCGGCGATCTCGTCGAGAAGCAGCACCGGCGGCTGACCGGTGCGGCTCATGACCGCCCGCGCATTGGCGAGCACGAAGGAAACGAGTAGTGCCTTCTGTTCTCCTGTCGAACAGAGGCGGGCCGGCATCTGCCGCGCGGCATAGACCGCCTCGAGATCGACCCGGTGCGGCCCGAAAAGGGTGCGGCCCGCGGCCAGGTCGCGCACCCGGTTCTGCCAGAGCGCCAGGCGCAGATCCTCGGTCGTGCTCAGAAGCTCGCCCTCGACCGGCACGAGCGAGAGGGCGGGGCGGGGGAAATGCGTTTCCGTCATCTCGTCGAGTGCCGCAGCGATGAGATCGAGCGCCTCCTGCCGCCGCGCCATCACCACCGCACCGTGACGGGCCATCTCGGCCTCGAGTGCCTCGTGCCAGGCCGGATCGTCCACACCTTCGCGCAGGAGACGGTTGCGCTCCCTCAGGGTTTTCTCATAGGCCAGCACGGCGGGCCCGTGATCGGGGAAGAGGCTCATCACCGCCCGATCGAGAAAGCGACGCCGGCCTTCGGCACTCTCGGTCCACAGCCGATCCATCGCCGGGACCAGCCACAGGATGCGCACAAGCCGTGCGAGTGCCAGCTGCGGACGGGCCTTGCCGTCGATCAGCACCTTGCGCCGGCCCTGCCCCTCGGTGCGGATCTCGACCTCGTGCCAGCCGTCGCGGCTCATCACCTCGGCCAGAAGGCGCCAGCCGATACCCTCGGGCCGGCGGGCCAGCTCCTCCGCCTTCGCCAGTCGCAACCCCCGGCCGGGCGAAAGCAGCGACACGGCTTCAAGCACATTGGTCTTGCCCGCGCCATTGGGCCCGACAAGAGCCACCGAACGCTGGCCCGGGGCCACTTCCGAGGCGCGGTGCGAACGGAAATGCGACAGTTTCAGCGAGAGGATCGCGGCAGCATGCATGGCGCCCTTTCGGGCCGGCCCGTCAGACGCGCATCGGCATCACGACATAGATGGCGCTGGTGTCGTTGCCCTCGCGCACGAGGGTGGGATTGCTCGGCCCCTCGAAGAAGAAGACCGCATTCTCCCGGTCCATCTGGCCGGCGATCTCTGTCAGGTATCTGGCGTTGAAGCCGATCTCCAGCGGCTCGTCGGCATAGGCCACGGCCAGCTCTTCCTCGGCCGCCCCGCTTTCGGGGGAGTTGACCGAGAGCACCAGCCGGTCCTCGTCGAGCATCAGCTTTACGGCCCGCGTCCGCTCGGCGGAAACGACCGACACCCGGTCCACCGCCCGGGCGAATTCCTCGGCATCGACCTCGAGGCGGCGGGTGTTTCCGTAGGGGATCACCCGCGCGTATTCGGGGAACTGGCCGTCGATCACCTTCGACGTGAGTTGCACGTCGGGCGTGGAGAAGCGGATCTTGGTTTCGGAAACCGACACCGCGACATCACCCTCGTCGATATCGCCGACGATCTTCAGCACTTCCTGCACCGTCTTGCGCGGCACGATGACACCGGGCATGGCTTCCGCCCCGGCCGGCAACGGCGCCTCGACAAGGGCGAGGCGATGCCCGTCGGTCGCCACGGCCCTGAGCACCTTGCCCCCTTCCCCTTCGGCAACGTGGAAATAGACACCGTTGAGATAGTAGCGGGTCTCCTCGGTCGAGATGGCGAAACGGGTCTTCTCGAAGAGACGGGCGAGGGTTGCGGCAGGCACGGCGAAATTGGCATCATATTCCGCCGACGCCATGACGGGGAAATCCTCCTTCGGCAGCGTCGCGAGCGAGAAGTGGACCCGGCCCGCTCGAATGTCGAGCCTGTCTCCCGAGGGGGTGGTGGCCAGCTCGACGAGCGCGCCGTCGGGCAGCTTGCGGGCGATGTCGTGCAGAAGATGGGCGGCGACGGTGGTCGCCCCTGCCGTCTCGACCCTAGCCGGCACCTTGTCCACCACCTCGATGTCGAGATCGGTGGCGCGGAAGCGGGCAGTGTCCTCGGCCGCCTCGATCAGCACATTGGCGAGGATCGGAATCGTGCCCCGCCGCTCGACCACGGATTGCGCCTGGCCCATCGCCTTGAGCAAAGCCCCGCGTTCGATGTTCACCTTCATTGCCGTCTCCCGCTTTGGCGCCGTGTCCTGTTCCCGTTTCCTTGCCGTGCGGCAGGGGCCGATCCGGCCTTGATGCCGCACAGCCCAAAGAGCGTTGCCCGCGACCCTAGCGCAAAAAGCCGACGACGCAAGGGGGGCAGGCCCCGCCACCTGCGCAACCGTGATTCCCGACTTCAGCTTTCGAGCTGGCGACGGAGATATTCGAGATCGTCGGCGATCCGCGCATCGGCCGCGCGCAGCGCCTCGATCCGGCGCACCGCATGCAGCACGGTGGTGTGATCGCGCCCGCCGAAGGCACGGCCGATGTCCGGCAGGGATTTCGAGGTCATCGCCTTGGCAAGATACATCGCCACCTGCCGCGGCCTGGCGATGGCCCGCGAGCGGCGCGGACCGACGAGATCGGAGATCCGCAGCCCGTAATGTTCACCGACCTTGCGCATGATCTCCTCGAGGGTGATCTTGTGGTCGGCGGCGCGCAATATGTCGGCAAGGCACTGGCGGGCAAAGTCGATCGTGACCGGCGTGCCGAGCGGCGCTGCGAAGGAAACGAGTCGCGTCAGCGCCCCTTCGAGTACGCGGATGTTGTCGGTGATCTTGCGGGCGAGAAACTCGAGCACCTCCTCGGGGATCTTCACCTCGGGGTTGCGGGCGCGGTGAGCCTCGGCCTTGCTCTGGAGGATGCCGAGCCTCAGCTCGAAATCGGCCGGGTGGATATCGACCACGAGCCCCCATTGCAGCCGGGAACGGATTCGCTCCTCGATGCCGTCGATCTCGCCCGGCGCCCGGTCGGCCGAGATCACCACCTGCTTGCCCTGGTCGATCAGGGCGTTGAAGGTATGGAAGAATTCCTCCTGGGTCGAGTCCTTGCCGGCGATGAACTGCACATCATCCACCATCAGCACATCGACCGAACGGAACATCTCCTTGAAGGCCAGCATGTCGCGCGAGCGCAGCGCCTGCACGAAGCGATACATGAACTGCTCGGCCGAAAGGTAGATCACCCGCTTGCCGCGATTGCGGGTAAGTTCCCAGGCGATGGCGTGCATGAGATGGGTCTTTCCGAGGCCGACGCCGCTGTAGAGGAACAGCGGGTTGCACACGACGCTGTTGTCCCCCGCTGCCTCGGCCACCTGCCGGGCCGCGGCATGGGCCATCATGTTGGGCTTGCCGACCACGAAGGTCTCGAATGTGAACTGGGGCTTGAGGGTGGCGGTCGGCAGCGGCCTGGCGTACCGCGAGGCGGTACCGGCGGGACTCGCGGCGTCCTCCCGGCCCGTCGAAGAGGCCGGGAGGGCGCTCTCGGCGCGTTCCCGCGTCCAGGTGAAGCGCAACTCGCTCACATTGCGGCCGGCCTTGCGCAGATGGGTGAGGATGTCGCGGGCATAGTGGCGTTCCACCCACTGGCCGAGGAAACGGGTCGGCGCCTGGATCTCGACGACCCCGCCCCGTTCGCCGCCGAAGGTGAGCGGTGCAATCCAGTGGCGGAAGGCTTCCTTGCCGATCTCCCTTTCCAGACCATTGCAGACTTCCGACCAGATTGCCTCGCTCATGCCGCACTCCGTTTCTTCTTGCTTGGCGGGTCGCCCGCGCTTGCCCTTTTCAGCCGATCCAGGCCGGAGAGGAGCACGGGCCGACCACCGCAAGGGGCGAGACGGCAGAAGTGTGCATGTCAAGACGCAGGCCCGCCCGTCACCCCTGCCCATCGCAGCATCGGGCGGCGGAGTTGCGGATCGTCGTGAGCCGGCACCATGCCGGCAAGGCGCGCCTGTCAGACATCAGCGTCAGCGCCTTCTGGCAGCGGAGCCGATCCCGAACGGATACGGCCGGCCCCGGGCAGGAAACTCCTCCGCCCTCCGATGACTGATCCTGTCTGCTTGCGCACTCACGCGATCCGCGATCGGCAGCGTCCCCCCAGACGACTGAATCGCTGAGATGAAGGTAGCAATTCGCGCGGGTGACGCAACCGAACTTCGCGCTTGACTCGGGCTTTGCGTGCGATTTTCTGCGCCCACAGCATCTTGGGGTGCTTTTGATGGCAGACACCAGATGGAGTGAAAACTGCCTATCTGTTGCGCAGAATCAGAAAGGCCCTCAGAAGGTTTCGTCGGCAGGAAATCCTGACCTTCCCCACCGCCGACCGTTCCGGGTACGCTCTCCTCACGCAAAGGACGCGCCCCCTGGGGCGCGTCCCTGAACAGGTATCACGATGGAGCCGTCCGTCAGGAGGAGGCGAGCGCCTTCACCCGGTGGTTGAGCCGCGAGATCTTGCGCGCGGCGGTCTTCTTGTGGAAGACCCCCTTGCTCACGCCCCGCATGATCTCGGGCTGCGCCGCGCGCAGTGCGGCCATGGCCGCCTCGTGATCACCGGCAGCAATCGCTTCCTCGACCTTGCGGATGAAGGTGCGAATGCGCGAGCGGCGCGACTTGTTGATGAGGGTCCGCTTGGCGGTCTGACGGACACGTTTCTTGGCTGAACGCGTATTGGCCATGTATCTGTTCCCGTGTTCGGGTTCCTGAATTCCGAGTGCGAGCCATTAGGCGCGATTCACCGGCAAGTCAACCGGAGAAACGCCGCTTTCCCGCCCCCAGCGGCACGGGCGACAATCTTGCGCGGGCATATGCTCCCTTTCGGCTCCGGCCCCTCCTGCACAGGGCCGATCAGCGCCCGCGGAATTCGGGTTCGCGCTTCTCGAGGAAGGCGGCCATCCCCTCCTTCTGATCCTCGGTCGCGAACATGCTCTGGAACAGCCGACGCTCGAAGAGAAGCCCCTCCCGCAACGGCACCTCGAAGGCCCGGTTCACCGCCTCCTTGATGGCAATGGTGGTGATGGGCGACTTCTCGGCGATCTTCTGGGCAACGGCCATCGCCTCCTCCATCAGCTTCTTCGCCGGCACCACCCGACTGACCAGCCCGGCACGCTCGGCCTCCTCGGCCTCCATGAAACGGCCGGTCAGATGCATGTCCATCGCCTTGGCCTTGCCGATGGCATGGGTGAGCCGCTGGGTGCCGCCGATCCCGGCCAGCACGCCGAGATTGACCTCCGGCTGACCGAAGCGGGCATTGTCGGCGGCGATGATGATGTCGCACATCATCGCAAGTTCGCATCCGCCACCGAGCGCATAACCCGAAACGGCGGCGATGATCGGCTTGCGGATTGCCATGATCGCCTCGGCCTCGGGGCCGAAAAGGTCCTTCGTGAAGACATCGACGAAGCTCTTCTCGGCCATTTCCCTGATATCCGCCCCGGCGGCGAAGGCCTTTTCCGAGCCCGTCAGGATGATGGCGCGTATCTTATCGTTCCCGTCCATCGCCCGAAGCGCATCCACGAGTTCTTCGAGGAGCTTCGAGTTGAGCGCGTTCAGCGCTTCGGGACGGTCCAGCCGGATGATGCCGACATGTTCGGATGTCTCGACGACGATCGTCTCGTAGGCCATCGTTCACGTCCTTTGCTGTTGCGAAGGCGATACCTAGCAGCAAAAGCGGGGTGATCAAGGGCCTCCGGGCAGCGCCTGGCACAGGGGGCAGAGAAAGCTCGAACGCCCTCCCTGGCGAATTCTCTCAATCTTTCCAGAGCATTCATGCCGCGGGCAGGGCTCTCCATCGCGGTCATACACGCTGAAGACATGCTGGAAATAACCGAGGTTCCCGTCCGCCTTGCGATAATCCCTGAGGCTCGATCCCCCCGCGGAGATCGCCTCCTCGAGCACGTCGCGAATCGCGCCGACGAGCGCGGCGGCCTTCCCCGAATCCATCCGGGCACCGGGCAGCATCGGGTGAATCCGCGCCCGCCAGAGCGCCTCGGAAGCATAGATGTTGCCGATGCCGGCGACGGTCTTCTGATCGAGCAGGATTTCCTTGATCGCCCGGCGCCGCCCCTGGCAGCGGGCCAGAAGATGGGCCGGCGAGAAGGTGTTTCCGAGAGGCTCGGGGCCCATGTCCCGCAGAAGGGGGTGGTCCTCGAGCGCCTCCTCGGAGACCACATCCATCAGCCCGAAGCGACGCGGATCGTTGAAGACGATGCGCGCACCGCTCTCCAGCCTCACGATCACATGATCATGCCGCCCCGCGGCCGGGGACGGGTGGTGGAACTCGCCCGGCTTCAGCCGCGCCGCGCCCGTCTCGATCACCATCCGCCCCGACATGCCGAGATGGGTCAGCCAGACGTCACCTCCTTCGAGACGGACCAGAAGATACTTGCCGCGACGGTCCAGGCACCGCACCCGCCGGCCCTCGAGCCGGACCTCGAAATCACCCGGCAGCTCCCGGCGCAGCTTGCGCCGCCGCACGGTCACCTTGCCGATCCGCTGCCCCTCCAACACCGGTGCAAGGCCGCGGCGGACGGTTTCGACCTCGGGCAGCTCCGGCATCTTCCGCTCCACCCCTTTCCTAGCCCAACGGGATGCATTGCCCCCGCCCCCCGCCTGCCTGTAAGAGACGGGCAACAGGAGCGGGATCCGCAGCATGAGCCAGTCGCCCCCGAAGGACAAGAGCCCCGCCGTGCCGGCCGAGACCGACACGCCGACCACCCATTTCGGCCGCCGCATCGTGCCCGAGGCCGAGAAGGCGAAGCTGGTCCATGGCGTGTTCTCCTCGGTCGCCGGCAAATACGACCTGATGAACGACGTCATGTCGCTTGGCATCCATCGGCTGTGGAAGGATGCGATGATGGACTGGCTGGCCCCGCGCCCCGGGCAGCACCTGATCGACGTGGCGGGCGGCACCGGCGACATCGCCTTCCGTTTTCTCGCACGCGCTGAAGACAGCCGTGCCACCATCGTCGATCTGACCGAATCGATGCTGGCGGCAGGTCGGCAGCGCGGCGAGGCCGAGAACCTCTCCGAGCGGCTCTCCTGGGTGGTGGGAGACGCGATGAAGCTGCCCTTCGCTTCCGGCAGTTTCGACGCCTACACGATCTCCTTCGGCATCCGGAACGTCACCCGCATTGCCGACGCCCTCTCCGAGGCCTATCGCGTGCTGCGCCGCGGCGGCCGGCTGATGGTGCTCGAATTCAGCCATATTCCCAACGCCGGGCTGCAGAGGCTCTATGATCTCTATTCCTTCGCATGCATCCCGCGCATGGGCCAGATCATCGCCAATGACCGCGACAGCTACCAGTATCTGGTCGAGAGCATCCGCCGCTTCCCGCCCCAGGAAGAGTTCGCCGACATGATTCGCGCCGCCGGCTTCGAGAATGTCTCCTGGCGCAACCTGACGATGGGCGTGGCGGCACTTCATTCGGGGTGGAAACTCTGATGCGTGGCCCGCACAACATCATCCGTCTCGTGCGCACCGGCGCCACCTTCGAACGCACCGGTGCGATGCGCCATGTGCTCGAGGCGATGGGCGCCCCCGCACGGATCCGCCTTGCGGCACGGCTGATCGGCCTGCCCTTCCGCTGGCTCGGCTACCGGGGCGACCCGGCCCTGCCGCCCCTCGTGCGGGCCCTGACGGCGCTGGGGCCGGCCTATGTCAAGTTCGGCCAGCTGCTCTCGACTCGGCCCGACATTGTCGGCCCCGAACTCGCCGCCGAACTCAGGATGCTGCAGGACCGGATGCCGCCCTTCCCGATGGCGGAAGCCGAGGCCGAGATCGAACGGTCGCTCGGACGGCCCGTTTCCGAGGTGTTCGAGAGCCTGTCCGCGCCCGTCGCCGCGGCCTCCATCGCCCAGGTTCACAAGGGACGGCTCAGGGAGGATGGCACCGAGGTTGCCGTCAAGGTGCTGCGTCCCGACATCGAGCGTGACTTCCGCCGCGACATCGACGCCTTCCATTTCGCGGCCGGTGCGATAGAGTTCCTGCTGCCGGCCTCCCGCCGACTCAGGCCGAGTGAGGTGATCGACCATTTCGAAAGCGTGGTCGAGAACGAACTCGATCTGCGCCTCGAGGCTGCGGCCGCCTCGGAATACGGCGAGAACACCAACGGAGACGCCGGCTTCCATGTCCCCCGCGTTCTGTGGCAACTGACGGATCGGCGCGTGCTCACCCTCGAATGGGTCGATGGCACTCCGCTCGGCGACCCCGAGGCACTCCGCGCGGCGGGGCACGATCTGCCGGCGCTCGCCCGCACCGTGCTCCAGAGCTTCCTCACCCATGCCCTGCGGGACGGCTTCTTCCATGCCGACATGCATCAGGGGAATCTGATGGTGGCGGAGGACGGGCGCCTCGTCGCTGTCGATTTCGGCATCATGGGTCGTCTCGACGAATACACCCGCCGGATCTATGCCGAGATCCTGCTCGGCTTCATCCGCCGGGATTATCGCCGCGTCGCCGAGGTCCATTTCGAAGCGGGCTATGTGCCGGCCGATCGCGATCTTGATGCCTTCACTCTCGCCATCCGCACCATCGGCGAGCCGATCTTCGGCATGGATGCCCGACGCATTTCCATGGCCCGGCTTCTTGCGCTTCTCTTCGAGGTGACCGAACGCTTCGGCATGCAGACGCGCACCGAACTCATCCTGTTGCAGCGCACCATGGTGGTCGTCGAGGGTGTCGCCCGGTCGCTCGATCCGGAGATCAACATCTGGGAGGTCGCCCGTCCGGTGGTCGAGAGCTACATCCGCGAGAATATCGGCCCCAAGGCGGCGCTGCGGGATCTCAACCGCACCCTCCTCGTCCTCGCCCGCTTCGGGCCGCGTCTGCCGGGGTTCGCGGAAAAGGCGCTGCACGAGATGGAGGCCCGCAGCCGCAGGGACGCGGTGAGGGAAAGCCGCCTGCGTCCCTGGCTCTGGGCGGGCGGTGGCGCGGCCGCGGCCGCGATCATCATGGCTCTGCTGGCGTGAACGCAGCCATCGGGTCGGGAACAGGCGGATCAACCGTACAGAATGGGGCGAGCATCGACCAGACAATGGGGGAACATGCGAAAAAAGGCCCCGGCAAATGCCGGGGCCTTCCTGCTGGGCGAGGAGCCCTTCTCAGGCCTGCTGGGCGAGGCGCCCTTCTCAGGCGTCCACCCTGGTGAAGCGCAGATAGGGCAGCTTGATGTCCACCTCGCCGAATTTCTCCTTCGCCTCCTCGTCGGAAAGACCAAGGGCAACGATCACCTCTTCGCCCTTCTCCCAGTTGGCCGGGGTGGCGAGCGGCGCATTATCGGTCAGCTGGATGGCATCGAGAGCGCGCAGGATCTCGTCGAAGTTGCGGCCGACCGACATCGGATAGATCAGGATCAGGCGGATCTTCTTGTCCGGTCCGATGATGTAGGTGGCGCGGACGGTGGCGCTGTCGGCTGGGGTGCGGCCGTCGGGCAGCACGGCATCGGCCGGCAGCATGTCATAGAGCTTGGCCACCTCGTAATCCGGGTCGGCGATGATCGGAAAATCGACCTTCACCCCGGCGAACTTCTCGATGTCTTCCTTCCACTTCTGATGATCCTCGACCGAATCGACCGACAGACCGATCACCTTGGTATTGCGCTTCTTCCACTCGTCGGAGAGCCGCGCGACGGTACCGAATTCGGTGGTGCAGACCGGGGTGAAATCCTTGGGATGGGAAAAGAGGATGGCGTAGCTGTCGCCGATCCAGTCATGAAAATCGATCTTGCCTTCGGTGGTATCGGCAGTGAAGTTCGGAGCCACGTCGTTGATCCGCAGGGTCATGGCAACCTCCTCTTTTGAATGGTTCTAAACATGGGCCTCTTAGCAGACCTCACCGGCGGCTGCCAAGGCCCGCCGCCGCCCATATGGGACCAATGCCGCCACTTTTCCACCCTTGCGTCAGTCAGCCGCAAGTGCTTGACAGACCCGGACGTCAGACAAATCGGGAGGATCAGCCATGGAGCGGACGAGGCAGCATTATATCGATGGCGCATGGGTGGATCCGCAAGGCGGCACCCCCTTCGAGGTAATCGATCCGGCGACCGAGGAACCTTTTGCCACCATCACGCTCGGCAGCGAGGCCGATACCGACAGGGCCGTGGCCGCGGCCCGGGCCGCATTCGAGGGCTGGAAGGAAACGCCGCCGGCCGAGCGGCTCGCCCTCGTGCGACGCATCCTCGAGCTTTACGACGCCCGTGCCGAGGAGATGGCCCGCACCATCTCGCAGGAGATGGGCGCGCCGATCGACTTCGCCCGCAGCCAGCAGGTGCCGGCCGGCTCGTGGCACATCCGGAACTTCATCCGCGCCTTCGGGAATTTCGAGTTCGAACGGCCCCTCGGCCCCCACGCGCCCGACAACCGCATCCTGATGGAGCCGGTGGGCGTTGCCGCTCTCATCACGCCGTGGAACTGGCCGATGAACCAGGTGACGCTCAAGGTCATCCCCGCACTGCTTGCCGGCTGCACCATGGTGCTCAAGCCCTCCGAGATCGCACCGCTTTCCTCGATGCTCTTCACCGAAATCCTCGAGGAGGCCGGTGTGCCGGCGGGCGTGTTCAACCTCGTCAACGGTGACGGGCCGGGCGTCGGCACCCGGCTCACCGGCCACCCGGATGTGGACATGGTGTCCTTCACCGGCTCTACCCGCGCCGGCATCGCCATCCAGAAGAACGCCGCCGACACCATCAAGCGCGTCCATCTCGAACTGGGCGGCAAGGGAGCGAATCTCGTATTCGCCGATGCGCCCGAGAAGGCCGTCAAGCGCTCGGTGCTGCGCTGCATGGAAAATTCGGGCCAGTCATGCAACGCGCCGACGCGGATGCTGGTGGAGCGCTCGGTCTATGACGAGGTGGTCGAGGAGGCGGCGCGCATCGCCCAGGGCATCGCCGTCGGCCCGCCCTCCGAGGAAGGGCGGCATATCGGCCCCGTCGTCTCCGCCGCCCAGTTCGACAAGGTCCAGCGCCTGATCGCGAAGGGCATCGAGGAGGGAGCGCGGCTCGTCGTTGGCGGCCCCGGACGGCCCGAGGACATGAACCGTGGTTACTATGTCCGCCCGACGGTGTTCGCCGATGTCTCGAACGACATGACCATCGCCCGCGAGGAGATCTTCGGCCCCGTGCTCTCGATCATCCCCTTCGAGAACGAGGAAGAGGCGCTGGCCATCGCCAACGATACCGTTTACGGGCTGACGAACTATGTCCAGACCTCGGACCCGGACCGGCTCAGGCGGCTTGCCCGCAAGCTGCGCTCGGGCATGGTCGAGATGAACTGGCGGCCGCGCGGTGCCGGCGCTCCCTTCGGCGGCATCAAGCAATCCGGCAATGGTCGCGAGGGAGGCGTGTGGGGGATCGAGGAATTCCTCGAGATCAAATCGGTCTCCGGCTGGCCGGTTGAAGAAGGCTGACGGCCCGTCAGAAATCAAGCGGGGAATCAGGGAGAAACGGTGACTCAACTGGATCTGCAAGACCTTGGAAATCCGTTTCGGGCCGGAACCGCTGGAGCGGTTTCCGATCGGCACAACCGGCTGTTTCGAGGACTGCTACTCTCACTTTTCAGGAAGCGTCAATCTCCCCAGCTGGTCGTGCCGCCCTTTCCCTGTGCCGTCTTGCGTTCCAGCACATAGCGGAAAGTGCAGCAGGGCGCGCCTTCCATCAGCGTCTCGGCCCGCTCGAAGCGGATCGCCGGGTTGAAACCCTCGACCAGCGCCCCGTCGCGGTTGCAGGAGAAGACCGCCCCGAGCTCCGCCAGCCCGAGCGCACGATAGAGCTCGGCATAGCGGCAACGGGTGACATTGAAGGAGAGGCGCTCTCCGGTCGCCTCGAGCATTTCGTACTCGATACCGCCGCCCGCGCTCCATGTCTCGAGGATGGTGGCGAAGGCGGCGAGATCCTCACCCCGTTCGGCCGCAAGGCGCCGGCCCTGCTTGCGGGCCTCCTCGCGAATCGCCTCGGCGACGACCGCGATCACCTTCTCGCGACCGAATGCACGCCCGAGGGCTTCGATCACCGGAGCGAGGATCCGCGCCTCGGCCTCGCGGCGGTTCAGAAGGCCGATGCGCTCGGTCAGGGTATCGGGCAGGGGCGTGCTTTCCTTCGCCCGTTCCTCGGTCCTGTCATCCGTCATCGCACATTCCTCCCTGTCAGAAAGGGACCGGTGCACGGAAGGTCATGCCCCGGCCGCCGTCGGGGTGGCGGATCCGCAGGCTCTCGGCATGAAGCTGGAGCCGGTCCGCCGCCTCCCGCGCCGCCCCCTCGGCATAGAGCGGATCGCCCAGGATCGGATGGCCAAGTGCCTTCATGTGCACCCTGAGCTGGTGGCTGCGGCCGGTGGTCGGCATCAGCCGCACGCGGGTGACGGGGGCGCCGGTTTCCGTTTCCTCGCGGCGCAGCACCTTCCATGCCGTATGGGCAGCCCGCCCCTTCTCGTGATCGACCTTCTGGCGTGGCCGGTTGGGCCAATCGACGATGAGCGGCAGATCGACCTCGCCCTCGGCCGGCTCGAGCCGTCCCCACAACCGAGCGGCATAGATCTTCCGGGCCTGTCGTTTCTCGAACTGGAGCCCGAGATGGCGCTGGGCATGGCGCGTGAGCGCGAAGATCATCACCCCCGACGTGTCGAGATCAAGCCGGTGCACGAGCAGCGCATCGGGGAAGACCCGCTGCACCCGCGCAAGCAGGCAATCGGAAAGATGCGTCCCCTTGCCCGGCACCGACAGGAGCCCCGCCGGCTTGTTCACCACCAGGATCTGCTCGTCATGGTGGATGACATCGAGCGGCGCTTCGGGTGGATCGTAGATGAAGGGTTCGGCCATGCCATCTCCCTAGCCGATGGTGCAGGAGATGAAAACCGTCTCCCGATTCCCGCCGGGGGCTGGTTTCCCCGCGATCTGCTCCACGGGCTTCCTGACCCGATATCCGGGGAAGCATGCGCCGACCATGCAGGCAGCACCGGCGATACAAGCGCCGGGCAAGGGAGAACCATGCGCAGCCGATCGCAAGAGAAAGGCCCGGAGCACGCTCCGGGCCTTCCGTCGGTCCTGCCGTTCCGCGGGCTCAGCGCCGGCGGCGCGGCCCCTTGTCGGAATGGTCGCCCGGCTTGATCTCGCCGGTTTCCTGATCAACCGCCTTCATCGACAGCTTGACCTTGCCGCGGTCATCGAAACCGAGAAGAAGCACCTTGACCTCCTGCCCCTCCTTCAGGACTTCCGAAGGGTGGCCGAGGCGGCGGTCGGCGATCTGGCTGATATGGACGAGGCCGTCCTTCTTGCCGAAGAAGTTGACGAAGGCACCGAAGTCCATCAGTTTCACCACCTTGCCGGTATAGACCTTGCCGGCCTCGGGCTCGGCGGTGATCGAAAGGATCAGCTCCTTGGCCTTGTCGATCGCTTCCTGATTCGGGGAAGCAATCTTGACCACGCCATCCTCGCCGATGTCGATCTTGGCGCCCGACTCCTCGACGATCGAACGGATGGTCGAACCGCCCGAACCGATGACCTCGCGGATCTTGTCGGTCGGGATGGTGATGGTCTCGATCTTGGGCGCATGGGCCGAGAACTCGGTCCGGCTCGTGGCCAGCGCCTTCTTCATCTCGCCAAGGATGTGCTCCCTGGCTTCACGGGCCTGATCGAGCGCCTGCCGCATGATCTCGGGGGTGATTCCGGCGACCTTGATGTCCATCTGCAGCGAGGTAACGCCCTTCTCTGTGCCGGCAACCTTGAAATCCATGTCGCCGAGATGATCCTCGTCGCCGAGAATGTCGGTGAGAACGGCAAAGCGGCCGTCCTTCTCGAGGATGAGGCCCATAGCGATACCGGCAACCGGTGCCTTGAGCGGCACGGCGGCATCCATCATCGACAGCGACGCACCGCAGACCGTGGCCATCGAGGAGGAGCCGTTCGATTCGGTGATCTCGGAGACCACGCGGATCGTGTAGGGGAACTCGGTCGATGACGGCAGCACCGCCTGCAGCGCCCGCCAGGCGAGCTTGCCGTGGCCGATCTCGCGCCGACCCGGCGGGCCGACCCGGCCGACCTCGCCCACCGAATAGGGCGGGAAGTTGTAGTGCAGAAGGAAGCTCGAACGGTAGTTGCCGTGGAGCGCGTCGATGATCTGCTCGTCCTCTCCGGTTCCGAGCGTGGTGATGACGAGCGCCTGCGTCTCGCCGCGGGTGAAGAGCGCCGAGCCGTGAGTGCGCGGCAGCAGCCCCACCTCGGCCGAGATCGGCCGGATGTCCTTCGGGCCGCGCCCGTCGATCCGGCTGCCCCCGGAAACGATGTCACCGCGGAGGATCTGCGATTCGAGTTCCTTCACCACGTCCCTGACAAACGGGTTTTCCCGGTCCTCCTCGTCGAGCGCTTCGATGATCGCGGCCTCGGCCTCCTCCAGCGCCTGGCGCCGAGCCTGCTTCTCGCGCACGGCAAAGGCGGCACGGATCCTCTCTTCGCCGACCGCACGCACCTTCTCGAGAAGGTCGGAATAGTCCGGCTCCTCGTAGGGATAGGGCTCCTTGCCGACCTCGGCGGCGAACTCCTCGATGAGTTCGATCACCGGCTGCATGGCCTGATGGCCGAACTGCACCGCGCCGAGCACCTCTTCCTCGGAGAGCTCGTAGACTTCCGATTCGACCATCATCACCGCGTCCTTCGTGCCGGCAACGACGAGATCGAGCTGCTGTTCGGGGTTGTTGCGCAGATCGACGAGATCCATCACCGAGGGGTTGAGGACGTATTCACCGTTCGCAAAGCCGACGCGCGCAGCTCCGATCGGCCCCTTGAACGGCACGCCCGAAACCTTGAGGGCGGCGGAGGCGGCGATCATCGCCACGATGTCCGGATCATTGACGAGGTCGTGGCTGAGCACGGTCGTCATCACCAGGACCTCGTTCTTGAAGCCCTTGGGAAAGAGCGGCCGGATCGGCCGGTCGATGAGGCGGGCGGTGAGGGTTTCCTTTTCCGTCGGCCGCGCCTCGCGCTTGAAGAAACCGCCCGGGATCTTGCCCGAGGCGTAGTATTTTTCCTGATAGTGCACCGTCAGCGGGAAGAAGTCCTGATCGGGCTTCGGTTCCTTCGCAAAGGTGACGGCGGCAAGAACGGTAGTCTCGCCGAGGGTGACAAGCACCGCCCCGTCGGCCTGACGGGCGATCTTGCCGGTTTCGAGGGTGAGGGTCTCGTCCCCCCACTCGATGGATTTCCTTACGACGTTGAACATCATCTTTCCTTGTTTTCACATGACGACTGTTCTGCGGCCTCGGCCGAGAATCGAAGCATGTGCTGCGTACGGGCCCTTGCCCGTGGCTCCTTCGGGTTTCGTTCATCCTGCCTGATCCGTGGAGCCCGGCGGATCCGGCTGCGGACGGGTGCCGCGGTGCCCCGCATCGTGCGGGAAACCGCCTCATTCAGCAAGAACGCGCCCCGAAGGGCGCGTTCCGCGATCGCTCAGCGACGCAGGCCGAGCCGTGCGATGAGGTTGCGGTACCGCTCCTCATCCTTGCCCTTGAGGTAGTCGAGGAGCTTGCGGCGCTGGGCCACGAGCTTGAGCAGACCCCGCCGGGAATGGTTGTCCTTCTTGTGGGTCTTGAAGTGCTCGGTCAGATTGGCGATGCGCCGCGTGAGGATGGCCACCTGCACCTCGGGGGAGCCGGTATCGCCTTCCTTGGTGGCGAATTCCTTGATGACTTGCTGCTTCTCTTCGGGCGTGATCGACATCGGGTTCTCCTTTCAGGACATGCGGCTCGAGCCGGGATGTCGTCCAGCAAGGCCATGGAACATGCGCCCGTCACCAGCAGGGGACAGGCAGGCTGCCTATACGCCCGCCGGCCGCAAAAGAAAAGGGGGCCCGCAGCAGAGCCCCCTTCCCGGCAAAGGGCGGGTGAAACCCCAGCTTCACTCGGCGGGCCTTCTCATCTTCGTGCCGCCTTCGTGCTCCATCTTCGTGCCGGGGCCGCCGCGCTCGTTGTCCACCGGCACATCGAGGCCGATCTCGCCGGCCTTCTCGAAAACCAGAACGAGATGGACCTTGTCACCAGTCTCGAGCGGCCGCTTGAGGCCCATCAGCATGATGTGGTCGCCGCCCCGCTTGAACCAGTGGGTTTCGCCGGGCGCGATGCGGACTCCGTCCTCGAGATGGACCATGCGCATCACCCCGTCCTTCATGATGGTGGTATGCAGCTGGGTCTTCTTCGCGACGTCGGAGCGCGCTCCCACGAGATGCAGCTCCCTGTCGCTGCGGTTCTCGACCCCGAGGAAGGCGCCGCCCATCTGCGCCAGTCGGCCGCTGGCCCGGGCATAGGGATCGTGAATGGTGATCGGACCGAGTTCGACCACCGCTTCCCCGGCGGAGCCGGGCCGGACCGTCTCCTTCATGCCGTCGGCCAAAATCGCGGATGGGGGAAGAGCAAGGGCCAGGGCCATCACCCCGCGAATCATCGTGCGGATCATCTTTCGTTTCCTTTTCGTCTCACTTCATCCGATTACGATTGCAGCTTCCCCCGCCGCATTTCGGACGGGGGAGGCACACCGGCCGGAAGGCCGATGGAAGGAGTGTCAGAGACGAAAGGGAGGCGGAGCGCGCGCCCCGTTGATGACCGCGCGCGGCCCGGTGGCACATCTCCGGGCGCTGTCCCGCCAGGCGGTGAAGGCCACGCGCTCGGGCGCGGGGAAGGGCATCGACGCGTCGATGTCCCCGGCGGCGGCAAATGCCTTGTAGTAATCGGGACAGAGCTTGAGATCGGAAACGGGCTGGCCATGGGCATCGACGACCACCGTCTCCACATAGACACCGTGGCAGATCGGTGCCGTCCCCGCGGCGGGCGGCTGACCATGCGCCCATGCCGTGATCACGCCGCTGGCCATCACGGCCAGGGCCAGAAGAACGGTCACGGCTGATCTGAGGCGCGTCATGGGCTCCGGTCTAGCTGCAGCAGCCGGAATTTCAACGGGCAAAACGCCACAAGCGCCTCATGAGTTCCCGTCAATCACGGTCGTCATACGCATCGACCTGTGAGCCACGGCAGGCCTTCCAGATCGTTTTCCGGACATTCTTAAGATAGGTGATGGAAACGCCCTTGTTCCTCGAAAGCTCTCTGTGCAGGCGATCGAAGCGCCTGATCAACGTATTCCGCGCGACCGAGAAGCTGACATCGAAACGTTTTTCCAGTCGCAGGGAGAAGCTTGCCGAATCCCCATCTTTCACGAAGCGGATCATGTCGGACACGAACCCTTCCGCATCACGGCAGCTCCGACGCAATTTCCTGGATTTCGAAGCAATCTGCCGAACCGTCATGAATGCCTCGATGGCCTGGGCGATCCCCTTTCCACCCTTCACACGCGCAACCGCCTTGGTGATTTCCAGAAAGTCGAGCGACATGTTTGCCGCAGCGGCCCTGTCAGCATGCGGGGCCAAGAATGGTGTCGCAAATGCCAGGAAAGCCGAAAGGAAAAGAATTGTCGCAATACGCATCATGCCCTCCCCCGCCCGCTTCACAGAGCAACCGGAATCGGGCACGAACCTTGTTAAAAGCAATATGATTATACATCAAAATGGGCATTCCGTCCATCATGGGTGTCCCGGTCGGCTCGGCCCGTGAAGCGACGCCGAACCGCAACGGCAAAACGCCACAACCCCGCCCGAGGGGCGGGGTTGGTGCAATCCGGTGCGGACGGATGATCAGGCGGCGTTCTCGGCGCCGGCGGCGGAAGTGGCCATGGCCTTCTCGATCGCACGCTTGATCTCGCGAGCGCGCGGCGAGAGGTCTGCATCCTTCGCCTTGAGGAGGAAGGCGTCGAGGCCACCGCGATGATCGACGGTCCTGAGCGCCGCCGTGGAGATCTTCAGGCGGAAGGAACGGCCGAGGATCTCGGAGGAGAGGGTGACTTCCTTGAGGTTCGGCAGGAAGCGGCGCTTGGTGCGATTGTTGGCGTGGCTGACATTGTTGCCAACCTGAACGCCCTTTCCGGTGAGTTCACAACGGCGAGCCATTTTCGTCGTCCTTCAAAAGAGTGGAGGCCCCTTGCGGGGCCACTGTCCGGCAGCTCCATAATCGGGCCGACCGGCAAGGTCAAGCGGATGGTGCCGTTTTCCCGGCGTCTTCTCCCGCCGCTTCTTCCACCGCCGCGTCCCCGGATGCCGGGGCCGAGGCGGCCAGTCGCGCATCGAGTGCGGCAATCGCCCGCCTCGCCGCCTGCTCGGCCCGCAACCTGCCTCGGGCCACCTCTCCGCCGAGACGGGCGATCTCGGCCCCGAGTATCGCATCGCCGGTGACGGCATCGAGGATCCCCGCCTCGAGGGCACGGCGGAAGCGGGCCCGTTCCTGCATCTTGCGTCGCTCCGCGAAGATGCCGGCCTTGCGCCTCCAGGCGACGAGCTCTTCGATCGCGTCCTGCACCTCGTCGATTCCCCGCCCTTCGATGGCCGAAACCGTCAACACCCTGGGGAAGCCCGGCGGATCCCCGGGCCGGTGCCTGAGCAGCCGGAGCGCCGCGGCATAATCGGCGCGCGTGCGTTCAGCCTGAGCCGCAAGATCGCCGTCGGCCTTGTTGATGACGATGATGTCGGCCATCTCCATGATACCGCGCTTGACGCCCTGAAGCTCGTCGCCGCCGCCCGGTGCGAGCAGGAGGAGGAAGACATCGGTCATCTCGGCGACCATCGTTTCCGACTGGCCGACACCTACCGTCTCGACGATCACCCGATCGAAACCCGCCGCCTCGACCAGGACGATCGCCTCGCGCGTCCGCTGGGCCACGCCACCGAGCGTGGCGCCGCTCGGAGAAGGGCGGATATAGGCTTCCGGGGCCCGCGAGAGGCGCGGCATGCGTGTCTTGTCGCCAAGGATCGATCCGCCCGAGCGTGCGGAGGACGGATCGACCGCCAGCACCGCCACCTTGTGCCCCGCTGCAATCAGCGAGAGACCGAATCGCTCGATGAAGGTGGACTTGCCGACACCGGGCGTGCCCGTCAGCCCGATCCGCACCGAGTCCGCCGGCGCCGCCTGCTCGAGGCGCGCCAGAAGGGCTTCGGCCCTTGCCCGGTGTTCGGGCCGGGTACTTTCGACGAGGGTGATCGCACGCGCGAGAGCTCGGCGATCTCCGCCGCGAATCGCCTCGGCCATCGCGGCAATTTCCTCCTCCCCGTCACATGCGCGCTGCATCGCGTTCACCTCCATGCGGATTTCGTAGGCAAGGGAGCCCCGAAGTGCAACGCCCCTTGCCGCCGGAGCACATGGCTGGCATCGGGGAGGAAAAGGCCGACCATGACAGACGACACGACCCGCGCCCAATCCCGCCGCAACTGGCACGAAGCCCTCGCGGACCTGCCCGTTGCCCCCGCCCTGCCCGCTCTCGCGGCCGCGCTCGAAAAGACCGGCAATGCCGTTCTCGTCGCGCCGCCCGGCGCCGGCAAGACGACCGCGGTGCCGCTCCATCTGCAAGAGGCCCTGCCCGATCCGGGCCGTATCGTCATGCTCGAGCCGCGTCGTCTCGCCGCCCGCGCCGCGGCCGAGCGCATGGCCGCCCTGCTCGGCGAAAAGGCGGGGCAGACCGTCGGCTACCGGATGCGGGGCGAAACCCGCGTCTCGCCGTGCACCCGCATCGAGGTGGTGACCGAAGGCATCCTCACACGCATGATCCAGCGGGACCCGATGCTGGAGGGGGTCGGGCTCGTGATCTTCGACGAATTCCACGAACGTTCCCTCCATGCCGATCTCGCCCTTGCCCTCGCCCGCGAAGTGCAGACGGCTCTGCGTGAGGATCTGATGCTTCTCGTCATGTCGGCGACGATGGAGGCCGAACCCGTGGCCGCGCTTCTCGGAGATGCGCCGGTGGTCCGGGCCGAGGGGCGAAGCTTTCCGGTCGAGATCCGCCACCTGCCGCGCCCCTGGCAGGATCCGCGCCGGCCGCGGCCGATGGAAGACGCCTTTGCCGCCCTTCTCCTTCGGGCACTCGAAGAGGAACCCGCGGGCGGCGTTCTCGGCTTCCTCCCCGGCGAAGGCGAGATCCGCCGCGTCGCCCGCGCCATGACCCCGCACCTGCCCGGCATGGTGCGTCTGCATCTTCTCTACGGCATGGCCGATCCCTCGGCCCAGCGCCGCGCAATTCTCCCCGAGCCGGACGGGCGCCGCAAGCTGGTGCTGGCCACATCGATCGCCGAAACATCCCTCACCATCGAGGGGCTCTCCGTCGTGGTGGACAGCGGGCTCGCCCGGCGCAACCGCTTCGATCCGAGCTCGGGCATGGACAGGCTCGTCACCGAACGAGTCACCCGCGCCGAGGCCACCCAGCGGGCCGGACGGGCGGGGCGGACCGGGCCGGGGGTGTGCTACCGGCTCTGGACCAGAGGTGAGGAAGGGGGCCTCAAATCCTGGCCGGAGCCCGAGATCCTGCGCGCCGATCTGGCGCCGCTTGCCCTCGAGATGGCGCTCTGGGGCGCTGACGATCCGGCGGCGATGCCCTTTCTCGATCCGCCCCCGGCCCCGGCCTTCTCAGCCGCACGCTCGCTTCTGCAGGAACTCGGCGCGCTCGACGCGTCAGGCCGGATCACCCCCCACGGCAAGCGCCTTGCCGCCCTGCCGCTCCATCCGCGCCTAGCCCACATGCTGGTGATGGGCGGGGCGGATGCTGCGGAGCTGGCCGCCCTTCTCGAGGAGAGGGACGTGCTCCTGCCCGCATCCGGTGAGCGCCTGCCGGCCGATCTTTCGCTGCGGCTCGAAGCATTGCGCGACCCGGAACGTTTCTCACGCTCCCATCCATGGAAGGTCGTCCGCGGCCGCATCGCCCGCATTCGCCGGGAAGCGCGACGCCTCGTCCGTCTCGCGCGGCTGGAAGAAGCGCCCCCCCGGCCACTGCCCCCGGCGGTCCTCGTCGCCCTCGCCTGGCCCGACCGCATCGCCCGCCGCCGTGCCGATGGCGCTGGCCGTTTCCTCATGGCCTCGGGCAAGGGAGCCGTCCTGCCCGAGGAGGACGGTCTTGCCGCTGCTCCCTTCCTCGCCATCGCCGAGACCGATGGCGACCCGCGCGAAGCCCGGATCCGCAGGGCCCTGCCGATCGGA
>WFPA01000236.1 GCA_015487815.1 Albidovulum sp.
CTGCCTGGTCCCCGAGATTGCCGGCATAGAAACGGAATTCGTCCGCCGTCTTGCGCAACTGGTCCACGGCCTGACCGGCAAACGCCGCATCGAGCCCGATATCCAACGCCAACCCGTCCATGCCGGGCACCTTGAAGAGCCCGCTGGAGATTACCTTGAGGAACCGCGCCCACTTGTCCTGCATGGCGGTCAGCGCTTTGAGCCAGGTGGCCTTGAGGCGATTGCCGACCGCGCGCATGCGCAGCACGATGCTCCAGGCGCCATCGCCAATGCGGGTCCAGACCTCGGCGGCCACGTCCTTGAGAAGCCCGAGTGCGGCGCCGAACCCGCCCGCTTCCTTCACGAGGTGCCCGAACCAGTAGATAAGTTCGCCCGCCCCGACGATCAGGGCGCCGATCCCGGTGCGGACGATAGCGGCGCGCAGGACATTCATGGAGAGCGCCAGCTTGCCCACGCCCAGCGCCGCCGCGGTGAGCGAAGCGACAACGCGGACGCCGAGAACCCCGGCGAAGGTCGCGGCGATGGCGGTGATCTCGCCGATATGGGCGAACAGGCCCTTGATCGCACGCCCGAGCGGCCCGGTGGTCTTGGTCACCGTGGCAAAGGCATCGGCCATGGCCTCGAGCGCCGGGGCGGCCGCCACGGCCAGCTGGTTGGCGATGCCGCGCCAGAGTAGCCCCATGCGTGAGAGCGCATCGTTGGTGCGCTGGATCTGCGCCGCGTCCTGCTCGGACACCGCCACGCCGAAGTCGCGTACGTCCTGCGTTGCCTGCCGCAAGGCAGCGCTGTCGATCCGCGAGAAGATCAGCCCGGCACGCGCCCCGAAGATCTGCGAAGCAACCGCCGCACGTTGAGCCGCCGGGATGTATTGCTGGATGGCGTCCTGAATGGCTGTCAGCTTCTGATCCATCGGCAGTTTCGCGAGATCGGTGGCCGAAAGGTGCAACTGCTCGAGCGCCTTCACCGCCGGCCCCGTCCCTTGCGCCGCCTGGGACAGGCTCTTGGTCATCATGATCGTCGCCTGCTCGACCTCACCCTGCGAGACGCCGGCCAGATCGGCGGCGCGCGCCAGCACCTGCAGGCTTGCGGTCGTGGTGCCGAGGGAGGCTGCCAGCTTGGCCTGTTCGTCGATCACCTGCAGACCGGAGCGCACCATGGCGATGCCGGCCGAGACGGCCGCCGCCGCCATGATCCCGGCGGCGATCTTCGCGCGCCGCGCGAATTTCGCCAGCCTCGCATTGGCAATCTCCATCTCGCGTGAGGCCTTGCCGAAGCCGCGTTTGCCAGCCTCACCGATGCCCTCGAGCTCCGCCCGCACCTGCTTGCCGCCCACCGCGGCAAGGCGGACACTGACCTTTTTTTCAGCCATGTTCCTGTTCCAATCGTTCGTTCAGCTTCGAGACCATCACCGCCTCGATCACGGGCAACATTTCTGCGACCGGTGCAGGATCGACGCCCAGCGCCCAGGCCATTGCCAGCGCCGCGCCCATGTCCCAGCCGATGATCCCGCCGGAGGGGGCAACGCGCAGCTGCCCGCCGAGGCGACCAACCATGTCCCAGACCTGCATGCCCTCGATTGTCTGTGGCGCGTTCAGCCTTTGCGGGCAGTCCGGGCAGATGCCCTGGCAGGCCGCACAGTATCCCTCGCCCCCGCCGAAGACCCAGTCGGCAAGGGCGCGGAGGCGTTTTTTTCCTGTTCCAGCAGCAGGCCTTTCGCCACATAGCCGGTCTGGAAGGCCTCGAAGAGCGGCCAGAGGTCGAGGAGGGCCTCGATGGCCTCGGGGCTGACGGGGATGGGATTGCCGTCCGCGTTGCCAACACCCTCCCAGTCCAGGATTGCCAACCGGGCAACCGCCCTGGCGAAGGCCAGCGCGCTTTCCTCGTCCGAGGCATTCTCGGGCAGATCCTGCACGGCCGGGTCATTGCGGGCCGCCACCATCAGGGCCGTGGTCAGGGGGTGCAGTTTCACCCGCACCCCATGGCCGAGATCCAGCCACGCGGGTTCATTGGAAAGATCGAGTTTCAGCATGGTCAATAACTGCTCACCTGGTTCTTGAGAACGACCGTGCACATCTGCCCGGCCACGGAATCGTATGCCGCCTGCCAGTCGAAGCTCGTCTGGATGCCTTGCGGGCCCTGGATTTCCACCCGGGGGCGCGGCAGGTAGACGGCATGGGCGGTGATGGTCAGGCTGACATTGGCGGAGATGGTCCACGAGAACTCGAGGCTGGCGGCCGTCCCGTTCAGTGCCTGGTCCATGAGGGTATTGTCCGCGAACCGCACATCGATCTTGCCGGTCAGCGCGGCAATCGAGGGGTCGGCACCATCGATGCGCCCGTCCGCGCGAATGGTCTCGATCCGCTCGACATTGTTCGCATAAGTCAGGTCCGCCGAGACGATATTGCCAAGTGCGGTTCCGTTCCGCTTGATCGCCCCGTTGAAGTGGCCGAAGCGTTGGAAAGCGTAGGCCGTGGGGGTGCCAGCCGCCGTGGCCGTGGCAACATTCTCGCCCTGGGCCACCAGCTTCACGTCCGCCGTCAGCAACCCCGAGCGCTGCATGGCGATGCTCAGCTGATCGAGCACGCAGCCCGTGTACATGGCGAACCGGGGTATTTCCGGCATCGCCACCTCGATCGCCATGCTGGGCAGGCTCCAGGACCCGGACTTGAAGGTGTGGGTCTTGTTGGTGGTGCCCGTGGTGGTCGGCGCCCCGAAGGCCGCCTTCAGCCAGAAGCCGAACGCCTCGGCATCGAGCGGCACGGTGATGTCGCCATCCGCTGTCACAGCGTCCTTCAATGGCGCCAGCGGGTCGCGGCCGTAGCCGAGAAGCTCGGACGCGAGCAGCGGCTGCTCGGCCCCAAGTGAAGCGCTGGCGAAGGGCATCTGCATGAAGCCGGAGGCTGGTGCGGTGCCATAGGTCGTCTCGAACGCGGCCGCGAGCTGCGACCGCGCCCCCTGTGCGCGTGCCATGGTGTTCTCCTTGAATTGGGATCAGGCCAAGGGATCGGCCGTGGTGTAGTGAAGGATGACGGGTAGTGAGGCGGATCAGACGACAGTCCAGTGGACTGTCGTCCCGCCGAACGCGGCCTTCAGGCTGGCCGCAATGTCACCTCAGCGGGTCAGCAATTGAATAGTGCAAGACGACCGGAATAACCGCCGCCTTGAGGCTGGCCGCCCCCTCGATCGGCAGATCGACCGGGCGCGGCGCTTCCGCCTCGACCCAGTCGCAAAGGCCTCCCAGCGTTCGGTCGGCGGCAAGCGCCGCGCCGATACTGGCGCAGAGCGTGTCAAAGGCACCATCACGGTCGCCGCCCTGCACGACCGCCTCGATCTCCGCCCGGTGCTGGTAGTGGTAGGCGAGCGGCGACAGCGTCACCTCCGGCTCTCCCGGCTCGCCGTCGCTTAGGATCAGGAGGCCCTCCGCCGGAACGCGCTCCGGCAGAACCTCGCCGCGGAGGGCGGTGGCGGGCAGCGCCGAAAGCCGCGCATGCAGCGCGGCGAGGATGGTTTCGCGAGGCGTGGGCATTGGGAATTCCGGAGGTTGAGGGGCGGCTTGCCCCCAACAACACGCTTAGCCAGGCGCAGACACCATGCGTTACTGCATGAACTCAAGTGATAGTTGTCGAGCGGTTTGTTCTGACTGATAGCGCCAGATACTCGCATCGAATTCACGTCGAGAGATGGATAATAAGTCTGCCGCAAAGCTAAACACTTCGCGGAGATAATCGTAGTTGTCGTCTTCCAAGCCCGCGAGTTCGGCAAAGCCCCGGATGTGGCGATCTACAGCGATGCAATCCACCCCCACCAGGCAGGCCATGTAGTCAACGGTTTTTGGGCCGACACCTCTCACTCGCCGGATATCCATCCGAAAGCGCTTGTCGCGTAGCGCTCTGCTCAGCTCGGATGTACTGTCAATTTCCGCCTCGACCATGAAGCCGACCAGGTCGTCAAAGCGTGACACCTTCTCCCGATGCTCCCATTGCAGGAACTTTGGGCTTCCTTCTTGCTCGATCACCGGGACCAAGTTGCTCATGGTCGTGGCATGCGGGAAGGTTCTAAGAATGGTGGCAATGCGGGGCTTCACAACTTTCGCGTAGTTCAGCCCGGCTTGTAGGACTGAGTCGGCAAGTACCGCGCCCATGTGCTGATAGACCGGCCGGCAAGAGACGCGCTGTCCCAGAACACCGGTTCGAACAGCATGGTCGGCAACGCGCCGGGCGGCTTGCAGAGCGTTTGAACTGTTCAGGTTTTCCGCCACTTCTATTCTTTCCATCTACGCAATGCCAGCTTCCACCAAGGCATTCAGCCTCTCTACGCAGTTGGGGCAGGCTCCGCAAGGAAAGGAACTTGACGCCTGACAAGAGAAGGTCCGGCCGATAGGGACCCCAAGGTCCAGCGCTTGTCGGACGACGTCGACCTTGGCTTTCTCGCGGAACGGCGCATGGAAGCGTACGGCTCCGACACCACGTGAGAGCTCTTCGAGGCCGTTCATGAACTCGGTGCTGCAGTCTATTTCCTTGGCATGGTTGCTGTTGATGAAGCCCGAATACACGTCGAGGATCCGAAGCGTCTGGGCGCGAGCTGCGGCCACAGCGAAGAACAGCATCGTCCGGTACGGGAGGTACAGGTCATCATCTGAGACGGCTTCTTTCCAAAGGTCCGCTTCCACGATCATCCGTGATGGCGAGCCCTTGAAGACGTCCGAGATATTCAGCCGTTCTGGCGGCATCGCCTCCTGCGGGAGGACTTCCTGCACTTTCGCCCATTCTGTCTCAACACAGTGCTGGCCGTAATCGAAGAATATTGGATGAACTTCTGTCCCTTTGTTGACCAGAAGATAGCAGACCGTTGTCGAATCGAGTCCGCCAGAGACCATGACGACAGCCTTCTTCATGAACGCGTCGCCCTTAGTCTCGAAATAACTTCGAAGAGGCCGTTTAGGCAGCTATCGAGCTTGTCCGAATAGACCGCGCTACCCGCCATCACCATCGTGTTGGTATTCTCTTTGAGCGGATCGAAGGTGATCACGGGCTTCTTCAGGGCAAGAGCCAGGCCAATTTCAACAAGTGTGCCTGGATCGCGCTCCAGCGGCAGTGCGAAAACAAGATCACACTCCTCGAGAAGGCCCAAATCACCCAGATATGCGGCTCGCATTTCATGCATCGAGCTTTGCGGTGTTAGCTCTCCGTTCTCTTGTACCGGGCGGCGAACCCGAAAATTATGATAGGTGAGCGCCCGAAGTGCTTCTTCGAGGTGCGTGCGGTCGACGTAGGAAAAATCGGGAGCGGCGAAGTAGATCTGGAAGTCCGGCCGTGCATGCCAAGGCAGAAATGTTCCGCCCAAGCCGCGCATTTGCTCGACGGAGAGCGCAAGGCTGCGCTGGACATCTCTTTTGAAGTCGTCCGGGTAGGTCGTCTGGGAGTAGCACGTTGCAGCGCGCGCTGCCCTCCATCCGGCATCAAAGACGGCGCCATCCAGCATGGACACGAAAACCGCTGAATACACGTCACCGACACCGACCGAGTTGACGGTTTCGCCGAGGAGCGCCGGAATCTCGTCGACCCTGTCACAGCGAAGATCGAACACACGGCTGCCGCCGCGGTTTTCCTTCAGAAGGATAGCTTGCGGCGACAGATCGCGCAGATCAGCCAGCAGGCTGGACATATCCTCCGACGCTTTCTCCAAGAACATTGGAGACGATGTAGAAGTCACTACGGCGGCAATGTTTCCTTTGAACGATGAGAGCAATTGAAGGTTCGGGAGATCATAGGCGATATCGAAGCTTGCCTGAACATCCTCGGCAAGTAGGGATCTCAGAACCGTGAGATCGTACTTTCCAGGGAATATCAGACAGGTTTTGAAGGTCTTTAGTGCGTTAACTTCACCGCGGTATTCGACAGATTTTTCGTCCCTCAGAATGTCCTGATACGCTTGATCGGCGAGTTCGGTCGGATCACCAATCGCCATGACGTTGGGTGCGCCCTTGACCTCTGCCAGCCAGATGAATTCGCTGCATCCCAAGCGTTCGAGGTAAGCTCGCGCTTGATCGACCAGATAGCCGGGGCATACAGCGGCCACGGAAAAGTTCGCGTCTATTGCCCACAGCCCGCGGGCCGCGTGAACGATGCCGCCGAGCCGTAGTTTACTTTCAGCACCTGCCTTCGGCAGAGTGAAATCTACGTAGACCTCGCCGACCAGAAGAAGGTCTTGTCTAGGGTTCATGGTGTCCGCGGCGCGAAGTCCACGTTTACCGATGCAACTCGAGCCGATGCTGAGGAGTTGACGCGCCCCTCATATTTGAAGCCCGCAGCCATGCAGTCCGCGAGATAGTTGAATCTAGTTGGCAGCGCCCCCACGGTTTGGCCGCTGGAGTCGACGGCGAACAACCGACCGCGCTGCTCGATAGTTAGCGCAGTGTTGACCGGCGGAACGCCGCCGCTTGCGGTGAAGTAGTCACACTGCTCGACCTCTTCGAGGGCACACGAGAATGCCCGGGCGCAGCGATCTTCCCCACTTGCGCCGCCACCCCCGGCTCCCTCACCACCCTCTTTCGGGCGCGAGCCAGGGTAGTCCGAGAAGCTTCCAGAGCCAGTGCTACCCATACCATTCCTCAAATCAGCATTTTGTGTTCCTGCGATGATCTTTCAGTTGATCTGGTGTTTCAAGCCAAAATATCGATTTCGACGAGCATGGGAAAACGGCACGAGGGTTAGCGAACGCAACGAGCAAGGGTTTCGTCCGTTGTCGCGGTTTTATCCCAGCCGCCCCTCCACCCAATTCGCCACGATCAACCCCGGCACGCTATCAAGCGCCCGCTCGGCATCGCGGTCGAGGTTCAGCCGCTTCGGCAGCTTGACCTGCGGTACCAGCAGGAAGATCGGCACGGTGGCGCGGCCCCGGCCGGTCTTGGAGCGGGAGGCGACGCCGAGGCCCTTGGTGTTGAGGCGGCCGTCGGCCACCAGCAGGCTGGGTCCTCGCCGGCGATAGACGAAACGCAGGCGCAGGCCGCGCCGGCGCTCCCATTCGCCGGGCGTCAGCTTTGCGCCGCGTCGCCCCTTGCCGGCGGCGGGCAGCGGGATCGCCAGCCAGAAGCCGTCTTTCGAGCGGATCAGCGGACCGGTGTCATGGGCGCCGACGATGACCGGGGCCTTCGACCAGACCAGTGCCGCGGCGTTCAGGCTTTCGCCGGCCTTCGGGTAGGTCTGGCTCCGGATCGAGTTCGCGAGCCGCCGGCCGAGGCCCGCGCCGGTGATCTGGCCACGCCAGGCGGTCTTGAGCCCGGTCCCGGCCTCGCGCATGGCGGCGGTGACGGCCTTCTCGCCGGCCTTTACCTCTGCCGCCATGGCGGCGACGAGGTCGGGCGTGATGTCGAGCTTCAGCTTCATGCTGGCCGCAGGTCCACGGTCCAGACCAGCCGTTCGCGGTCGCGGACGGGCTCGCTCTGGATGAGGAAGGTTTCGCCATCGATCTCGATCCGGTCTCCCGGGCGTGGGGTCGGCACTTCCGCCACGCGCAGGTCCAACCTTGTCGTCTCCGACCAGAGGCGGGCCTCGCCGAAGCCCGTCACCTCGTCTGGCCGCCGCAGAATGGCGCGCACCAGCACGGGCGCGCCACCCTCGGCGGTGTAGACCACGTCGCGGCCGAGATGCGGGTCGGCGAAGAGCGCCTCCACCGCCGCGGCGAAGGCCGTCATCACGCACGCCGCGCCGAGCGCAGCACCTGTGGGCGGGTGCAGATCGGCAGCGGGTTGGACTCGATCTCGAGGCGCACCCATTCGTCGCGGTCCCGATCCGGAATGGAGCGGGCATAGAGCGGCAGGCCGAGGGTGTTGACGGTCTCGAAGGTATCGGCCGGGGCGTAGTAGATCTCGAAGAGCCCCTCCACGCCCTCGGGATAGAAGAACGCCTTGTCGGGCGGCACGCCGAAGGCGGCGTTGCCGCGGTAGCGGCGGAAGGTGATGCCGCCGAAGCTCACCTCGTCGGCGACGCGCGAGCGCAGGTCGGCCGCGGCGACGGTGTTGAGATAAGTCTCGCGCACTTCCTTGTGGGCCACCAGATCGGCGAAGAAGGCCGAGCCGCATTCGGCGCGCAGCTGCACCGCGCCGGTGGAAAGGCCCCCGAGGCTGTCCTCGACGCTCTCGATCAGAGCCTGGCATTTCTTGCGCAGGGCGCCCGAGGCGGGATTGGTGGCCGCGAGATCGAAGTTCACCTCCGCCGCCGGGGTGATGGCGAACTCGGTGAAGTAGTCTATGACCACCGCCCCGTCCTTTGGATCGAGCACCTTGCCCTGGATGCCATTCAGCAGGTGATACTCGAAGGTGGCCTCGGCATCGTTTCTGAGACGGCGCAGGCGGCGGGCCACCTCGGCCTGGATCTGCTGGGTCTCGCTCTCGCTGCCAAAGGCCCGGATGCCCTGGATTTCGGAAGCCCAGAGCACGTCCTGCTTCTTGAACTGGCGGCAGACGAAGGCCCGCACGTCGCGCCGTTCCGGTACCTGCTGATCATAGGCCGAGCCGCGCTCGGAGAACGGGATCAGCGACAGCGTGCCGTCGCGGGACTCGATCACGACGGTGCGCGCGCGCACGCCGCGCGGGCTGAAGAGCCCCGAGCCCGAGAGCGTCGCCGGCTTGAAGGGGATGTTCTCGAGCGCGCGGGTGAGCTCGATCACCGAGAAGGCGTCGGTGTCGAAGATGTCCATGGTGGCCATGGGAAGGTCCTTTCAGGCGAGCGCTTCAGGAGAAGTGGGAACCGGTTCTCCGCCCTGAAGCGCGATGATGGAGTGGTGTCAGCGCACCAGGATGCCGGCGGCGAGAAGCGCGGCGTGCGCCGCGTCGATCTCGGGCTGGGTCGGGGTGCCGGTGAACACCAGATCGTTGGCGTTGACGATGGCCGGGCCGCGCAGGAGCACGACCGCCTCCACGTCGGCGGCGGTGGCGTCCGCCTTGCCCCAGAGCACGGCGACGGCGGTCTCGGTGCCATCGGTGGCGGCCGGGTCGTGGGCGGCGTATTTGCCGCTCGCGGTGATCCTGCCGAGCACGGTGCCGGGCGCGAGCACCGGGTTACTGGTCCCGGTGGCGATGGTGACGACCTCGCGGGTGTAATCGCGGAAGGCCTCCCAGACGAGGAAGCCGCCGGGATGGGTGGTCTCGGAAAGAACGGTCATGGTCTGTCATCCCCTGCGCTTGAAGGTGCGGTCGATGATGTCGGCCCAGGGCCGCGCCGCGGGGCCCGGGCCGGGCTGCGGGTGAGTGGCCGAGATGTCGGGCCCGGCTTCGGCCCTGGCGGCGAGAAGGTGGGCGCGCACCTCGTCGAGGCTCGCGTCCTCTTCGAGGAAGCGGCCCGCCATCTGCGGCTGACCGGCGAGGCGGCAGAGATCGACGACGGCGCGGGCATGGGCCATCGCCTCGGCGCGGATCGCGGCGGGATCTGGCGGCGCGCCGCTGGCCGGTGGCGTCCTGGCCGACGGCTGTGGAGCGTCGGCGGCGGAAGCCAGGCCGTCTTCGGCTTCCTCGACGCAATCCGGGCCGTCGGCGGCCCCGGTGCTGACGCCGTCGGACTTGTCGCCGGACACGGGCCCAGCTTGCATGGCGTCGACCAGCACCGGCGGTGCGTTGCGGAAGCGCCCGATGTCGAAGGTCGCGGCGATCCGGACAGGCTCGATCAGCCGGTCGGCAAACCCCGCCTCCACCGCCTCGGCGGCATCGAACCACGTTTCCGCCGCCATCAGCCTGGCGATCTCGTCTTCCGCCTTGCCGGACCTGGCGGCATAGCCCCTGATGAGCGCGGCCCCGATCTTGTCGAGCGCCTCGGCCATGGCACGCATGTCGGCGGATGTGCCCATCACCAGCCCGGAAGGGTCATGGATCATCAGGAACGCGTTCTCGGGCATGACGATCTCGTCGCCCGCCATGGCGATGTAGGAAGCGGCCGAGGCGGCGATCCCGTCGATGGTGACGGTGACCTTGCCCGCATGGCGCCTGAGCGCGTTGTAGATCGCCACCGCGTCGAACACCGACCCGCCAGGGCTGTTGAGCCTGAGCGTCAGCGGGGCCTTGTCCGGCAGCGTGCCGAGATCGGCCAGGAACGCCTTGGCGCTGACGCCATGGGCGCCGATCTCGTCATGGATCGACAGCTCCGCGCCCTCGGCGGTGGCGCGGAACCGGTACCAGCTCTTCATGTGGTTACTCCTCCTTCGGGATGTCGTCTCCGGGCGCGGCGGAGGGCCGCTCCGGCGTGGCGCGTGGTCCCTGCCTCTCGCGGGCCCCCTTGCCGTAGGCGAGCCCCAGTTCGGCGGCGCGCGCGGCATCGGCCGCGTTCTCGCGGTCGATCTCCTCGATGTCGTAGCCCGTGGCCTCGACGGCCTTCCTGCGCGACATCAGCCCGGCTTCGATCGCGAGAAGCTGCGCCTGGATGTCCTTCAGGGGATCGACCCAGTCCCAGCGCGGCGGGATCCACTGCACGGCGCGCGCCGCTTCCATGTCGGGCAGATCGAGCGCGCCCGAGAGCACCGCCGCCTCGAGCCAGCGCGCCCAGACCGGCCGGCAGAGCTGATGGGCGATCACCCCGTGCTGCAACTGGCTGAAGCGGCGGCGGAACTCGACGAGCTCGGCGCGCAGGCTCGAGTAGTTGGCCTGGCGCACATCGCCGGTGACCAGATGATAGGGCAGCCCCAGCGAGGCGGAGATCGCCAGAAGCGTGCGATACTGGAACGCCTCGTAGCCGCCGCCCACATCGGCGGGAGACGAGAACGTCACGTCCTCGCCCGGCAGCAGCACCTGCAGCGTTCCTGGCTCGAGGCTCGCGATGCCGGTGCCGTCCTCCGCGTCCTCCACCGCGCCCATCGGCTGTTCCTCGGGCGCGGCCTTCGTGATGAAGCCCGCGAACATGGCCGCGGTCTTCTTCCGGTCGAGTTCGGCGTCGTCGTACTGGTCGAGCAGATGGAGCCGCACCATGGCCGGGGCCACATGCGGCAGGCCCCGGATCTGGCCGGCGTCGAGCGGGCGGTAGACGTGCAGCACGTCCTCGGCGGGCACGCGCACCGTTTCGGGTATTGGCGCGCCCCGATCGGTGCTGTCGCCCGGATGGCGGCGGCGGAAGTGATAGGCCACGCGCCGGCCTACATGATCGAACTCGATCCCGCAGCGGATGGCGTTGCCGTTCGGGGCCGTCTCGGTCTTCTCGAAGGGCAGCATCTCGGACTGGAGAAGCTGCAGCTGGAACGGGACGAGCAGCCCATCCTCGGCACGTCTTGGGCGCAGCCGGACGAAGCACTCGCCGGCGACGAACATCTCGCGGGCAACCATCGCCTGCAGGCCGTAGAAGTCGGTCAGCCCGTCGGCGTCGGCCTCGTCGGTCCAGGCGAGCCACAGCCGCTGGACCCGGTCGCGCAAATCCGAATCCCCGATCAGCGACGACGGCTTGATCCCGTCCCCGACCAGATTGGCGGCGAAGGCCTCGCAGGCGTTCGCCGCATAGCCGTTGGTGACCACGAGCTCCCGCGCGCGGGCCAGAAGACGGGGACCGCCCGAGGCGACCAGGGCGTTGATGTTCTCCAAGGGCGGGTTCCAGCCCCGGAGTCGTCGCTTCGCCATGGCGCCTTCGAGACGGGCGCGCACGGCAGCGGGGCCGCCGGTGGATCGGCGGCGGAAGCGGTCGAAGAGACTCACCGCTCAGAGCCCCTTGGACGTCGTCACGCGCAGATGCCGGACAATCCGGCGCCCCTCGGCCGCGGCGATCTCGCGGTCGAGCGCCTCGATGGCCCGGTCGATCTCGGCGAGGCTGCGGTATTCCACGGTCTTGCCGTCGTAAGTGACCCGGGCCACGCCCGAGGATCGTGAGGTCAGCAGCGCCTCGCGGCGGGTTTGCAGATCTGAAAGGGTTGCCATCGATCAGCCCATGTAATTCGAGCGCACGGTCCGTCGCCGTCGCGGCGCCGGGTGAGCCGTCCGCCGCTGCACCGCGCCGGTCGCGGTTTCTGCAGCCCCGACCGCCACCTGCCGCTCCAGCTCCGCCCACTGCGCCTCGGACCACCGGTCCGCCCCGGCGATCCAGGCGGCGGCGCGGGCATAGACGCGGGCGTCGAGCGCCTCGTTCCTCTCACGCAGCTTCTGCCATTCGAGCCTGGCGAAGCCCCGCTTGTTCTTCACCGTCACCAGTTGCTCGGCCACCAGCTGCTTGAGCCACTCGCTGTCCACCCAGCCCGGCAGATGCACGGTGCCGGGCGGGTATGTGGCGCCGGCCGCAATCTCGTCCGCCGTGGGCCGTTCCTGCCTGAGAAAGCGGTAGGTCTCGGCCTTGAAGGTTGACACCGCCACCGTCCAGAGCCGCGCGCCCCGGCGCAGGCGCTTGCCCCCGACAGTTGCGTCCACGTAAGTCGGGCCGGTCACTGGCGCCGCCCTGTTGAACCCCTCCACACCCTTCACCGGCGCCACCTGCCCAAAGCCCACGGCCCGCGCCCAGCCATAGACGGCGCTGGTCTCGTAGCCCGTATCGACGGCGAGACGGGCAATGGTCAGGTGTGCGCCGCTCGCATGGATCCATGTCCGACCAAGAAGCTCCGACAGCTTTGCCCAGCACGCCGGATCGGCCGGCCCGCCCTCGATCACCAGATGGTCAATGAGCCAGCTTTCCAGTCCACGCCCCCAAGCCCAGATATCAACCTCGACCCGGTCCTTCTGCACATCCGCCCCGGCGGTCAGGAACAGGCCCCGCTCCGGCACCGTGCCCACCGGCCAGTCTTCCTTCAGCCCGGCCAGGCGCTGCCAGTCGGGTGCATCGCCGGTCTCCACCCAGGTCTCGCCCAGCGAGGTATTCACGAAGGTCTTCATCGCCTCGTCGCCACCGGCGCGCGCCGAGAGAAACGCCTTCACCATCGCCTCCAACCGCACCCAGGGGGAATAGATCTCGTTGAGTTGGAACCCGGCGATACCGGCAAAGGGCCGTCGCGCCCGCCATTCGCCCTTGCCGACGGCCGCCCATCTTGTCTGGTCGTCCCACTTCGCGGCGCAGTGGATGCATTCGTAGCGCGCCGTCTCCGGCCGATGCTCACCCTGCTCGGTCTTCTCCCATCTGACCTGCCCCCAGATCAGCACCTGGGATTCACCACCGTCCGGACACGGCACCCAGTATTGCCGCTGGTCGCTTTCCTCAAACGCCGTTTCGATCCGGCTCGCGCCCTTGTTGGTCGGCGTCGAGACCAGCACGATCTTGCGGTTCCAGAACGTCACCGTGCGCTTTTTCGCCAGGTTTACCGGATCGCCCTCGGCACCCGCGCTGAACGGATAGCGGTCGACCTCGTCGCAGAGCAGCAGCCGGATCGGCCGGCTCGCAAGCCCCGAAGGCGCGTTGGCGCCGACAATTGTCAGATGCCCGCCCGGAAAGCGCTTGTGCAGGATCTTGTTGTTGCCATCACGCGATTTGGGGTCGGCGATCTTGTCCCTCAGGCACGGCGTGTCCCGCGCCATCGGCGAGAAGCGGTCCTTCGACCAGGTCTCGGCATCGCGCTCGGTCGGCATCACCACCATGATCGGCGCCGGGTCCTGGTCGATGTGGTAGCCGACGGCGTTGTTCAGCATCTCCGTGTTGTGGGTCGGGATCATTGATCGTCCGGCCAGATAAAGCCGGTTCGGGCTGTCGACCTGGATGCAGCGCACCGGAACGCTGGCGACCCTCTCGACTGCGACAATCCGGCGGCGCTCGGTCTCGGTGGTGCGCCGGCCTTCGCGCGAGACAAGCCGCGCCCGCTTGCGCGCAAGCCGGAACACGGGCGTGTCCTCGTAGATCATGAAGGAGAAGCGCGTTGCCGGCTTGCCGAGTTTGCGCACCCCGTCGATCACCACGCTTGGCTGCTTTGCAACGGAGGTGAACTTGATCCCCAGCGTCGCCAGCAACTCGCCAAAGCCCTCGGCCAGACGCGGGTATATCGTGATGAACTCGCAGCGCCCGCATTCGGCAACATAACCATCCGTGTCCATCAGCCCCTGCAGCAGCGCCAGGCGCTGGTCTTTCGATGCCCTGAGATAGGCCGGTGGAATATGCTTGCCGGTATCCGGTGTCTTGCGCGACTTGATGAGGCCCAGTTCCCGCAGCCTCAGGCTGAAGGGTTTTGCCTCTGGCAGAACCGGATCGACCGAAGTTCCGTGCTTCCACTGCATGCCGAACTGTCGCCCGCATTCGGCGCAGTTGCCTCCCTTGTACCGGCCGACAACGTTCATGTCGTGCCCGCGTTGACAGATATGATCCGGCCAGGGAAAGGTCGGCCTGAGCGTCAGGATGTGCGCAAACCGCTTGTCCTTCGCCTTGACCTCCACCGCCATGCCGCAGGCGCGCAGGTGATCGGCGATTTCGAGATCATCCTCATGCGTCGTGATCTGCGAGCCGTAGCTGTGCCCGTCACCCAACCACACGCCGAGCACATAGGGCGGGATCGGCAGGTTGGCCTCGGGCAGTTCCAGCGCCCCCGCCACCGGGATGGCATAGCGATTGCGTCGTTTCGCACCAAAGCAATGCGCTGTCTCGGCAATCTCCCTGGTTGTCAGAACCATCCGGTGGGTCGTCATCGAACAGGTCCCCCATGGCGCGGCTCGCGCGCACCTCCGTGTCGGACTCCACCGCCCAGAGGTGATCGGCATCGGCGATGATCGAACTGCCGTCCGAGAACCGGACCCGGTAGCAGGGCCGGTCCATCATCACCCCGGTCGCTGCCGTCACCCGGCAGGGCCGGCCGCGTTCGTCGAAGATCACATCGCCGACCCTGATCTCGCCCATGGTCGTCCAGCCCCCGGGCGTCGGGATGGGCGTGTCCAGCGCCAGCGCCTTGCCCACCTGCGAACTCGACATGATGACCACGGTCTCGGCAGCGCCGTCGGAAATCGCCTCCATGATCCCACGCTGATATTCGGCCCGCGAGGTTTTCCACTGACCGGGTTCGGCGCTCGCCTCGGAACTCAGCCGCCGGTTCGCGTCCGCCCAGTCACTGATCGTCAGCTCCGGCGGCGGGGTCAGTGCCTTCAGTGCCCGGCGCACCGTCCTCTGCAAGACCTTCGTCCCCGGCGGGGTCAGGATCGTCGTTGTCTCGCTCAAGGCGCACATCCGTTTCCGCAAGTTCCTCCAGCGCCTCGCGCACGGCGCCGCGCAACACGTCCCGCACCGCCGCCGGAGTTTCCGCGCCCTGCAGCTGCGCCGCCAGCCGGTCGGGCAATGCCAGAAGCCGCGTGCGCAACAGCGCCAGCACCGCGATCCAGGCCGCCTCTACGTCTTCGGCGGCGATCACCGCGCCGCGCTTTTCCTCGGCCTCCATCTCGGCGAGATCGGCGCGCGCCCGGATGAGGCGCGCCCGCTCGGCGGCATAATCTGGAGCGCCGGCCTGTGCCCGTGCCGCCTGTTCGCGCAGGTAACGCACATAGCCGCGCACCGAGCCGATCAGGTCGTACTGCCCGCGCGTGGCTTTCGGGATCACGCCCTCGCGGCTCAGCTGCTGCACCCGCCGCTCGGAGAGGTCCAGAAGCTTCGCGATCACCCCGATGGGCTGGCTGGGCGATGACACGCGATTGCTCCCCGGCGCTGAACAAAGCCATGATATTGCTGCGATTATACTGGATGGGCCAGCCCTTCAGAGCGAAGCTGATTGCACGAAACAATGCAATCGACGGAGACAACGATGACCTTCACCGAAGCCCTCGCAAACCCGGAAACCCGCCGCATGATCGACGCGATCGAGGACATCCGCGCCTCGCTCGTCGGCCGGGAAGACGACATCATCCTCCTCGAGGCGCTCGAAAACGCCTACGCCGACTTCGAGCGCAAGACGGGCCTCGACCTTCGCGATTGCCGCTGAAAGGAGACCACGATGCCCCGCCTCAACCCGCAAACCACACCCCGCCATCAGCTTCGCGCCGAGAAGGCCCGGCGCAACCACGAAGCCGCGCTCGCCGCCTTCATCGGAAAGAAGGCCGAGATCGACGAGATGCTTGCCCGCCTGCAGGCGCTCAGCGACGACCATTTCGGGTTCGACCCCGAAGCCGTCAACTGGGGAGCCGTCGGGTCGATCGACCACGTTGCCAGCGACCTCAGGGAGATCACCGACTTCCTGTTCGGTGAAGGCGAATACGCCGAGTGATCTTCGGCCCTGCCCGAACTCCGGCCCGCCCGCTGGCGGGCTCGGGGTCGTAGGAGGGGCGCGACGGTCGCGGCCCCGAACACGGAGACCCCAAGATGACCCGACTTTCCGATACCCAACTCGTGATCCTCTCGGCCGCCGCGCAGCGCGACGACCGCAACGTCCTGCCGCTGCCCGGCTCCCTGCGAGGTGGCGCCGCCGCCAAGGTGATCGGCGCGCTCATGAAGCGCGGGCTGATTGCCGAGACGGCGACTGACCAACCGGCAAAGGCCGACGCTGCTCTTAACCGCATCTGGCGCAACGATGGTGACGGCTGTGCGACCCTGCTGCACATCACCGATACGGGGCTCGCAGCCATCGGCATCGAGCCGGAGGGTGGCGACGACGCGCTCAAAGCCGCCGAGGTGGCGCCGAAGGACATATCCGCCAAAGCCGGCCCGGCGTCCAAGGCGCACACACCGCGCGCGGGCACCAAGCAGGCAAGGCTCATCGAGATGCTCCGCGCCGAGAGCGGCGCCACCATCGACGAGATGGCAGCGGCCCTCAACTGGAGGCCCCACACCGTGAGGGGTGCTCTTGCCGGTGTCCTGAAGAAGCGGATCGGGCTGACGGTCACCTCCGAGAAGATCGAGGGGCGCGGTCGGGTCTACGGCTTGCCGAGCGACTAGAGCCGCAGAACACCACGGTCCGATGCCGCCGTCCCGCATGGGGCGGCGGCCTTCTCGTTGGACAGCTTTCTCACCCATGCTATTCAAGTTTCGATCGCGGGCGATGATTGGCACGGTTGGCAGTGACCATTTACACGGGGTGATGTTTCATAATGACGAGCACCGAAGGCACTGACCAAGAAGACAACGGCAAGGTTAACGCGATGATCGGAGCGGGCGCCGATATCGCTGGTGCCGCAGTCGGCGGCGCGCTTGGTTTCTTGGCTGGGGGTCCGGGAGGTGCAGCGGCGGGCGGCGCCGGTGGTGCCATGGCCGCACATGTCCTCCGTGGACTCGGTGAAGAAGCAGCAAATCGGCTATTAGGGCCGCGTGAAAAGGTGCGCGTTGGTGGTGCGCTAGCGATTGCTGCATCAAAGATCCGAGACCGTATCGAACGAGGCGAAACACTCCGCCAAGATGGGTTCTTCGAGCCAAAAGGGAATGGACGCAGCGACGCAGATGAAGTGGCTGAGAGTGTTCTCCTTAAATGCCAGCGTGAAGCCGAGGAGAAGAAGATCCCTTATATGGCTTTTCTCATCGGGAACATAGCATTCGACGCGCAAATTAGCCCTGGTCTTGCTCATCAGATTGTCAAAACCACAGAAGCGCTTACCTACCGCCAACTGTGTTTGCTCAAGATCGCGGCGCTACGACAGAATTATCAACTAAGAGCAGGCGATTATCGGGGTCAGCAGCGCTTCGATAAATCGCTGTACGAGCTTCTCTACGAGTGCCTGGATCTCTATCACCGTGCTCTTGTGAACTTCGGGGGCGAAGTGGCCTTTGGTCCAACCGATATCAAGCCGGGCAGCATGTCCGTCCAAGGAATGGGTGCGGATCTTTTCAACCAAATGGGTCTCGCCACGATACCGCAACCTGATCTCGATCCGATTATCGCTGAGCTCTCGAAGTGATTTCTTTGGCTCGAAAGGCCTCGAACAGCCGCCGCAGAGCGAAGGACCGGGCCAGGCTGACGATGGTGAATATCCCGCCCATCTTGAGGTTCTGCCCCAGCGTCGTGTGCAGCCCGAACACGGGGAAGATCAGGATCTGCGTCACGACGGCGACGCCGTAGCCGACCGCGACATTGGCGATGGCTTCGACCAGCGACATGAACCGGGATTGCTTCATGCGGCTTCCCGTCCGTCCTGAATCTCTGCGAAGCTGCGCCCGTCACCATCCAGCACCGCCTGCCGCCCCGTGAACCGCTGCCAGCGCTCCACGATCACGTCGACGTATTTCGGATCAAGCTCCAGAAGCGCCGCCTTGCGCCCGGTGGTCTCGGCTGCGATCAGCGTCGTGCCGCTGCCGCCGAAGGGATCGAACACCAGATCGCCCACGCGGCTGGAATTGCGCAAGGCACGCTCGACCAAGGCCACCGGCTTCATCGTCGGGTGCAGATCGTTCTTCGCCGGTCGGTCGATCAGCCATACGTCGCCCTGGTCACGCGCCCCGCACCAGCGGCGCTTGGCACCCTCGGGCCAGCCATAAAGGATTGGCTCGTATTGGCGCTGGTAATCCGAGCGCCCCAGCGTGAAGCGGTCCTTGGCCCAGATCACGAAGGTCGACCAGTGCCCGCCGGCCTCGGTGAAGGCCTTCTGCAGCGTGTGCAGCTCGCTCGAGGACATGCAGATATATACCGCGCCCGCGGTGTGCGCGTTGATCAGCACGCAGGCGTCATAGAGGAACTGGCCGAAATCATCGCCCAGGGCATCGTTCCTGATCCGGCGATTCTTGCCGGACTTCTCGGCGCCGACCCCACCGGCATAGTCCACGTTGTAGGGCGGATCGCAGAAGCAGATGTTGGCCTTGCTGTCCCCAAGCAGTCGTCCCACGTCGGTTGCCACCGTAGCGTCACCGCAGAGCAGCCGATGCGGGCCCAGCAGCCACAGATCGCCCGGGCGGGTGACAGGGTCCTCCGGTGCGTCGGGAACCTCGTCGGCATCCTCGGCCGCCGCTTCCTCGACCCCGGACAGAAGCGCGTTCAACTCGTCTTCGGTGAAGCCCGTGAGCCCGAGGTCGAATTCGGCCTCCAGCAGGTCGCCCAGTTCCAGCCCCAGCAGGTCCTCGTCCCATTCGGCGTTCTGGGCCGAGCGGTTGTCCATGATCCGGAACGCGCGCGCCTGGGCCTCGCTCAGCCCCTTGGCCACATGCACCGGCGCGGTCTCGAGCCCCAGTTGCCGCGCCGCTTCCAGCCGGGTGTGCCCGGCCAGCACCACCATGTTCTCGTCCACGACGATGGGCTGGCGCCAGCCGAACTCGGCGATCGAGGCGGCGACGGCAGCCACGGCCTTGTCGTTGCGGCGTGGATTGCGGGCATAGGGAATGATCTGCCCGAGCAGCAGTTCGATCACTTCCATGACTTGTTCCTGGTGTGGTGGCCAAAACGAAGCGGGCCTGACCCGCGAAACGAACCGAAGATCCGCGAAACGAAATGGGGTCCGACCCCCGTTTCGGTTCAGGCGGGGTGTTTGGGGGCGTCAGCCCCTTGTTTCATTGGTTTTTGCGGCAAAGCGAAACGAAACGGGTATTTTCGGTGGCGTCACTGGGAAAGCCTTGCGCCAAGCCCCCCCGAATACGTCGGTGAATGAAAAGGACCCGTGAAATCAAAGGCTTACAAGGGCCCGGAGAAGGTTGTTCCGGTCAACCGATCCCCGCCTGCCCGTTTCAACTGCCTTGCTCATCCGCTCCATCCGTCTCTCACGCTTCGTTCGACCTTGCCCGATTTGTAGACCGCGCCGGGCAAGGGCAACACCCCCTGCGATGTCTCCCCGAAAATTTTTTCACAGGACGATTTTCCTTGACAGCCTGTCGGCGTTCTCGATCACGAAGCGCTTCGATCGCTTCGAAGGCGGCACCCGCCCGTTGAGCCGCCAGGTGATCAACGCGATGCCGTATTGCCAGTGGCGGCTGGCGGCGGGGCGGCTGAGGCCCAGCTCCCAGCAGACCTTCTTCCACGGCGTGCGGTTGGCGCGCAGCCAGACGATCCGGGCGTCCTCCTTCTCGAGCCAGCGGAGCCAGAGCAGCGCTTCCTCGGCCTCGGTGATCATGCGCGGACTCGGCAGCGGCCGACGCATCCGTGGCGTCTGGCCCACCTGATCGGCGAAGCTGTGGAACACTTCCGGCCACGCGCTGAAATACCCCTGCGGCTTTACGGGTGGCATCTGGCGGAACACCTCGGCCGCCAGTTCCAGCCGGTCCTGCACCCGGGCCATCGTCCACTCACCCATATCGCTCCTCCTCCCGCTTGCCATAGAGTTTCTCGCCCAACTGGCGCACCAATTCCCGCTCGGGCCAGGTCAGCCGGTCGTCGTCGACGGACACCGCCAGCAGGCCCTGTTCGTGCCAGCCGTCGCGCTTGACCTGTTCTGGGTCACGTCGCCGGCCGCCATAGCCGGGAGGAGTGAAGCGCATCGCTTTCATGCCATGCCCCCCTTCGTCTCGATCGCCCACATGAGGATGGCGATGGCATCGGCCTCGTTGTCGTCGGCCGGGCTGAAGCCCCGGGCGTGGGCTGCGTCGATCATCGCCTGCTTGTTGGCGTTACCCTTGCCGGTGGCGTGTTTCTTGATGGTGCCAACGGGCACGCCCTCGTAAGGCACGCCGCGCAGTTCGGCCCACGCCGTCAGCGTGGCCATGAGACCCCCATAAACGTGGCTCGCGTCCACGCCCCTGTGGGCTCTGACTTCCTCGAACCAGATCGCCTCGATCGGCCCGGACAGCCGGTCGATCTCCGTCAGCCAGTTGGTGAAACGCAGATAGCGCATGCCGCCGCCGTCAAAGCGCCGGGGTTTGAAGCTGACCGTGCCGCTGGTGATCAGCCCATCATGGCCGCGCAAGGCCCAGCCGGTGGTGGTGCCGAGGTCCAGGGCGAGGATGGTGCGGGATGGTGGATTCAGGGTTGCGCCCGGCTCGGTGCCAGGCAGAGTCGTATCAGCCATGGGTGGTCTCCTCTTCTGGTTGGCTGCTCGGGTGGAAGACGACGGCGGTTGATGCTTGGCGGTAACGGCCGCCGTCGTCGGATCGGGTGGGTTGGAGGCCTGCGCGGTTCATGGATCAAGCTCACGCAGCCAGTCCGGGACGGGTGAACCTCGGGAACCTGCCGCAGGAGGTTCACACGGAGGTTCACACTGACAAGGCTTTGAACTCACGGGGCTTTGTGAACCTTGTGAACCTTGTGAACCTTTTCCGGCATCCCTCTTCGCACGCGTGTGCGCGCGCGTGTGCGTAAGGGTTGAGAGAGGTTCACAAGGTTCACAAGGTTCACATTTCCTAGCTAGATCAATGGCTTGATCGTGTGAACCTCGGTTCTGGAGGTTCACACTGGCCTCCCGAGGTTCACACATATCGGTCCCTCGCGAGCCCGATTGCGGACGCGATGGTTGCTCCGCGACCTTCAACTGCCACCTGACCGCCCGCCGAAACGTGCCCGCCTGAACCAGCCTGAGCGTCAGGTCGCCCACCCGGAACACGCGGTCCCGCATTTTCTTGATGGCGATCCCGAAGCTGGTCTTCTGTGCACGGTCCGTGTGGCCGGTGATCGGGGGCGCCGGATCGCAAAACAGGGCCACGTCGAACAGGTCGGCCACGCCCACCTCGGCCGTGCCGAACCTGTCCCACCAGGCGGCGATGAAGGCGCTCCAGCCCGCGCCCTCGCTGTCCGAGGCCGCCATCATCTCGTCGAGGTTGCCGAGGAAGCCGGGGATGCCGGCGGTCTCGAGGACACCGCCGACGATCTGCGCCCAGTTCTCGAAGGAGCCGATGGTCCTCTGGCCCCGCGGTTTGCCGGCGGCGATCCATGCCTGGCAGAGCGTCAGGCAGGCCGCGACCAGCCGCGCGCGGTTGGCCCGCACCCACACCATCAGGTCAGGGTGGCGGAAGCCCGAGCGCTGCCAGGGCTGCTCGACATTGGCATCGAGCCGGATACGCACCAGGCGCCGCGCCATCTCGTTGGAAAACTCCGGGTTGTTGCCGGTCGCGATCCAGAGGCAGCGGATCGGCAGGCGCGCCATCTCGGAATGGCCGAGAATGCGGTCCTCCCAGAAGGGCGCGGTGAGCGCGGCGGCGACGGCCGAGCTGTCGAGCTTGGCGCGCAGGTTGTCGATCAGGATGATCGCGGGGATCTGTCGCAGCTTGGCGGTGACGCGCTTGCGCCATTCCTCGTCGTCGCGTCCTTCGGTCATGACGCTGGCGCCAGTGCCCGTGAGGATCGTGGCGATCGCGTCGACCATCAGCGTGGCGCCGGTGCCGGGCGTGGGTTTCTCGATCAGGTGCAGCGGGGTCGGCCCGTCGATCATGCCCCGTAGGAAACCGAGCAGCAGGAGCGCCACTGCATGGGCTCGTTCGGCCTTGCCGGTGAAGGGGAAGTCTCCCAGCAGGTCCTCGCAGATGAGCGTGCGCGCCGCGGCGATCTCGGACGGGGCCGGCCTGGTGGGGATATCCGGCACGGTGAACCCCGGCACCGGGACGTAGAGCAGCCGCGCATCGGGATGATAGCCCGGCATGGTGATCAGCGTGCCGCCTCTACCGAAGACCGGCGTGTTCACGATGCCGGTCAACACAGGCAGTGCCGGATCGGGCGTGGCAAGGACCGACTTGACCACGGGCAAGGGGGGTGGCGCCGGGATCTGCTCGCCCTTGGCATTCACGCGCACCCAGCGGGCAAGCCGCGCCAGCATGTGGCGGAGCCTCTCCTCGTTGAGCGCGGTGGCGACGGGACGGCCCTCGTCGTCGGGCACGACCCATGTGGGCTGGCCCGCCAGCCGGAAGAGCCAGGGGCAGCGGTTCGAGGCCATGAGCAGGCTCCAGACCTGCTCGTTCGCCCGCGCCAGATCGCCCTCGTCGGCGCGGAGTGTCGGAACCCTGTCGCCCGTGCCCTGGTAGTTGAGTGGCCGGTGCTGTCCGATCTGCATGACTGTTTCCGCCTCGACGACGCTCTCCGCCGCCGAGATCGCGCGGGCCACGGCCTGTGCGCCGTTGGTCAGCAGCAGGTCGTTGAAGTCCTGACCTTCCTCGGGCGGTACCGCGATGGCGACGTCGCGCCCCTGTGCGCGCAGACGGCGGGCAGCGGCCTCGGCCGCCCGCAGGCCGGCGCCGGATGCGTCGTTGTCAGCGAGGATCACGATGCGCCTCGCGGCCGGCGGCAGGTCGACCTGCTCGAGCCCCGAGGTGGACAGGGTGGCCCATACCGGCAGATCGGGACGGGCGGTCATCGCCGCGAGCCCGGTCTCGATCCCCTCGGACAGTGCCAGCCTGTCGCCGTCACCGATAGGCGCGAGCCGCACGGCCCCGCCGGCAACGCGGCCGAGCATCTTCTTCACCTTGTCGAGCGGCGCCTTGCGGATGCCGCCATCAGAGTCGGCGGCGAGCCAGGTGCGATGCAGCCCGATGACGTCGCCGTTCCGATCACGCACCTGGCCGACGAGTGCCGGATAACCGGTCTTCGTCTCGTAATGCGCCAGATCGGGGTGGAAGAGCAGATCGGCCGTGGCGGGGACAGCGAGGCCTCGGCCCGCAAGGTAGTCCGCGGCCGACGTGCCCGCGAGCGGTTCGGCCGCGGACAGGATGTGGACAATCTCAAGGCTGGCGTCCCGCTTGGGTGGCGGCGGCGTCGCTGGCGCCTGCCGCACTGGCGCGCCCGGGGAGACGCCCGCGACTTCTGCGGCCCGTGCAATCAGCGCGCGGCCCTTAAGCCCGGTCGCGGCCTCGATGGCGCTGATCGGTCCGCCTCCCTGATTGCCGTCGAAGTCGATCCAGTCGCCGGCATGGGGCCCGCGCAGGGTAATGACGCAGGAGCCGGTGTTCCGGGGTGCGTCGCCCCGGATATTGGCGAGCCGCCATTCGTCGCCGGAGCGGCGGCCGCGCGGGAACAGGCGCGGCACCCAGACTTCCGCGGACTCGCGCAGACGCTCGACGATCAGGTCGAGATCAAAGCGCGGCGCCTCGGGTTTGGGCGGGAGAGCATCGTTGAGATCAAGCAAGGATCACCAGCCCCCGCTCGGCCCGCGTGATCGCGGTATAGAGCCAGCGGTTCCTGTCGGTCGCCGAGCGACCGAAACCATCGTCGAACACGACCACGTTCTCCCATTGCGAACCTTGCGCCTTGTGGCAGGTGATCGCGTAGCCCCAGCTGGACTCGATCAGCCCGCGCCGGATCTGCCATTCCCGCCGCGCCCGTTCAGGATCGTAGGCGATATGATCGGCGTACTCGCCACGCCAGAAGCGCTGCCGCCCGGCGATGCTTTCCCCATCCTCGGTCTCGACCATGGCGCTGAAAGCGAAGGCGTCGTCGGGGTCATGGCGCACGTCGCTCAGCGTCAGGAACATGCCGTTGATCAGCCCGAGATCATGGCGGTTCTTCAGGCAGATGATCTTCTCGCCGCTGCCGGTCGGGTAGTCGGCCTCGAACCCGGCCGCGCGCTTCATGGCGGTGTTCAGCCAGCGCCGCGTCGCGTTGGTGCCGCAGATCACCTGGCCGCCGCGCAGCATCTGCTCCGGGCCGACGTCTTGGCGTGGCATCTTCCAGACGTGGTCGTCATGCGCGCCCATCGGGATCGGCGCACCCTTTCGCGCCAGCGTCGCAAGGCGCAGGATCGCGCTGTCCCGCGCCTGCCGGTGCACCTCGGTCAGCATCACGTCGGGCGCCGCCTCGGTGAAGAATCCCGTGCCCTTCACGGGGGGCAATTGGCCCGGATCGCCCAGCACAAGGATCGGCTTGCCGAAGGCGAGAAGGTCGCGCCCCAAGTCTTCGCCCACCATCGACACCTCATCGAGCACGAGGAGGTCGGCGTCGCGCAGGATCGACTGCTCGTTTAGCAGGAACTTCGGCTGGTGGATGTCCTCGAGCCGCATCTCCAGTTGCGCGATCCGCGTCATGGCGAAATCGCGCTCGGCCGGGCCCATGCGCGGCAGGTCGCGGCGGAGCGCCGCCAGATCCTCGTTTGCGCGCGCGATCTCTTCCGGCGTTGCCTCCGAGACCCGGTAGATCAAGCTGTGGATGGTCTGCGCTGGCGTGCCCTTGCGCGTCATCACGAGTGCGGCCTTGCCGGTAAAGGCGCCGAAGAGCACGCCGCCCGGTGCGCCGGGGATCATCGGTACAAGCCCCAGCGCCTCGATCGCCATGGCGGTGATCGTGGTCTTGCCCGTCCCGGCATAGCCGAACAGTCGGAAGATCTGCTGGTCGCGCCGCCGCGTCTCGTACCAGTTGCGGATGGCGGTGATGGCACGGCCCTGGGCTTGGGAAAGGGTGATGTTCATGCTGTGGCCTCCCAGCAGCGCGCCGAGAACGGACAGAACCGGCAGAGATAGAAGTCGGAGCTCGTCGCGATTCGCGCCAGCAGTTCGCCCGCATCCGCGGCACGCAGCACATTGACCGCCTTGTCGGACAGCTCCTGCGCGGTTGGCGGGTCGAAGGCGACGTGCTCGTGGTAGAGTTCGCAGCTGTCCTTGTTCAGCGCGGTGAAGAGCGCCGAGCCGAGGCCCAAATAGGCCATGTAGATCTGCATCTGCCCGAAATAGACGGGCTTGGAGAGCCGGACGCCCTTCTTCGCCGTGTCCGACCATGACGACGCCTTCAGCGCCTTGTGTTCCCAGAGTACCGGCCAGGCGAGCCCGACCTCCGGGCCGTCAACGATCACGCCGTCAACATGACCCCGGATCCGGCCGCCCGCTGTCTCGAAGCCGAACTGGCCGCCGTCGCGCGTCCGGGTGCGCAGGTCGAACCCGGCCAGCCGCAGCCAGCGGATGGCGAGATCCTCGAAGACGTGACCCGCGGCGAAGATGCGCAGGCTGCGCCCCTCAAGTTCCTTGCCGGCATCGGGCGGCGTGTGGGTCACTTCAAAGACGAGGCGGCGCGCGCAGGGCTCGCCGATCCGGCTTGCGCCGAGATAGTCGCGAGGCCGCTGGCCTTCGTGCTCGGCCACGAGGGCGTCATCGAGCAGCGTGTTGATCCGCGCGCCGAGGGGTTCGGGATCACAAACGTCCCGGCCGTAGACGAAGCGCGAGCAGTGATTGAGGTCTACCAACATCCGCCCCCCTCAGAACGGCACGTCGCCAGCGTCGGACTGGCGCTGCATGGATGCCTGAAATCCGTCGACACAGGCCTCGATCAGGCGGTCGATGTCCTCGGCCGGGCGGTCGAAGAAGGGCTCCATCAGCCCCATCTCGGTCAGCGCCTCGGCCAGGTCGCGGCGGGCCTCGCGGATCGCGCGGGTTTCCATGTCGGTCTTGTCGATCATTCCGTGGTTCCTCTTTGCGTTGGCCGAGCCCGCCCTCAGGCAGGCCATAGAGCAAAAGCGATAATGTGGATGGCGGTCCCACCGCAGGCCGTGGCAGTAGCCGAAGCCCCGGGCTTCACGGCCGCAGAGCGCGCAGGGCACGCGGCGGCCGAGTTCGGGGGGCGTCAGCCCATGAGCAGCAGATCGAGGTGCTCGCGTTCCTCCTCGTCTGGTGCGGCGGTGCGACGCTCGGAGGCCAGCACGATGAAGCGGCTGATGGCGCTCACCGCCATGCATTCCAGATCGCGCCGGGTCAGGCTGGCGATGGGGCGGTCGAGCCGCCCCCGCGCCTCGAGCCAGCGCCCCATCGCAAGGGCCGCCTCCGTGGTGACATGCGCCTGCCATTCGTCCGGGCTCACGGGTTCAGCCAGGCCGGACCACCCGCGGCCTTCGGCGCGGCGGGCTCGGCGGCAGGTTGGCTGGCGGGCTGCGACTGCCCCCAGGCGGGTGCTGCGGGCTGCGCGGGCGCAGCGGCGGGCCGGGGCCTGTTCGAAGGCTGCGCCGGCACCGTCTCGCCGTCCATCACCTGTCTCCACTCGGGCGCCGTCGGCAGCACCACATGGTCGAGCTTGTTGGCGTCCTTGTAGGCGGGATTGCGGTTCGGCTCGATCCGGATCTTCGCAACGAACGTGATCCCGTCGAGATCGGCGAGCCCGCGCAGCACACGCTTGGCCCTGGCCGCCTCGCTCATGTCCTCGGGGTTCAGGCCCAGTGCGCTGTCGATCATGGCGCGAAAGGTCGATTTCGAGATCTTCCAGCCGATCGACTGACCCTGTTCGTCGAGCTTGCCGCCCTGAACGGTGAACATCTGCCAGAACTTGCGTCGGGCATGCGGCCCCTCAATCACCGTGAACTCGGCGTCGAGCATCAGCACATCGCTGCCGGGCTGGTTGGAAGGCTTCAGAAGTCCGCGATCCACCTCGCTCATCCCGTCCGTGCCGCCCTTGCGGATAGACATCCTCACCTTGGCGAAGGTGCCGTCCGGGATCAGGTCGCCGGACTGCTGCGGCGCTACATCATTCATGTCGAAGGTCATCTGGTTCATCCTTTCGGTGTGTGGTTGATCTTGGTGAGGAGCGCGCCGAGATCGGCAGGCTCGGTCACGTCCAGCCGGCCGGAGCGGTCCTTCGCGGGCAGGCCCCAGGGATTGCCGGAGCGGCAGACGAGGCGGCGCGTCTCACCCTTTTCGGGGTCGTGCCGCCAGGCGGTCGCGCCACCCGAAACAGCTTCTGTGCCGGACTCGGAGCTGAAGAGGCCCAGCGTCATCACCTGGTCGACGATGCCGGGCAGCTCGCGCGCGGCCTTGCCGCCTTCCATCTGCGGCTGCCAGATTGTCCGGTTCATCTCGTCGGTGATCCGTTCGAGGATGCCGACGAAAATCACCGTCCGGCCGGGGGCATGTTGGAGGTGCTTCAAGAGCCCGATGACCTCGCGGGCGAGGAGCCCGTAGGCGCCACGGGTGTCCGGCTTGCCGGTCCGCTCGGAGATTGCCTCCGGGCGGGTCCGGGCCCAGGCCATCGCCTGCCGTGTTAGGTCCGTGATCGAGTCGACGAAGACGATGCGCTTGGTATCGAGCCGCGCGGCGAGTTCGGGATGGAGGTTCCGCAGATGCGCATGATGCGCCTCCGAGAAGTGCTCGTCAGGCTGCGCGGCCGGATTGGGCCCACCGATCAGGCAGGCGATATCGACCGCGTCGGAATAGCGGCGGATCGGCAGGCTGTCGCCGCGCCAGTCCTGCACCGACTTGAGCCCGGCCTCGAGATCGAGGCAGACAGTCTCTTCGGCGGGAAGCGTCGTCAGGAGCGTGGTCTTGCCGACGCCGCTCGGGCCGAACAGCGCCACGGTGGTCTTGCCTTGCGCCTCGCGCAGCCGCTCCTCGGCGGTGATGATCCTGAGCGTCATGCCGGCACCTCCTGCGGTTTGCGGGGCGCTGTGGGATCGTTGCTGGTCACGGCGGCGTAGAGCGCATCCAGCCGATCCGCTTCCGCCAGGCATTCGATCCCCTTGCGCCGCATGAAGCGCCGCGCATCATCGAGCAGCGCCGGTTCGGCAATCAGATCCGGGATCGCGACATATTCCTCGGCGCTCTCGACGAAATAGGATTTCGAGCGCAGGTCCTTCACGAGCGGCGCGAAGGCAGCGCAGATCTCCGAGAAATCCGCCTGGCCCGACCCGTCGTCCCGATTGCGCAGGATGCGTTTGACTTCCGAGACGATTCCGGTGCGCAACATGCGCAACGCACCTTCCTCGCGCGCCTGCGAACAGGTCAGCGGAAAGGCCGCCTCCATGATGTCGTCGGCAATCCTGGGCGCGTTGTTGCCCAGGCGGGAGGCGATCTCCCAGACAGATGCGGCAAAGGCCGCCGATTGGCTATTGAGCATCAAACCACTCCTTGATCCTGGTGAAAACGGCAGCGCCGCGGGCGATGGCCCGGGCGTCGAGATGGTGGAACGGGTCGTCCCGCGCCTCGCGCATGCCCTGTCGGGCGAGGGCGAGGTTTTCGTCGGTGGCCCACTCGGCGAAGGCGCGGAAGGTGCCAGTCACATGCTGCCAGGCGGCGCGTTCCGGCGTCGGCGGGACGTGGAGGGGATTGAGGCGGCTGGCGGGGCGCTGCGGACGCATCCCCCGCCTGGCTGCGGCAACCACCATCTTGCGCAAGGCGGCACGCGTCGGCTCCTCGCCCTGCTCGAGGCGCTCGTTCAGCGCGCGCCGGACGATGCCCGGCTCGGCTGCCTCGGCGTCACGGATCTGGCGGGCCTCGTGGATCTGGTCGCGGCGCAGGCCGAGATCGGCGGCAGAAGCAGTGTTGCGGTCCTCAACACTGCTCCGGTTGCCTCCATTGCGCTTGACCTCGCCGCGTGCCTGCGCGGCATCGTATTCGTCGGCGAGCCGACGCTTGGCGCGGGCCTCGATCTCGAGCGCGTGGGCCTGTGCACGATGGGCGGCTGCGACGAGATCGTCATGGGCACTCTTGGCCCTCTGCAGCCGGGCGGCACGTTTGGCCACGTCATAGGCCAGACCGGCCATGTCGCGCGCCTCGAGAACCTCGGCGGCGGTCTTGGCGCCGGCCAGCGTGCTGGCGGCGCGGTCGATCAGGCTGGGAAGGTCCTGCGCGTCAGGGGAAATCGGGGCGATTGCGGTCATTGCGCACCCTCCCGCGGCAGGATCGCGATCTTCAGGGCGCCGGTCTTGACGGTGCGCGCAGGCTCGAAGCCCTTGCGGATGGCCTCGGGCCAGGCGGCGTATTTGCGCTCGGGCACCCTGTAGGTGACGTCCACGTATTGGGCCGGGTCGTCGCCGGCCGCACGGATGCGTGCGACCATGGCAGCGAGTTGGCCCTGATCCCACTCGACGCGCTTGGGCAGATCGGCGACGACGGTGAAGTCGCCGTCATCGAACCGCACCGTGCCGGTGTCCTTGCCGGCCGCCTGCCGTTCCTCGGCGGCGCGGGTGGCGTAGCGGATGGTCAGCGCCCCATCGAGGCGGGCCTTCGCAGCCTTGGCCTGCTTCAGGCGCTCGTCCACCTCGCGCTCGAGGATGGCGAGCAGGTCGACAGGCAGCCGGGCAATCTCGCTGGGGTCGAGCCCGGGCAGATCGTCGGGCGTGGGAGCATTCTCGGGGTATGGCATGAACGGGTCTCCATGATTGGCGAAGTGATCGAGAAAACCAGGCATCAGGCGGCCTCCGACTCTGCGAGCAGGCGTTCGAGCGGCACCGGTGTTGCGCGGGGTTTGGGCCGGGCGATGGCGAGATAGGCGAAACGGTCCGGGCCGAGGCGCTGCTGCACGAGATGCACGAGCCCTGCCTCGCAGGCACGAAACGCGGCCCGAGCCAGTGCGGCGAGGCGCTGGCGGTCCTTGTCAGTCAAGGTCGACATGCCCGGCATCACGTCGATCCCGAGAAAACCCCGGTGGTATTCCAGCCAGTCACCCGGCGCGGCCTGGCCAACCCAGGCGCAGAACGTGATGTCAGTCAGCGGATCGGCCGTGCGACCGGCGGCGGTAAAGGCGGTCTTGGGCATTGCAAGCATCTCCATGTCCTGCCTCTACTCATCGGTTCCGGAAAACGTCCCGGGCGGACGTGAGGCATCGGCATAGATCGCGACGAGCGGCGTTCCGTCCTCATGTGCGCCGGCCTTCTCGATGCGATAGGTGCGATGGTTCCTCAGCACCTCGGGAAGCTCCCAGCGGCGGTAGAGGCCGGGAATGCGGACCAGTTCGCCTGACGCGACCGAGTCATGTTCGTTCATCGGTTCATCCTTTGCGGCGGCCCGCGCCGTTTCCGGGCCATTCGTTTGGGAAAAGCCACCCGGGCCCACGAAACGGGACATGCGCTCAGACGAATTCATGGAATGCCTCCCGCAGGCGGCGCTTGGCGCGCTGGTAGCGCTTGCGCGCGGCGGCCTCGGACAGGCCGAACGCCCCGGCAACCTCGCGCTGGGTGAAGCCGTCGACCGCCACGCGAAGGACCAGATCGCCGTCGCGACCAAGAAACCGTCCGACATCGCGGCGCAGGAACATCGCTTCCGCGTCGGCATCCATGCCCGGCGCACAGATGCTGTCCGGCTCCGCGTCGCAGTCGGCGTTCAGCCGGGCCGCTTCGCGGCAATGCGCCCGCAGGGTGTCGCGTTCGACATTTCTCAGGACGGTCGCGGCGATACGGTTGACGCGACCCAGATCGAGGCCACGCAGGGCCTCCGTCGCACGCGCGAGCACGTCCGACGAAACGTCATCCGAACCCCCGGCCTTGCGCCACAACAGCCGCCGGCGCACCGCGTCGAGCCCCGGCCAGAGCGCGAGCAGCGCGAGCGTCAGCGCGCAGTCGGAAGTAAGGCCATCGCCTTGCGCCGCAGCCACCAGGGCCCTGAGGATGCGGTTCTTCCACTCGGCGCAGCCGGTGGGCTCATGCAACTTGTCCAGAAGCGCGGCGGGATCTGTGAAACGCCCGAGTGCGGGATCGCCGCGCCGGAGCGCCTCGAAAGATTTCTGGAACTGAAGGGTTGCGGAGGAATTCATGAGGGAATCGTGGATCTCGTGCCATTTGAAGGACATCGGACGTCTGCCTTTCGGCCAGGCGTCGGGCGCCTTCTCGTGGCCAGGTCAGGACGTCGCGCGTCTCTTCGGTTGCAGGAGGTGTGTGGGGGCGCCCGCCTCAGAGTGCGGGCGCGTGGTTCAGCGTGCCGCAGCCACGGCAGGTGGCAACGGCGGGCAGGCTCACGAAATATTCGTGGCCGCGGGCAAAGCGCAGGTGCAACTGGCCGTCCCGACAGATGCCGAGCAGCTTGTCACAGCGCGTGCAGCGCCATTCAGTGCCGTGATGGTCGGAATTAGCCGCGCGGGGCGCCGGGCCGTTCGCGTGCGCGTATCCGCGCTGAAAGTGGGGAGTCGGCATTGGAATGCTCCTCTTGCTGAGTGAGCCTTTCCAATAGACAGCGATTTGTTCGACCGTCCCGCCCTTCAGGTTAGACGCTTGTTAGACGGCAACCACCGGTGCGGCATTGGCTGTGATCAGCCGCCAGTAACCGCGCTTCTGACCGGGGCCAATGTAGACGTCCTTGATGTCTCGCCATGTCGGCGCGCGGAAGGCTTGCTGCGGGCTGCGCGAGCCGGTCCCTTCCATCAGTGTCTTGACTTGAACGTCCGGACTTCCGGCCAGCGCCGCGGCGACCAGGCGCTCGAAGATCCTGATCTGATCGGCGCCCGTGAGAACGAGGGGCGGCTTGCCCGGAACATGCAGCGTTGCCGATTGCGGACCGGACTTCAGAACCCGGGGAACCTCGCCTCCGCCGGCGAGTTCGCGCCCGCCACGCCAGGCGAGTTCAAGCCCGTCGCGCGACAGGACGAACTCCTCGCTCTCCGGAGCAAGATTTTCCAAGAGCGGGGCGACCACGTTGGGGCCAAGATATGCCGGTGTTGCCTGACTGACCGTCAGCACGATACCCACGCCCGCCTGATTGCGGGCCCGCATGAGAATGTCGAGCCTTTCAACGGTTTTCAGGTCATCCAGGCGCCGCCCGAGATAGATTGGTACTTCGGTTTCGCCAATCTGCATCGCACCGAGACGGGTAAGATCGATATCCAGAACCTCAACCGCCCGTTTTCTCAACAGCGGTTTCAGCAGCGACATGAGCGTCTCGTGAAGCCATGCCGCATTGATCGCGTACATGTCATGGTCCGAAGCAGGCCGCTCGCCGGCGTCCTCGCCGAAGGGGCCGGTAATCTTGACCATGCCCTCCTTCTTCGATGGTTCGACCGAGCCTTCGCCTTCGATATCGCCGTCATCGATCAGAATCACATCCTGCCGATCTCGCCGTTCCAGAAGGCCACCCTCGATCAGCTGCTGCGGATCAAGGCCGAGTTCGCACAAGTGTTGCCCTGAAACTTCGTTTTCGACACCCTCGTGCAACTGCAGGAGCGCGGCGAACATCCCTCGCAGGTCGTCTTTATCGATCTGCCGGAAGGCATGGAGAATCCCCCATTCCTTCAACAGCGCAAAACCGAGGCTGCGTTCTTCCGGATCCTTGTGGCTTTGCAGGTTACAGCTCTTCGTGCCCGAGATCGTGATGTTGAGGGTGCGCTTTTTCGTGTCACCCGCACGCGTGTATGCCACCGCGATGGTGATCTTGCTGAACGCTGCGGGCCGCCGGTAGACATTCTGCGGGCCCAGGTATTGGTTGGCGACTTCCTCGATATCGTCGTCGATCGTGACCTTGAGCAGCAGCTTGCGGCGCCAGTTGCCGAGTCGAACTTCTGCCTCCAGCACACGGACGCGGCTGATGGTGTAGCCATCGATCATGGGGAGATCGAGCCTGAGCGCGGAGCGAAATCGCGTGAGGTTGTAGCGCTTCCATGTCAGGGGCTTGCTCGAAATATCGTGGTGGAGAACGATCTCGGCGAAGGCATCACCGACACGCTGGCGGGCCACCGGATTGTCGGCGCAGACCTCGATCTGGCGCAGCGACGGCGTATAGATCAAGGTCACTTCGTTGGGTGGGCGATAATACATCGCCCGGCTGCGCCCGTCATCGCGGAGATGAAACACGCTCGAAAGCGGCCCTCCATGGCGCACAATCACCATGATGGAGGCTGGGTGCGCATCAGTTTGGGGCAAATCGATTGCCTTGACCGTGCAGGAGATTTCCGGGCGCAACTCGAGCACCTGTCGCGCCTTTTTTGCCAAAGCCGTCTCGTCCACGGCGGTGGCGTCGAGCGATTCTGCGTTCTCGAGATCGACCTCGAAGGCATCATAAAGCTTTCCGTGATCGCGGAACTGTCGCGCGAAATGAAAGCTTTCGGCATTCTCGAAGGTCTCGCGGGCATTCAGAAACGCCCAGATGCTCCGGCACAGGTGGTCCGGCTGCCGTTCGAACTCGCAGATGGCCTCATCGTCCAGTTGCCGCTCGACAATCGTCTCGAGCGAAACAATGCCTTTTCCCCTGGCAAGCATACGCACACGGCGCGAGCGTTGTTCGACAGGCCGAAGTTCGTCGCGGGTAAACTGTGAAAGGCTCTCTGTGATGTTCTGCCGATAGGCATCGACGGCGGCATCGTCCTCCGGCAAGGGCACGTCTTGCGGCAATGCGATCACGGGTTCGTTCTCGTCCTCACGTTCACCCAGCAGCGCGTGGAGGAGGTCTGTCCGCGCCTCTTCGAGCAGGCCAAGGGTTTCGGGACCAAGGGGGAGTGACTTGCGCGGCATCAACACACCTCAACGACTGTATTTTGTGAACGGGTTTTCAACCTTGGATAATCCTTGGAGATGGTGCCAACAAGTGCTTTGTTCCCCTTGCGTTCCTTGAGCTTGAACGAAGGCTGCCAGCACTGTCCCACTTCAGGCGTGGAATCGGCTTTTCGATGTCAAAGCCCACTCGAAGTTCCCTGCCCATGAAACGCCCCAATCCCCTGCCACCCGCCAACATGACGCCCCGCGAGCGCCGGGCGGAACTCTGCACGCTGCTGGCCCTCGGCCTGATCCGCCTGCGGATGCGGGAACAGGGGCAACATATCGAGGGAACTGGAGAATTTCCGCTACACAACTCAGGCATTCAGAGCGGTAGTGCGGGTCCAACCGAACGGAGGACCGAATGAATTTGCCTGATCCCATCCCCGCGCGCCTGGCCGCGCTGAAGGCCATGAAGACGCCCGAACTGAAGGCCCTATGGCGCGAGCTGTTCGACAGCGAGCCGCCACCCTTCAACCGGCGTTACCTTGAAAGCCGACTGGCCTATCGCGTTCAGGAACTCGCCTATGGCGGGTTGAAACCGGAGACGGTGAAACGGCTCGAACGGCTCGGAGAAGAACTCGACGGCGGTGATCGCAGCAAGAGCCGCGTCCGGGCCGATCTCAAGCCCATCGCCGGCACGCGCCTGATCCGCGAGTGGCAGGGAGTGGAGCATGTCGTCACCGTCACCGCCGACGGCTATGAGTGGCAGGGTCGGCCCTACCAGTCGCTGTCCTCGGTCGCCCGCGCCATCACCGGCACTCGCTGGAACGGCTGGGTGTTCTTCGGGCTGAAGAACCGGAGCCGGCGATGACGGGAGTGAAGATCAAGCGCCGCTGCGCCATCTATACCCGCAAATCCTCCGAAGAAGGGCTGGAGCAGGAGTTCAACTCGCTCGACGCCCAGCGGGAGGCCTGCGAGGCGTACATTGCCAGCCAGCGCTCCGAGGGCTGGGTGCTGGTCCGCGACCGTTACGACGACGGCGGCATCTCGGGCGGCACGCTGGACCGGCCCGGCCTGCAACGGCTGATAGCCGATATCGAGGACGGGCTGGTCGATGTGGTCGTGGTCTACAAGATCGACCGGCTCAGCCGCTCGCTGGCCGACTTCGCCAAGCTGGTCGAGGTGTTCGACCGCAATGACGTCACCTTCGTCTCGGTCACCCAGTCCTTCAACACCACCACCTCGATGGGCAGGCTGACGCTGAACATCCTGCTCAGCTTCGCCCAGTTCGAGCGCGAGGTGACGGCCGAGCGCATCCGCGACAAGTTCGCCGCCTCCCGCAAGAAGGGCATGTGGATGGGCGGTGTGCCGCCCTGGGGCTACCGCGTCGAAAACCGCAAGCTCGTCATCGACGCGGAACGCGCGGAACATGTGCGCTGGATCTTCGCGCGCTTCATTGAGATCGGCTCCGGCACGGAGCTTGCACGGGAGGTGGAAAAACGCGGTCTGCGCACGCCACGCGGCAACCGGATGGACAAGAAGTTCCTCTACCGCATGCTCAACAACCGCGCCTATATCGGCGAGGCCGTGCACAAGGGGCAGAGCTATCCGGGTGAGCACAAGGCGATCATCGACCGCGCGACATGGGACAAGGTCCATGCCATCCTGAAGGAAAGCCCGCGCAAACGCGCCGCGCGGACCCGCGCCGAGACGCCGGCGCTCCTGAAGGGGCTGCTTTACGGCCCCGATGGCGCTGCGTTCTCGCCCAGCCACACCCGCAAGGGCGGCAAGCTCTACCGCTATTACGTCAGTCAGTCCGTGCTGAAGCACGGCGCCGGGTCCTGCCCCATCGGCCGGGTGCCGGCGGGCCAGATCGAGGCGGCCGTCATCGACCAGTTGCGCGCTGTGTTCCGCCAGCCGGAGATCGTGGCGGGAACGTGGAAAGCAACCAAGGCAAAGGACGGTGGCATCACCGAAGCCGACGCCCGCGCGACGCTCCAGCAGCTTGACCCGCTGTGGGACGAACTCTTCCCCGCCGAGCAGGCCCGCATCGTGGCGCTGCTGGTCGAGCGGATCGACATCGGCACCGAGGGGCTCGACATCCGGCTGCGGGTGGACGGGCTCCATGGCCTCGCGCGCGAGATGATGGCCGGCGACAGGGAGAAAGCAGCATGAAATCCGCCGCCACGCCCGACACCATCACCATCCACGTCCCCTTCCGCATCGTCAAGCGCGGCGGGCGCAAGGAGGTGCAACTGCCCGACGGCGCACCGGTTCAGCGCCGAATCGACAGCACCCTGATCAAGGCCCTGGCCCGCGCCTTTCGCTGGAAGCGCATGCTGGAATCGGGCGAATTCACCACCATCAACGAACTGGCCGAGCGCGAAGGCATCGCGCCCTCCTACATGACCCGCGTCATGCGCCTGACCTTGTTGGCGCCGGATATCGTGGAGGCGATCCTGGATGGCACGCAAGGGCCGGAGGTGACGCTGGCGCGGTTGCTGAAGGGGTTTCCCGTGGAGTGGGAGGGGCAACGTGTTAGACTCTGTTGAGAGGTGTGGATACTCTTGCCCTGTACTCGTTACCGACCCTGGCACCAAGCGTTGCGGTGGTATGGAATTCGCCTTAACTCGCCGACTGTTTCACGATACAGTGTTCATATACTGACCATGACCCGAGGGCCGGGACATTGAGACAGAAAAAAATGTCATGGGCAAGCGTGACTTGTCCAATATTCAAAGCATGAATTTCGAGTTGGGGAGGTTCGTTTGTGAATGGGGCGTGTTTTCAAATTTCTACGAATAATTTTCTTCTACACGGTCTTTCTATTTCTCTCTACGATTGTGGTGGCTACGACGCTTCAATCTTGGCCGGAAAGCACGAAAGTAATATTGACCTTCGTTACTCCAGCTTTTCTGGTTTGGTTGAATGAAAAATGGCGAGCGGGACGACCGAAAAAATCCGATAGAAATAAGGAAACCCAAGGCAGCCGCCAATCCCCAGCACCCTTGGAACCTCCTGTTTCTGGGAGTCCGCGAAAAAACAATCCCGTGCCCCCAAGTTCAGGATTTGGCACTACAGGCAAGGATCGAGTGGCCCCGGCAGCAGGAGCAGAATTGTACGCCCACTATCGTGAACCGGATAGCAACTCTAAACGGCACTACGGCCGTCCGAAACCGGATCAAGCTTCAATCCCCCGAGACACGAGAGAAGTCAGGCCGGAACGGACCGACATCAGCACCATCCAGAAAAAAGGAAATGTCCCTGACACTGCCCGAAGACGCTATCACCAAGGCTGGGTGCCTCCAGGGGAGTCCGCATCGGTCCGCGGCCGAGATATCGGCGGCATGGTCTATGTGGGCACTCCACCGCTATTGAACACGTATGGCGTCCGCGAAAAATGCCGCGCCTACATCGACCCGTCATTGCCAGTGGCCAGATCGGGCGATGATCTTGACGGGGATGGTATGCCCTACTGGCCTGGTTATTCTGACATCTCACCGCGATGTCGTGCCACCTATCTGGATTGGCTGGCGGGCGGGAGGGTGGATACCGCCTACAATCCAGGATACATGTTTCTTTATTTTTACGGGCTGGAACGGCGTTTTTTCGTTGGGGATCCGCCCGAGGAGGAAAAGCAGAAAATCAGAGAAGAGGTTCAGCGACTTGCCCAACTCTACGCTGAGAATCGTTCGGTCCAACGTTATCTGGGCGAATTCCTCGAGATAGCAAAGGTCGCGACGATAGGAATTGATGACTTCGCGCCGGTTTACCAGTTTTCGGGCTGGGAATTACCCCTTTCCGTGAAAGTTGCCATCGGCACACGCGTGAGCAAGGGGGAAAGGCTTGATGCTGACTGGGTTCTGAGCTGGTTCCTCTGTCATCCGGAACGTAGCTTGCGGACCCCGGCAACAAGGTGTCGGGACGAATTTCTCGCGCTGTTCAGGTTGCGATTCAAGCAGCGGTTTCCTGACGGATTGAAGGTCATCAGACCCCGCAAGACCTTGAAGGCTTCCTATCGGGCAGCGTCGAGCGAATTCGAGACAACGATCAACCCGTCGATCGATGGCAAGCCGGTTCCGGACATTTCCGGGCTGCGTAAACCTGTCGAAATCGCGCAGGAGATTGCGGATGAGGTCATGGACGAACTGGACAAGTTCAGCCGCTTCCTCGGCCGTAGTCCCGATGGTCGTGGAAGTGTCGAAGGACACGCTCTTTTGCCCGTTGAACTCTGGGCCCTGTTCCCTTCGGAAGAGCTGGATGCCGTGAAGACTTGGGCTGCCGGAATCGTGTCCGATGGCGGGCTTGTATCAGCGGCAGACGTGATTGAACGTCTTGAGGGTGAGTGCCCCGAGAAAATCGGAAAGAGACAGTTGACCAGTGCCGCGGATGCTCTCGCCCGGATCGGCTTCGGCCTCGCTCCGGATCCGCGATTTGCGATGCGCTCACCGAAACGCGATGAGCCCGTCGTTCTCTTCGATCTCGGCGAGACGGTGGAAAGACTCGAACAGGTTTCACCCAGATATCGCACCGCGCTCATGGAGCTGGCGCTTGGCGCGTTCGTCGCACATGCGGACGGCCGGATCACAGATTCCGAGCGGCAAAGCCTCGAACAGCAAGTCGCAATGACTGAAGGTCTCACAGAGCAGGAGTCGCGTCGGCTTCGGGCCAACCTGAGCTGGTTCCTCGCGGTGCCGCCAGACATGGGTCTCTTACGCCGCAAGCTCAAGGATATTGGCGAAGACAGCCGCACCGCCCTGCGTGCCGCCCTGGTCGCGGCGGCTCATGCCGACGGGATACTCCAGTCGGAGGAAGTCGCAAGCATCGAGAAAGTCTACAAGGCACTTGGTTTCAACCCCGCTCTCGCCTATTCTGACCTTCATGCCAGTGCCGTCGCGGACGAGCCCAGGACAGTTCGCGCTGCACTGCCTGGCGCCCCCGGTGAGGCGATTCCGGACGAACCTCTCCCCTCTGGTCCGACGCTCGATGCATCGCGGATCGCATCCATCCAGTCCGATACCGCACGCGTGTCTTCGGTTCTGGGGCAGATTTTCGGGGCCGAAGAGGATGACGAATTCCCGGCGGATGGCAGGGACCGTCGGCGGCTTGCCGGACTGGACGACAAGCACGCGGTGTTGGTCTGCGAACTTGTGGAGCAGGAGCACTGGAGCGAGGACGCGTTTGAAAGCCTTTGCTCGCAACACGCGCTCCTTGCTGCCGGGGCGCTGGAGGCGATCAACGAATGGGCGTACGAAAACCACGACGAGGCGCTGCTGGAGGAATACGATGGATATGATGTCAACCTGGAAATCGCCGAAGCGATAAAGCAGCAACGCACCAAGGAGGGCGCAAATGTCCAGACTGAAACCACGTGAACGCGATGCCATCGTTCAGGCGCTCCGCGCAGGGGTCGTGCCAAAGCTGGGCCTGCGTCATATCCAAGTGGGGCGCGTGCGGGAGATCGAAGAACTGGTCAAGGACATGGACCGGATCGCCGACGGCGGCGCGGCAATACGTTTCGTCATAGGTGAGTATGGATCCGGCAAAACGTTCTTCATGAACCTTATCCGGCTCGTCGCGCTCGAAAAAGGCCTCGTTGTCATGTTCGCGGATCTCGCGCCGGACCGGCGCCTGCACGCGACAGGTGGGCAGGCGCGTGGTCTCTACGCCGAGATGGCGCGGAACCTCTCGACCCGGACGAAACCCGATGGCGGTGCCCTTGCAAGTGTAGTCGAACGGTTCGTTTCGCAGGCACATCGTGATGCTGAAACCCGCGACATGCCAACCGGCAGCGTGATCCGTGAACGGCTTGGCCACTTCGAGGAACTGACGGGAGGATTCGAGTTTGCAGAGGTGGTCCGCCGTTACTGGGAAGGGCACGAAACCGGCGATGAGGATCTGAAATCGGCAGCGCTGCGCTGGCTCCGGGGTGAGTTCGCGACACGGACAGACGCACGCAAGGCCCTTGGCGTGCGTACGATCATAGACGATGCTAGCGTCTACGACCATCTCAAGCTCATGTCGGCCTTCGTCCGGGAGGCCGGATACAAAGGACTTCTCGTCGGCCTCGACGAAATGGTGAATATTTACAAGCTCGCCTCATCTCAAGCGAGAAAGGCCAACTACGAACAGATCCTGCGCATTCTCAACGACGTGCTTCAGGGCAGCGCCGAAAATCTGGGTTTCCTGATGGGTGGCACGCCCGAGTTCCTCATGAACACGCGCCGCGGTCTTTACAGCTACGAGGCGCTTCAGTCCCGGCTTGCCGAAAACACATTCGCACGCGATGGGCTGGTGGACCTGTCCGGCCCTGTGATCCGCCTGACGAACCTGACGCCCGAGGATCTGTTCGTTCTGCTTTCAAACGTCCGCAGGGTCATGCAGGGCGAGGACGGCGCCTTTCCAGACGAGGCACTCGAGGCCTTCATGGCTCATTGCTCAAACCGGATCGGCGAAGCATATTTCCGTACCCCCCGAAACACGATCACCGCCTTTGTGAACCTGTTGTCCGTCCTGGAACAGAATCCAGGTGTGGAATGGAGCGATCTTGTCGAGAAGGTCGACATCGCCAGGGATCCCGGCGAGGATCTTGCCGACGTGGACGAGACGGTTGGTGCTGAGCCCTCGGGCGGCGATGATCTCATCAGCTTCAAGCTCTGAAGGCTTTCGGTGAGCGGAGCCTTCGACAAGCTTGTCCGCCCGGTTCAGAAATGGATCCGGAGACAGGGATGGGGCGAACTGCGCGACATCCAGGCGCGCGCCATACGGTCAATCTGCGACAGCGACACAGACCTGATCATTGCCGCATCTACGGCGGGGGGAAAAACCGAAGCCGCGTTCCTTCCGCTGATCTCGCAAGTCCTGGATGCGCCCGCGGACATGGCGGGCTTCGATCTACTTTACATAGGTCCACTCAAGGCGCTGATCACCGATCAGGCCGGGCGGCTCGATGACATTTGCCGCGAGGCGGAGCTTCCCGTGGTCCCCTGGCACGGCGATGTATCGCAGTCGATCAAGTCCCGCGCATTGAAGAAGCCAAGCGGTATTCTTCTTATTACGCCCGAGTCGCTTGAGGCCCTCTTCATCCGGCGGGGCCTTGAAATACCGCGTCTCTTCGGCACCACTCGCGCCGTGGTGATCGACGAACTTCACAGCGTTCTCGATAGCGAGCGCGGCATCCAGATGCGCTCCCTGCTCAACCGTCTGGAACTTGCGGTCAAACGACCGATCCGGCGCGTTGGGCTCTCGGCAACACTCGGGGACATGGAACTCGCCCGAACCTATTTGCGCCCCGACGACCCAACAAATGTCGCACTGATCGAGGCTGAAGGCGGCGAGGCCGAACTTCGACTCCAACTGCGGGGTTATATTTCGGGTGAGGAAGACGAAACCGCCCCCTCTGCCACCGACGCGATTTCCGCCCACTTGTTCCAGAATTTGCGCGGAAAGGACAATCTGGTGTTCGCGGGTGCGCGCCAGTCCGTCGAGATATATGCCGACAGGCTGCGCGAACTCTGTGAACGCGAACATCTTCCACAGGAGTTTTACCCCCATCATGCAAGCCTGTCGCGTGAACACAGGGATTTCGTCGAACGCCGTCTGAAGGACCCCCAGAAACCCACAACCGCAATTTGTACGTCGACGCTGGAGTTGGGCATCGACATCGGTGACGTTACCTGTGTCGCACAAATCGGGGCACCGTTCACTGTCGCGGCTCTCAGGCAGCGCCTCGGACGCTCAGGTCGTCGAGAAGGACAACCCGCGATCCTGAGACAATATGCGGTGGAAGCAAGGTTGACCCCAGAGAGCAGCTTTGTGGACAGGCTGCGTCTTGGCCTTGTACGGTCCATCGCGATGATTGACCTCCTCCTCGAAGGCTGGTGCGAACCACCCAGGCGTGAGGCGCTACATCTGTCGACGTTGGTGCATCAGGTCCTTTCGGTCATAGCCGAGCGGGGTGGGGCATCGGCCAGCCGTCTCTATCACGATCTGTGCCGCACAGGGCCGTTTCGAATGGTGACAACCGCAACCTTCGCTGCGGTCCTGCGCGCGCTTGGTGATGCGGATCCAGGCTTGATAGAGCAAACCGAGGGCGGGCTACTCTTGCTGGGACCCGGAGGCGAACGACTGGTTGAGCACTACAGTTTCTACGCCGTTTTCAAGACACCCGAGGAATTTCGGCTGGTCGCCGAAGGTCGGGATCTCGGCACACTTCCGGTCGATAACGTCATGTCACCGGGGATGATGCTGATATTCTCGGGCCGCCGCTGGATCGTGCAGGAAATCCATGACCGGGAGAAGGTCATCATGGTGACCCCTGCGAAGGCGGGCACGCCGCCCGTTTTCGGCGGTGATCCAGGGGACATCCATGACAAGGTCGTTGAAAGGATGTTCGCGATCCTGGAAGGCGATAATCAGCCAGCATACATGAACCTCACAGCAAGAGAGATGCTCGAGGAAGCCCGCTTCAACTACGAGCAACTGGGGTTTGCAGAAAGCCGTATAATCTCTAGGGATAAAGGGTCTGCAATCCTAGCAACCCGCGCCGGGACCGTGAAGACGGCAACACTCGCACTGGCACTTCGCAGCCAAGGATATCAAGTGGAACGCCACGATGGTTTCCTGGAAGTCAAGGCCGATCAGGACGCCACGCCCCTGCTGGAAACCCTCAGGGCTTTAAGCGACGCGAAGCAGGTGGATCTGTTCGCAGACGGCACGAACCTGCAGTTCGAAAAGTTCCACCCCTATCTACCCCGCGAATTGCTCGCCCAAGATGCCTTGTCGACAAGGCTCGATGCTGAAGCTCTGCCAGACCTTTGCAGCGAGCTTGTCAAACGGAAATGAAGAGGCGACGCACACGCTCTGGTGACCAGTTCAGCGAACGTCCGACCCCGGTCGGTTTTCGGCAAACGCCACAGACATCGAAGTGTTTAGGTTGCGTTACAGATTTTTCTTTCGAAATCAGTGCATTGCGAAAAATTCACCAAATCACCGCAGTCATGAGGTTCAGAGAAAAACGGCCCGGAGAGACCAATTTCGGGCATTTTGCGCGGACAAAGGTGAATAGCCCACCTGCGTAACCCTTGAAAACAACGGGAAAATTCGGCGGCTATGGGGGAAGAGAAACATTCCTCACAGGACGGTGGCGGAGAGACAGGGATTCGAACCCTGGAGACGGTTTCCCGCCTACACGCGTTCCAGGCGTGCGCCTTCGACCACTCGGCCACCTCTCCGCTGCAGGGGCTTCTACATCCTCCCGGGCCTCTCTTGCAAGAGGCAGGAAGGAGAAAACC
>WFPA01000237.1 GCA_015487815.1 Albidovulum sp.
GACCGTTGACTGGGTGGTGCTCACCGCCGCCATCGTCGGCCTCGGCATCGCCGTGATGGCCGCCGTCTCGAACGGCCTCGACAGCCTGTCCGGCAAGATCGAGACCCAGCTGAGCTCGCAGACGGTCTCGACCACCTTCTGATCGGCTGACACAGCCGAAACCGACAAGGGGGGTGCTGCGGCGCCCCCCTTCGCTTGTCCGGCCGGTGCCGCCCCGCACAAGGGCGCAGCCCCGCCCTCGGTTCACTCCCCCTCGAAGCTGACGAGCGTGTGCACCTTCATGCCGAGCTTCTCGAGCCGGGCACGCCCGCCGAGATCGGGCAGATCGATGACGAAGGCACAGCCCACCACCTCGCCGCCGAGCCGCTCGATCAGCCGGATGCCGGCCTCGGCGGTGCCGCCGGTGGCAAGGAGGTCATCGACCAGCAGGATCTTTTCGCCGGGCGCGACCGCATCCTCGTGAATTTCCATCACCGCCTTGCCGTATTCGAGTTCGTATTCCTCCGAGATCGTCCGCCAGGGGAGCTTGCCCTTCTTGCGAATCGGCACGAAGCCCCGCGACAGCTGATGGGCCACGGCGCCGCCGAGAATGAAGCCCCGCGCCTCGAGCCCCGCCACCTTGTCGATCGACGTTCCCACATAGGGCGTCAGCAGCTGATCGACCGCCATGCGGAAGCCGCGCGCATCCCCGAACAGCGTGGTCACGTCGCGGAACATGATCCCCTCGCGGGGAAAATCGGCGATGGTGCGGATGTAATCCCTGATCGACTTTTGCGCCTCGGTCATCTCTCTTCCCGTCCAGAACGCCGCCCCGGCGGCAGCGGGGTCTTCCTAGCGTGAAGCCGCGGGCGCGAAAAGGCCCCGATCCACCCGGATGACCGGCATGTCCGTGCAGAACGGCCCGCCCCGGCGGACCGGCCGCATCCCGTATAACGGAGGGGGGAGAAGCCGGCTTGCGCGATGCAGGCCGCCATGGGATGCTCGGCCGAACGCCCCGGCCATTGGAGACGGAAGATGACGCGAGACACGGATGCTGACTGCATGGGCCCGGCAACGGACGCGGACAGCTCCGTTCCGCTCCTTTACGGCCATCCCGATTCGGGACACGCATGCAAGATCGCCCTCGCGCTGCGGCTGCTCGAACAGCCCCACCGCTGCGAGGTGATCGACATATGGGCGCCGCCCGCAACCCGCCCGGCCGCCTTCCGCCGCGTGAGCCCCTTCGGCGAGGTGCCGGTGCTGGTGCTGGACGGCCAGGCGCTGTTCCAGTCCGGCAACATTCTCCTGGCTCTCGCCGAACGCTCCGGTCGCCTTGGCGGGGAAAGTGCGGAAAGCCTCGCCCGGGCCCGCGCCCTCCTGTTCTGGGAAGCGAACCGGATCGGCATGGTTCTGCCCCAGCTGCTCGAGGCCGCCCGGCAGGAAGGCGCGGGCTTCCCGCCCGGCGCCCTCGCCTGGCTCGACGAGCGCTGGCAAGGCGATATCGCCCGCCTCGAAACCCTCCTCAAGGACGCGCCCTTTCTCGGCGGCGCCGCCCCGTCGATCGCGGACATCGCCGTGTGGGGTTATCTCGATCGTCACGAGGCGGCCGGGCTGCGCCTGCCTCCGGGTGCCGACGCCTGGCTCGCCCGCATGCGCGCCCTGCCCCACCAGGCGCCGGCCGCAGCGCTCTTTCCGCCGCTGTGGTCGCCGAACGCGGTATGAGACCGGAGGCCGGTTGGGCCACGCGCGCCTCTGTGCCTCATCCGGCCGACGGAGCCCGGGTGCCGCCGCAGAGCGGATGGCTCCGCCCGCTCCCTCCCGGACGGCGGGTTGCGGACCGCGGGCATTCCGTTCGGGAGCCGGAGCCGCCGGATACACCTCACCACCCCGGCCGCTTCACCTCCTCCTTGCCGAACAGGCCGGGCGACAGAACGGAACCGCACCATGCCCCGCATCACTCCCGCCCGGATGCCCGCGCCTGCTCCGCCCGACTCTCCCGCGCGCCCCTTTCCTCAATCGCCGAGCACCCGGCCGGCAATCGGCATGAGCCGCGCGACCATGGCCGGATCGCGCTTCTTCGGTGCGGTGAGGATGGCGTTGTCGAGAGCATGATCGCAGCCATGAGGACAGGGCCGGCGCTCTCTCGTCAATTCGGCGGCCAGCCGTTTCACAAGTCCCCGCGCCTTTTCGGCATTGCCCGAGAGGATGCGGATGATGTCGGCAACATCGACCGTGCCGTGCCCCTCGTGCCAGCTGTCGTAATCGGTGACCATGGCGACGGGGGCGTAGCAGAGCTCGGCCTCGCGGGCGAGGCGCGCCTCGGGCATGTTGGTCATGCCGATCACGTCGGCATCGAAGCGGTCGCGGTAGAGCCGGCTTTCGGCAATGGTCGAGAATTGCGGCCCCTCCATCGCCAGATAGGTGCCGCCGCGATGCAGCCGGATCCCCGTCTCCCGCGCCGCGGCCGCGAGCGCGTCTCCCAGCCGCGGACAGACCGGGCAGGCAAGCGAGACATGGGCCACGAGACCGCGTCCGAAAAAGCTCGCCGGCCGGGAGCGGGTGCGGTCGATGAACTGATCGACAAGAACGAAATCCCCCGGCGCCATCTCCTCGCGGAAGGAGCCGCAGGCCGAGAGCGAGATCACGTCCGTCACCCCCAGCATCTTGAGGGCGGCGATGTTGGCGCGATAGGGCACGTCCGAAGGCGAGAACACATGGCCGCGGCCGTGGCGCGGCAGGAAATGCACCGTGATGCCGCCGAGCCGGCCCGAACGGATCTCGTCGGAGGGTTTGCCGAACGGCGTCTCAACCGCCACCCAACGCGCCTCCTCGAACCCCTCGATGTCGTAAAGCCCCGAGCCGCCGATGATGCCGAGCACGGTTTCACCCATGAGCTCCTCCCTCGCCTTTTTCGCTCCGTTCACGATCTGCCGGTCCCACCGGCCTGTCCCTGATCTCTCGCCCGGGGCGGATGGGCAAGAGGGAAGCGCCCCGAAGAGCGGACGCCCGAAAGGCCTTCTGCGCCCGGAGACGATCAGAAATGCGCATCCCCCCTGCCGCAGACCGGCGCCCGCCCCGGACGGCAGGATCCCCGCC
>WFPA01000238.1 GCA_015487815.1 Albidovulum sp.
CGAGATCGGCGCAGGAGGCACCGCGATAACCCACCGAGCAGCCCCAGATCGAGGCGCGGGCGGCGATGGCGCCGGAAGTGTTGCCGATGGTGAGCTTGACCCTGTCCTTCTCGATCCAGACGGCGGCGCCTGAGAAGATGCCAGTCGCCTGTCCGTCGATGCTCACGCGGGTAAAGGCACCGAAGGCGAGGCCGTCATCGGCCTTGCCCTTGAGGTGGAAGTCGATCCGGGTGCGGTATTCCTGCGTGACGGCGCCGTTCCTGTAGTTGAGGCCGAAGCGGGCGGTGCCCTTGAGGCGGATCTCGGCCATGGCCGGCCCGGCAAGAAGGAGCGTCAGCAGGAAGGCGAAAAGTGCAAGGACATGTCGTGTCATGCCCCCAGAATGGGCGGCAGGGATGAAGGGCAGGTTAACGGGAGGCAGGATCGATCAAATCGTCGGTATTTTCAGGCTGCGGAGAAGGTTCCAAAAAGAAAAGAGCGGGCCGAAGCCCGCTCTTTCCCGATTCGGCTGTTGCCGGATCAGAACTTCATGCCGACGCCGGCATCCCAACGGGTCGTGCCGCCGAGGCTGGCGACGCCGATCTTGACGGTCGCACCGCCGCCGAGGCTGTAGTTGTAGCCGATGCCGTAGTTCGAGGCACCGCCGACGCTGGCAGCATAGGCGAGCAGCGCGCCGCCGCCGATGCCGTACTTGAGGCCGAGGGCCCAGTTGGTGGTGCCGCCGTAGTTGCCGGCAGCGAGGGTGATGGCCGCACCCGAAAGATCGAAGCCGGCGGTCAGCGTGGTGCCGCCGGTGGCGCCAGCACCCGAATCGTAGCCGAGACCGAGGTTGACGTTCCCGAGGCTGAAGCCGACACCGATTTCGGTGTCATTGCCGTTGCCACCCGAAACCGAGGCCTTGATGTTGCCCATCGACATGTCGAGGCGGACGACATTGGCACCGGCACCGCCCGAGGAGAAGGAGGTCTGGTTGAAGCGGGTGACCATGTTGCCGTAGCCGAGGCCGGTGAGGCCGACGGAGGGCACCGACCACACGCCGGTGGCGGCGTTGACGGCGCCGTCGGCGTTGCCCACGGTCAGGGTGAAGGTGCCGTTGCCGATGTAGACCCGCGAACCGGAGAAGATGCCCTGGTTGTTGGCCGACCAAGGAACAGTAGTCGCATTGGAAGTGATCGTGGCATTACCGGCATTCGTGCCGCCGCCATTGATGTTCACGCGGGTGAAGGCGCCGAAGGTCAGGCCGCCATCGGTCTCGCCCGAGAGCGAGAAGTTGATGCGGGTCCGGTAGGTGGTGGCCGCAGTCCCGGAGCCGATCTGGAGAATGCCCATGCGGGCGGTGCCGGAGACGGAGACTTCAGCGGCGGCGGCGCTGGCGACCAGCGCCAGAGCGGACGTCGCGAGAAGAACCTTTTTCATTTTCATTCCCTCGTTGTTGGTGTGAGTCGTGAAACTCGTGATGCTCACGCGAGGCGGCAGGCCGCCCCGAACGCACATTTCATTTCGCCGCTCGCAGGCGAGAGGTCAAGAAATCGCACCGGGCTGTCTGACGATGAGATGGCGGGTGATGCAAAACTGCCACATGCGCCGCCGTGGCGCGTTTGTCTGCGTGCGGAGCGGCACCGGGCAGCCGGCCCGAGCCGGTCTTCGGCCTTGTTGCGGCGGGGCGGAGGCTGTAACAGTCTGACGGGAGAGGACGGCGCGGCCGGCCCGAGGGGCAGCCGGCAAGGTCGGCGCAGGCTGAGGAGCGGATGATGGCTGGAGCGGCGGAAATCGACCGGGCGAGGGTTGGAGAGATCAGGCGGAACGGCATCGGCCGGGGGGCGGTGCTCCTTCTTCTGGGAGCGGCGCTGGCCCTCTCGGCCTGCGGCACCAGCGGGCTCTTCGGCCGCCAGGGCCGGGCCGACGGCACGGTGGCCGGGGTGCCCGCTGATGCGGCGAAGGCGACGGCCCCCAAGATCGACCCGCGCACCGCCCGCGAGAAGGTCGAGGAGGGGAACGGTGGCAAGCTGTGGGACCTCTTCCGCGGTGGCGACAACCCCAATACCACCGTCAAGGTCAACCGCTATCTGTGGCAGGCGGCGCTTGATACGCTGAGCTTCCTGCCGGTCGAGGCGGCCGATCCCTTTACCGGCGTGATCGTCTTCGGCTGGGGCCGGCCGAAGGGCGGTGGCAGGGCCTATCGCGTCACCGTCCATATCGAGGATGCTGCGCTCGATGCGCGGGCGCTCAAGGTCGCGGTGATGACGCGCTCGGGCCCGGCCGACACGGACACGATCCGCGCCATCGAGGATGCGATCCTCTCCCGCGCCCGCCAGCTCAGGATCCGCGACAAGAACCTCTGAGCCGTCGGCGTGCGGCTGTTCGGGCGGTGCGGGCTCCCGGGGCCTTGTTCCCGCCCGCGCCGCCTCCGCGGGTGGTGTTCCGACGAATGGCGAGGACACGGCCGCCCGGGGGCGAGCGGGCCCGCGCACCGTGTCGCCGGCCTTCCATCTCCTGAACCCTGCCTGCTCCCGGTTCCCGCCACGGTTCCCCCTCTGGACAAGCGTCGCCCCAGTCGGCAGACAGGCGCCAGGACAATCGAGCCCGGAGCGAGCCCATGTCACGCTACAACCCGCATGTCACCGAACCGCGCTGGCAGGAGGCGTGGGAGAAAGCCGGCGTGTTCCGCGCCGAGCGCGACGAGAGCCGGCCGAAATACTACGTCCTCGAGATGTTCCCCTA
>WFPA01000239.1 GCA_015487815.1 Albidovulum sp.
GCCCCAGGCCTCGCCCTCGACCGGAGCGGCCGGCGGCTGGCTCGCGCCGCGCCCCGCCAGGATCAGCATCGCGAACCCCTCGAGCCGCCGGAGCGCCTCGTTCACCGTCACATGCTTCTGCGCCTGTGCCGCCTGCACCAGGGGCAGCGCGAACTTGCCCGTCACCTCAGCCATTCACCGTCATCCTCGCCGTTGCTCCCAGACCGAACTGGTCGGACAGCTGCCCGACCTCGACATCGAAAGGCCCGCCCACCCCGTCGGCAGCCCGGACGGCATCGTCGTAGAGCCATTCGGGCCGGGTGACGTCCACCTCCCGCACCAGCGCACCGCCCGTGAACACCCGCACGCGGTAACGCTCCGAAGCCTCGCCGAGCGGCACGTCGGGCGCCTCCCAGTCGTCGCCGCCGATGCGCGTGCGCCGGATCCAGCTGATCCGCACGCCCCCGGCTTCGGCGGCGGCCCGCAGATGCACCGGCGCAAGCGGCCTCAGCCCGATGCCGCGGAAGGCCAGCACATGGTGATGGTAGCTCGGGTCGTCACAAGGCCGGCCCGCCGGCCCCACCCGGTAGTGCCGGGCCACGTTCCTGAGCGCGAGTGGCAGGTCGATCTGCTGCGGCACCCCGTCAAGGAGCACGAAGCGGCTGCCCGCGGGCCGAAGCGGCGCCATGTTCGCGTCCGAGCCTGCCTGCCCCCTGAGAAGCCGCCGCAGCCGGTAGCGCCCCGGCCCCACCAGCGTGGCCTCGGCGAAGCGCACCACCTCCCAGCCCTCGGTGCCGCCATCGCCGATCACCGCCGTGTTGGCCCCGGCCAGCACCGCCGCCGGATCGGCCGAGGCAAGCGCGCCCGAAACCAGCCGCACCACGACCCCTTCGCCCAGATCCCACAGCGCCGGATCGGCGGCGGCCAGCGGCGTCTCGAGCACGCCCACCGTCGCCCTCAGCCCGTAGATCGCCTCGAGCGCATAGCCCGCATCGCCCGGCGCCGCATAGAGCGCCACCTCCCCCGGCCAGGGATCGGCCGAGAGCGCCAGATGGGGCGCATGGGGCACCTCGTCACCGCGGATGAGCGGCAGATCCATGAACAGCGCCTCCACCGGCAGGGGCGGCACGAAGGCCGGCAACGTGCCCGTCGGCCCCTCCTCGCCCGCGGCCGGCAGGTAGAGCCCGGGTTCGGTCCGCACCGCCGTCACCTGCCGCTGTTCGGCCATCTCGACGCGGTCGATCCGCCAGAGCGTCCCCGCCGCCCCTTCGGGAAGCCCCGGCTCGAGGCCGATCACATCCCCCGGTGCCAGCGCCGCGCCGTGGGGCGCAAGGGCGAATTCAAGCCGCTCGCGCCCGATCCGCGCCTCGGCCAGCCAGCGCCGGACCAGCGCCGTCGCCTCGCTCTCGAGCAGCGCCAGCGGCAGCTCGCTGCGGGTGACGACATTGCCCCGTTCGTCGGGGAACACCGCTTCGGCCACACCGGTCTCGAAATCGCCACGGGCGCGCACATGTTCAAGCCTGAGCCGCCCGGCGGTCTCGGCCTCGGCCGCCCGCCGGCGCACGAGAAGCGGCGTGCCCTCCACCCCCTCGGCGATGTCGGAGGCACCCAGCACCGCCCGCACCGGCCCGCCCCGGCGGCGGAAGAGGAGCCCGCCGCCGGCCTCGACGGCGTCGATCGCGCCCGCAAGCAGGAGCGGCTGCAGCCAGGCCCGGCCGCTCAGCCCCGCCGCCATCGTCGCCCCGCGCACGAGAGAGGGTGCCGCCCGCACATCGGGCCGCCCGGCCCCGGCCCGCGCCAGCACCTCCGCCGCCACCCGGCCGAAGCTTTCGTTCGCCGCCCGGCCGTTCAGCCAGTGGCCGCGTTCGTAATTGCCGCCATCGGCCCACAGATCACCCCGTTCGGGAAATTCCGGCCAGGGCCGCGCATCCCATGCCCAGACATGGGCGCGGTCCATCGCCACCATCGGACCGCCATAATGGGGCGAGACCGGGTTGTGCGCCGGATCGGCCCAGTAGCGATAGTGCGCCGCGAGATAGCGCAGCTGGATAAGATCGTCGCGCATCCCGTTCGAGAAATGCGGCAGCCGCGATTCGGAGGATTTCGGATCGAGAAAGACATTGGGCTGGTTCGTGCCCTTGTCGATCGCCGCGCAGCCGGGCTCGGTGAACCAGACCGGCTTCGACATCGGCACCCAGGGCGTCGGCTGCGCCTGCCGCACCCCGCCGATGCGCTCGTGATGGTCGTTCTCCCACCAGCCGCGAATGTCCTTGGGGCGGAAGATCCAGTCCTCGCCATGGGCCGCGTCGCGGATCGGCGTGCGCCGCTGCGCCTTGCGGGCCTCTTCATCGGCATAATACCAGTCGAACCCTTCGCCACCGGCGACATTGGCCACAAGATAGTCGAGGTTGTGGATGTCGCCCCAGCCGGCATCGAGATGATCCCCGCCGTCGCGCCAGTCCGAGAGCGGCATGTAGTTGTCGATGCCGACGAAATCGATGTTGTCATCGGCCCACAGCGGATCGAGATGGAAGAACACGTTTCCCGACCCGTCATCGGGGTGATGGCCGAAATATTCCGACCAGTCCGCCGCGTAGCCGATCTTCACATCCGGCCCCAGAATGGTGCGCACATCGGCCGCAAGCTGCCTGAGCGCCGCCACCGCCGGGAAGCTGTTGTCCGCCCCGCGAAGGGTGGTGATGCCCCTGAGCTCCGAGCCGATGCAGAAGGCCGCCACGCCGCCAGCCGCCCGGCACAGATGGGCATAGTGAAGGATGAAGCGGCGCCAGGACCATTCGTCGGGGCCGGTATAGACGATCTCCCCGTCGATCTCGGCAAAATCCTCCGGCCGGGCAGTGCCGAAGAAGGCGGCCACCTCGGCCTCGGCCGCCGCCGTGCCGTCGGGGCTGCCGGGGCGGCCGGGTGCCACCGAGGCGGTGATACGCCCGCGCCAGGGCATCACCGGCTGATCCGCCGCCCCGGTCCACGGATCGGGCAACCCGTTCCCCGGCTGGATGTCCATCAGGAGGAAGGGGTAGAACATCACCTCGCCGCCCCGCCGGGCAATCTCGGCAATCGCCTCGCGCACCGCCCCGTCGGCCGGCGTGCCGCCATAGACCGGGCGGCCCTTCCCGTCGCGCGAGACTTCCTCGGCCGCCGCCCGGCCGATGCCGCCGGCGCGCCAGGGCATCGGCGTGCCGTCGGGCGCACGATGCTCCACCTTCGGCATCACGCGGCAGGCATTCAGCCGCAGATCGTCGCCGAACCAGCTCACCACCAGCGAGACGCGCTTCGCCTTCGGCAGCTCGACAGCCAGCGCATCGAGCGAGACGGCAAGATCGGCCCGCATCTCCGGCGTGTTGACATTGGCCGAGCGGGCCGGCGCCCCTGCGGGCGCGAAATGCACCGGCGTCGTCGCCAGCGCGTATTCTCCCGTCCCCGGAATGAGGCAGACCCCGGCGATGTCCTCGCGCGGATGCCGTTCGATTCCCCGCGCCGCATCCTCCGCGGCCGCGGCCGGCCGGATCACCTCGAAGGAGAACTGCGGCACACGGTTGCCGAAGGAGCCGAGATCGAGATCCTCGATCACCACATAGGCGGTGCCGCGATAGGCCGGCGCGTTCTCCGCCCCCTCCACGGCGGCAATCTTCGGATCGGGCAGCTGCGCCTCGTCGCCCGGATAGACCCGCATGTCGAGATCGGCCACGGGGATGCGTCGCCCATCGGCCCAGACCCGTTCCACCCCGAGGATCGGCCCCTCGCCAAGCGCGATCGCCAGCGACACCGAATAGCTGTAGCGCCGCCTCTTCGGTGCTCCCCTGCCCTTGCCGCCGCCACCCTCGAGCGTCACATGCTCCCGGAAGCGGGTGGCCCAGATC
>WFPA01000240.1 GCA_015487815.1 Albidovulum sp.
CCAGATGGCCGCCTTCTCCCCCGGCATGGCGGGCAGGATCATCGAGCTGCGGGAGTTTCTCTTCAGGCGGATGTATCGCGCCCCGTCGGTGATGGAGAAGCGGGCCGAAGTGGCGGAAGTCCTGCGAGCGCTCTTTCCGCTCTACATGAACGACCCGTCGCTGCTGCCGGCCGACTGGCAGGCCGAGGTCGCCGCGGCCGCAAGCGAGGCGACGCTGGCGCGCCTCGTGGCCGATTACGTTGCCGGCATGACCGATCGCTTCGCCATTGCCGAGCACGCCCGGCTCGTCGGCACGAAGGCCGGCACCGTCCTGTGATGTGGGGAGGCCCCGGAATGGATGAGGAGAGACGCAACGGCCATCCGCCGAAATCCCGATCTTCCGCCTGGCGTCAGATCCTTCTCGCGCCGGGGCTGTTCCTCCTTCTGCCTTTCCGCGGCATCGACCCGGTGGCGCGGGAATTCGCCGCGGCCTTCCTGGCTCATGCCCTGTGGTTTCTCGCCTTCGTCGGCCTGGGGCTGTGGTTTATGATGGGCTGATCGGTCTTCACGGCCCTTGTGACCGGCCTCTCAGCCGCCATGCTCGGAGGGAACGAACCATTCGGGATGATCGACGGTGATGACGATCAGCACGATCATCACCAGCGAGAACCAGAATATGTAGTTGGCCATGTGCTTCGTGAACCGAAGCGCCTCGCCCCGAAGTTCGGGAAAGAATCGTGCGACGATTTCCCCGGGCAGCAGGATGATGCGGACGAGCCATTGCCAGAGGCTGCGCATGATCTCGTTTCCTCCCGTCCCGTTCACTTTTCTCCTGCCCTATGATTTTGGCGGCCCGAGGGCAAGGCCCGCTCCTTGTCCCGCTTTACCCGCCGGGGTGTGCGCGCTATAAGCCCGGCGACGGAAAACACCGGACGAGGCCCATGCCAGTCAGCATGACAAGGCAGCGAATTACCGGCCCGGCGTGCCTCTGAGCGCGCCGGGAGAGCCGTTCCAGTCCTTTCCTCGCGGCATGATGCCGCTCCCCTTCCGAGCATTCCGCCGGCCTGCGGGCCGCGCCAGTTTCCGAGGACAATTCTCATGTGTGCCGAAAAAGCCGACATGCCCGATTATCGCGCAACCGTCTTTCTGCCGAAGACCGATTTCCCCATGCGCGCCGGCCTGCCGAAGCGCGAGCCGGAGTGGCTTGCGCACTGGGAGAAGCTCGGTATCTATCACCGCCTGCGCGAGAAGGCGGCGGCCGAGGGGCGCGCTCCCTGGGTGCTTCATGACGGCCCTCCCTACGCCAACGGTCATCTGCATATCGGTCATGCGCTCAACAAGATCCTCAAGGACATGGTGGTCCGTTCCCGCCAGATGATGGGTTTCGACGCCCGCTATGTGCCCGGCTGGGACTGCCACGGCCTGCCGATCGAGTGGAAGATCGAGGAACAGTACCGTGCGGCCGGCAGAGACAAGGACGCGGTGCCGGTGGTCGATTTCCGTCTCGAATGCCGCCGCTTCGCCGAAAAATGGGTCGATGTGCAGCGCGAGGAGTTCAAGCGCCTCGGCATCACCGGCAACTGGGAAGATCCCTATCTCACGATGGACCATCACGCCGAGGCCGTGATTGCCGACGAGTTCATGAAGTTTCTCATGAACGGCACGCTCTATCAGGGCTCGAAACCGGTGATGTGGTCACCGGTCGAAAAGACGGCCCTGGCCGAGGCCGAGGTCGAGTATCACGACCGCGTCTCGCCGACGATCTGGGTCCGCTTCCCGATCGTCGCCGGCCCCGAGGGCTGGGTGAGCGGCGAGAAGGGGCCCTGGGTCGTCATCTGGACCACCACCCCGTGGACCATCCCGCAGAACCGCGCCGTCGCCTACGGGCCCGATATCTCCTACGGGCTCTACGAGGTGACAGAGGCCCCCGAGGACAACTGGGCCAGGGTCGGTGAGCGTTACATCCTCGCTGACGATCTTGCCGAGGAGGTGTTCAGGGCTGCGCGCGTGAGCGGCTGGAAGCGCCTGGCCGACGTGCCCGAGGATGTGCTCGAGAGCCTCACCCTCGCCCATCCCTTCCGCGGGGCTGCGGCCAATGGCGAATGGGATTACGACGTGCCGATGCTGCCGGGCGAGCATGTCACCGCCGAGGCGGGCACCGGCTTCGTCCACACCGCCCCGGCCCATGGCGAGGACGACTACAAACTCGGCCTGCGCCATGGCCTGCCGATGACGTGGAACGTGCTCGAGGACGGATCCTTCCGCCCCGATCTGCCCTTCTTCGGCGGCGAATACGTCATCACTCCCGAAGGGAAGGAAGGCGGCGCCAACGAGGCGGTGATCGGCAAGCTTGTCGAAACCGGTGCGTTGATGGCGCGGGGGAAGATCACCCATTCCTACCCCCATTCCTGGCGCTCCAAGGCGCCGGTGATCTACCGCAACACGCCGCAATGGTTCGTCGCCATCGACCGGAAGATCGAGGACGGCAAGGGCGAGATGGGCGACACGATCCGCGAACGTGCCCTCGCCTCGATCGACCGGCTGGTGACCTTCACCCCCGCGCGCGGGAAGAACCGGCTTCGGGCGATGATCGAGACCCGGCCCGACTGGGTGCTTTCACGTCAGCGCGTCTGGGGTGTGCCGCTCACCCTGTTCACGAAGAAGGGCGCGCGGCCTGACGACCCCGACTTCCTGCTGAAGAACGCGGAGGTCAACGCCCGCATCCGCGAAGCCTTCGAGAAGGAAGGTGCCGACGCCTGGTATGCCGAGGGAGCGAAGGAGCGCTTCCTCGAAGGCATCGTCGAGCCCGACGATTACGACCAGGTGTTCGACATTCTCGACGTGTGGTTCGACTCGGGTTCGACCCATGCCTTCGTGCTGCGCGACCGGCCCGACGGAGCGCCGGGCGGCATCGCCGATCTCTATCTCGAGGGCACCGACCAGCACCGCGGCTGGTTCCATTCCTCGCTGCTTCAGGGCTGCGGCACCATCGGCCGGGCGCCCTATCGCGGGGTGCTGACCCACGGCTTCACCCTCGACGAGAAGGGGATGAAGATGTCGAAGTCGCTGGGCAACACCGTCGCGCCCGCCGACGTCATCCGCCAGTATGGCGCCGACATCCTGCGGTTGTGGGTGGCCCAGTCGGACTACACTGCCGACCTGCGCATCGGCCCCGAG
>WFPA01000241.1 GCA_015487815.1 Albidovulum sp.
CATGATCCGGTCCCACAGGAGCCGCGCCGCCCGCAGCTTGGCGATCTCCATGAAGAAGTTCATGCCGATGGCGAAGAAGAAGGAGAGCCGCGGCGCGAAACGGTCCACGTCGAGCCCGCGCGAGAGGGCGGCCTTCACGTATTCCTTGCCGTCGGCGAGGGTGAAGGCCAGCTCCTGCACCAGCGTCGCCCCCGCCTCCTGCATGTGGTAGCCCGAGATCGAGATCGAGTTGAAGCGGGGCATCTCCTTCGCCGTGAACTCGATGATGTCGGCCACGATCCGCATCGAGGGCTCGGGGGGGTAGATGTAGGTGTTGCGGACCATGAACTCCTTGAGGATGTCGTTCTGGATCGTCCCCGAGAGCTGCTCGCGGCTGACGCCCTGCTCCTCGGCGGTGACGATGAACATCGCCATGACCGGGATCACCGCGCCGTTCATGGTCATCGACACCGACACCTTCTCGAGCGGGATGCCGTCGAACAGGATCTTCATGTCCTCGACGCTGTCGATGGCGACGCCGGCCTTGCCCACGTCGCCGATGACGCGCGGATGATCGGAATCGTAGCCGCGGTGGGTGGCGAGGTCGAAGGCGACCGAGATGCCCTGCTGCCCGGCCGCGAGCGCCTTGCGGTAGAAGGCGTTGGATTCCTCGGCGGTCGAGAAGCCGGCATACTGGCGGATGGTCCAGGGCCGGCCGGCATACATCGTCGCCCGCGGCCCGCGCACGAAGGGCGGCAGGCCGGGATAGGTGCCGAGGTGATCGACACCTTTAAGGTCGCTCTCGTCATAGAGCGGATGGACGGTGATGCCCTCCTGCGTGTGCCAGTCGAGATCGGAAAGGGGCCGGCCACGCAGCTCCTTCTCGGCCTGACGCTCCCAGTCGGCGCGGGTGGGGCGCGGCTCGGTGGCCTTCTCTGGTTTCTGACTCATCGGGAAGCCTCCCACGAATGGACAAGGGAATGGTCGGAATGGGCCTGAGGGGGGCGCGCCCTCTCGCCAAGGCCGGGCCGGCGGCGTATGGAGGGAGAGAAAGGATCGCCACCATGACGAAGGACGACATCCGCCTTGCCACCATCATCCTGGCCGTGGTGCTGGGGCTGATGGTGCTGCCGCGGCTTCTGGGACTTGTCTTCGCCGCCTTCGACAGCGAACCGGCTTCGGTCGTCGAGCCGCCGGTCCGCAATGCGCCCGCGCCCGGCACGACCCCCCGCGAACGGCAGGAGGCGCGGCAGGAGGCGGCGGCCGATGCGGTGCGTGCAGCCGTTCCTCTCGAGGCGCTGATCGTCAGGGTGGACAACACCACCCCCGATCCGCTCGCCCCCCTGCGCTGGAAGAAGCGCGTGCTGGTGATCTTCGCCCCCTCGCCGCAGGATCCGCGCCTCAAGCGCCAGCTCGATCTTCTGCGCGAGGCACCGTCGCTTCTGGCCGAGCGCGACGTGGCGGTGGTGATCGACGCCGACCCGGCCGCGCCCAGCCGGCTGCGCGAGATCTACCGGCCGGTCGACTTCACCTTCGTGCTGATCGACAAGGCCGGCGAGCAGGCGCTCAGAAAGCCCGTGCCCTGGGCAGTGGACGATCTTGCGACCTTCATAGACAGCCTGCCCCTGCGCCAGCAGGAGGTTGCCGAGCGCCGCAGGGGCAACTGAACCGGCCCGACGCACCGCGCCTCCTGCCCACGCCTGCCCCTTCCGGGCCGGTTCCGTGCTGGGGGACGGGTGTATCATTCGAACTCCATGATAACGTCGTCCACCGCGAGGCTGTCGCCGGCGGCGGCGTTGATCTTCGCCACCTTGCCGCTCCGCTCGGCCCTCAGGATGTTTTCCATCTTCATGGCCTCGACCACGCAGAGAGGCTGGCCTTCCTCGACGCTCTGGCCTTCCTCGACCATCAGCCGCACCAGCACGCCCGGCATCGGGCAGATCAGCAGCTTCGACGTGTCGGGCGGGGTTTTCTCGAGCATGTGACGCGCCAGCTCAGCCGCCCGCGGTGTCAGCACCTCGGCCACGAGATCGGCGCCGCGGTGGCGCAGACGGAATCCCAGCGGGTGCCGATCGACCTTGATTGTCAGAACGGTGCCGTTGACCCTGAGATGGGCGATGCGCTGACCCGGCCGCCAGGGGCTCTCGACCCGGTAGTGCCGCCCGTCGAGCATGATGTCGGAGCCGGCCGAGTCGGCCGCCACGACACGGGCGTGCCATTCATGGCCGTCAATCTTCACCACCCAGTCATTGCCGACATGACGCGTGTGGTTGTCGAGCCTGCCGGAGATGCGGGCGCGACGGATCTCGGCGACGCGGTGCATGGCAACGGCGGCGGCCGCCAGCATCCCGAGCCGCGCCTCGCTCAGCCTGTTGCCCGAGAAGCCCTCGGGAAATTCCTCGGCGATGAAGGCGGTCGAGAGTCGGCCTTCCCGGAAGCGCGGGTGATCCATCACCGTGGCAAGGAAGGGGATGTTGTGGCCGATGCCTTCGAGGTCGAAATTGTCGAGCGCATCGGCCATCGCCGTGATCGCATCCTCGCGGCTTCGGCCCCAGCTGCAGAGCTTGGCGATCATCGGGTCGTAATACATCGAGATCTCGTCCCCTTCACGCACGCCGGTATCGTTGCGGATGCCGGTCTCGCCGAGCGGGACGCGCGGATCGGGCCAGAGCCCGGCCTCGGCGAGCGGCCCGGCCGCACGCGCCGCGGGCGGGCGGTAGCGCACCAGACGGCCGATCGAGGGCAGGAAGTTGCGGTAGGGATCCTCGGCGTAGATGCGGCTCTCGATGGCCCAGCCCTCGAGTTTCACGTCTTCCTGCGCAAGGCGCAGCTTCTCGCCGGCGGCCACGCGGATCATCTCCTCGACGAGATCGAGCCCGGTGACGAGCTCGGTGACCGGATGCTCCACCTGCAGCCGCGTGTTCATCTCGAGGAAGTAGAAGTTGCGGTCCGCATCGACGATGAACTCCACGGTGCCTGCCGAATGATAGTTGACCGCCGCCGCCAGCGCCACGGCCTGCGCTCCCATCGCGGCGCGGGTCGTCTCGTCGATGAAGGGGGAGGGGGCCTCCTCGACGACCTTCTGGTTGCGCCGCTGGATCGAGCATTCGCGCTCCCCCAGATGGATGACGTTGCCGTGCCGGTCGCCCAGCACCTGGATCTCGATATGGCGCGGACTGGTGATGAACTTCTCGATGAAGATCCGGTCGTCACCGAAGGAGGCGGCGGCCTCGTTCCGCGAGGCCTCGAACCCCTCGCGCACCTCCGCGTCGTTCCAGGCGATGCGCATGCCCTTGCCGCCGCCGCCCGCGGAGGCCTTGATCATCACCGGATAGCCGATCTCGCGGGCGATCCTGACCGCCTCGTCGGCCGTTTCTATCAGCCCCATGAAGCCGGGCACGGTCGAGACGCCGGCCTCGGCCGCGAGCTTCTTGGAGGTGATCTTGTCGCCCATCGCCTCGATCGCCTCGCGGGGCGGGCCGATGAAGGTGACGCCCATCTCCTCGAGGGCGGCGGCAAATCGCGGGTTCTCGGACAGGAAGCCATAGCCCGGATGGACGGCATCGGCGCCCGAACGGCGCACGGCCTCGAGGATCTTCTCCATGTCGATATAGGACCGGGCCGCGGGCGGCGGGCCGACATGGAGCGCCTCGTCGGCCATCTCGACATGCAGCGCGTTGCGGTCGGCGTCGGAATAGACGGCGACGGTGGCAATGCCGAGCCGGCGGCAGGTCTTGATGATGCGGCAGGCGATCTCGCCGCGGTTGGCGATCAGGATCTTGTCGAACATGGTGGTCATCCCTTCATGCGGCCCCTTCTGGCGGGGGCGTTTCCGGCTGAGGCTGGAACGGGGCGGGCGGCACCGCCGTCTTGCGGGAGGCGGGGCCGGGCGAAGATCCGGCGAACGGGTGGACGGTGCGGGCGGTCCGGTCCGTGTGCCGCAGGTGGGGTGCGCGCCGGCCGGGGAGGATGCCGCGGTGCGGTCCGTCGGGCAGCGGCGTCCGCCGCCTCCGAGTGCCGGTGCGGCGTCTGTCGGGAGAGAGCGTCCGGGATCGCCTCCCATACTTCCCCCGCCGACAGATGTGACGCGGCAGACATGTGCCCCCGCAGCGCTTCCCTGCCATGAGGACGCGCCGTTGTGCGGAGAACGGCACAGGCATTCATCCCTCCAGCCCGTCGCACGGGCCGGAGAGGGGTGATGGCAGGTGTCGGGAAGGCACAGGCAAGGACCCCGCTGCCGCGCAAGGCGGAGCGTGTCGTGGTCGAAGGCCGGGAAAGACGCGCCCGGGCGGTCAGGCCCCCCGGGGCGCGCCCTGTCAGAGGCGTGTCAGTTGCAGAGGTTGACGTCGTCGCACAGCGCTCCGGCCGCGGCGCCCGCCAGGGCGCCCTTGACGGCGCTGCCGCCGAGCGCGTCGGCCACCACGGCCCCGGCCGCGGCGCCGGCGAGGGCCCGCTCCTTGTCGTTTGCAAGACAGCCACCCAGTGCGAGCGGCGCCGCCAGAGCTGCGAGAAGAAGAACCATTCGTCCTGTTGCCATGGCTCTGCCCTTTCCTGTTCCTGCCTGTTGCGCTTCTGCCCCGATGGGCACCGTCCTTCCGGGTGCTTCCTTTCCGGGATATTGGCATGGCCGACGGACAGATCAAGCCATGGCTGGCCGCCTCTGGCGGGAATGGCGACTTTCCGCGTCGCCGGACCGCCGCAACCGCGGCGGCGATCGGGGGGGCGCCCGGAGAGGCTCGGAGCAGGGTGATGCGGCGTCACCATGGCTCGTCCTCCCCCTCCTCGAAAATCTCGGGAAAGCTCGCCCGGGCCCGGGCCACGTCGATCCTGAGCAGCGCATCATAGCTTGTCGGATCGAAGGGCTCTTCCGCGGGCACCACCTCGCGCCCGAAGAGCCAGTTGAGCCGTCCGGCATCGAGATTGCCCCGCACGAAGGGCTCCTCGCCGAAATGTTCCCACAGCGCCCTGAGGAAGGCGGCGTCGGCCATGCGGTCGGCGGGGCGGCGATCGGCATGACGCTCGCGCCGGCGCAGGGGCGTCGCGCCCTTCTTGTTGGCGCGGCGGATGGTGAAATGGTAATCGGTGCCGGGCAGGCGGGAAGGGAAGCCGCGGTGTTTCAGCATGGGGCCTCCTCCCTGTCGTGCCTCTGACCGCGGGGGTTCAGGGTAGCCATGTGCACCTCCCTTCGGAAATGTCGTAGCCGAAGACATGGCGGCGGACCGACGGGTCGCGAACGCCACGGGCGACGGGCCGCGCCAGGAGCGTGACGATGGCTTCATCCGCTCCGCCCGTCAGCCGGGCCAATGGCAGGGCGACGGTCCGGCAGAGGAGGTCGGCCGACCGCTCGACAGTCTCGAACGGCACGGATGGCGCGGCATCCAGACGCGGCGCGAGCCAGCGCAACACGATCGTGATGCGCCCCTCCCGACGTTCCCAGAGGATTTCGTGGGGCAGCGCCTCGAGCGCGGTCGTGTCCTGCGCTCCGGCGGGGTGATGGGCGGACAGGAGCAGCCCGGTGGCAAGGACGCAAAGAAGCAGGAGACGGAAGGCGCCGCCGACGATCCGCGCCCGGTTGCGGCGTGGCGGTGCCGAGGTCAGTCGTCGGGCTCGGCAAGGTTCATCACCGCCACCCCCATGCCGACCGCGCCGAAGGTGAGCGAGGTCTGGAAGATCAGCACGGCGGTGGCAATGCCGCTCGTGTCCTTCGCCAGAAGCGCGCCCAGACCGAGAAAGTCGCTCCAGATGAGCCCGAGGGCGAAAAGCGCGCCAAGGCTCATCCCCCAGGCCGCATTGAGGGCGAGGAAGCGCAAGAGGATCGGCATGTCGGGCCATTTCCGCTTCTTCATGGTTGCCAAGATAGGCGGCACGGCAGGGGGCGGCAAGGGCGGTGCCTGCCGTGCGATGCGGAGCGGGTCGCTGTTGTCCCTGCCGCCGATGCGCCGGTCCGGTCATGCTGTGCCTCCGCCTTTTCCTGCCTGTGCGCCGCCCCCGGACCCGTGTGGCCGGCCCCGGTGCCGCGGGCGCGGATATGTGCCGCCCATCCTGCCCTTCGGCCGTTCTAGAGCGGAATGTTGTCGTGCTTCTTCCACGGGTTCTCGAGCTTCTTGCCCCTGAGCCCGGCGAAAGCGCGGCACACCCGGCGGCGGGTCGAGCGCGGCATGATCACGTCGTCGATGAAGCCGCGCTCGGCGGCGACGAAGGGGTTGGCGAAACGCGCCTCGTATTCCCTTTGCCGGGCGGCGATCTTCTCGGGGTCGTCGAGTTCGTTCCGGTAGAGGATCTCCACCGCTCCCTTGGCCCCCATCACGGCGATCTCGGCCGTGGGCCATGCGTAGTTGATGTCGCCGCGCAGATGCTTCGAGGCCATCACGTCATAGGCGCCGCCATAGGCCTTGCGGGTGATGACCGTCACCTTCGGCACCGTCGCCTCGGCATAGGCGAAGAGCAGCTTTGCGCCGTGCTTGATGACGCCGCCATATTCCTGCGCCGTGCCCGGCAGGAAGCCCGGCACGTCGACGAATGTCAGGATCGGGATGTCGAAGGCGTCGCAGAAGCGCACGAAGCGCGCCGCCTTGCGCGCGCTGTCGATGTCGAGCACGCCGGCGAGCACCAGCGGCTGGTTGGCGACCACGCCGACGGTGCGCCCCTCGAGGCGGATGAAGCCGGTGACGATATTGGCGGCGAAATCGGCCTGAATCTCGAAGAAGTCGCCCTCGTCGGCCACCTTCACGATCAGCTCCTTCATGTCGTAGGGCTGATTGGGGTTGTCGGGCACGAGCGTGTCGAGCGAAGGCTCGATGCGTTCCGGGTCGTCGAAGAAGGGCAGTTCGGGCACCCCCGAGCGGTTCGAGAGCGGCAGGAAGTCGAAGAAGCGCCGGATCTCGAGCAGAGCCTCGACATCGTTCTCGAAGGCACCGTCGGCGACGGAAGACTTCCTCGTGTGGGTCAGCGCGCCGCCGAGTTCCTCGGCCGTCACCATCTCGCCCGTGACCGTCTTCACCACGTCGGGGCCGGTGACGAACATGTAGCTCGAATCCTTCACCATGAAGATGAAGTCGGTCATCGCCGGCGAATAGACCGCCCCGCCGGCGCAGGGGCCCATGATGAGCGAGATCTGCGGGATGACGCCGGACGCCAGCACGTTGCGCTGGAAAACTTCGGCATAGCCCGCGAGCGAGGCCACCCCTTCCTGGATGCGGGCACCGCCCGAATCATTGATGCCGATCACGGGCGCGCCATTGCGCAGCGCCATGTCCATGATCTTGCAGATCTTCTCGGCATGGGTCTCGGAGAGCGAACCGCCGAGCACGGTGAAGTCCTGGCTGAAGACATAGACCTGACGGCCGTTGATCGTCCCCCAGCCGGTGACGACGCCGTCGCCGGGGATCTGCACCTTGTCCATGCCGAACTCGGTGCAGCGGTGGGTCTTGAACATGTCGAACTCCTCGAAACTGCCCTCGTCGAGCAGGAGTTCGAGCCGTTCGCGGGCGGTGAGCTTGCCCTTGGCGTGCTGGACGGCGATGCGCTTCTCGCCGCCGCCCCTGCGGGCGGCTTCGCGGCGCCGCTCGAGTTCGTCGAGAATCTCCCTCATGGTTCCTCCGACAGAAGCAGGAATGCGTCACCCGACCCGGAAAGGCAGGCGGGGTTCGATCCACGACGATAGCGTCGGCATGCGCGGGCGGGAAGGGCGGATGTGCAAAATCGCAAATGATTTGCAAATAATGACTGAATAGTTGCAAACCTTGCAAAAGGCCGCCGGTGTCCTGCCGCCCTGCCGGGCATGGGCCCTTGCCGATGTCGCGGCCCCCATGGGTTCAGCCGCGGGGCATCTTCAGGGTGATCCTGCGGGTTCCCTTGAGCAGGATGAGCTTGCCTTCGCCGATGGCGATCACCTTGCCGCCCGAGAGCCGGTCGCCGACCTTGACCCGCTGCACCCGGCCGCTCGCGAGCCGCACCAGCGCCCGGGGAGCGGCACCGGTGCCGAAAATGCCGATCAGGGTGAGACCGTCCGTCTCGAGCCCGCCGCGCTCGGTGGCGGCCCGGGCCACGGTGGTGCTTGCGGGCGCATGCGGACGTTTGGCGTATTGCGGGTTGCCGGTGCCGGGCAGGCGGACGATCTCGGGGCCTGCCGGCACGTCGCGGCGTGGCGCGGCGACGATCTTCGGGCCGCGGCCGGTGCGTCCGAAAGTCGCCGGCCGGGCCGGGGGACGCGGCAACCCGGCAAAGACGAGGGCGGCCTGGGCCGTCGTGGCAGCGCGGATGACGGTTTGCGGCCGGGGTAGCGGACGCAGTGCGGTTGTCGCGGCGGCAAGCGGAGCGGGCGCGGCCTCCTCGGGACGCGGTGGCGGCACCGGCTCGGGCCGGCCGTCAAAGAGCCGGATCCCGTCGGCTGTCAGCCTGCCTTCCGGCGTCGGGGTCACCTCTGCGGCGGTTTCACCCCCGACGCCGGTGCCGCGCGACCAGGGGCGGTCGGCCTCGGGTGTCGTCTCGATCTCGTGAGCGCCGAAGGCAGCGGGGGAGACGGCGTCGCTGCCATCGGGCGGAGCGCTCTCCTCGGGCAGGAACAGCTCGTCCTCGCTCCCCCTGCCGGGCGGGCGAAGCTCTCCGGGAGGGAGAGCGGGGAGATGCGGGCCGACCTCGAGACGGCTTCCCTCGATGACGGGTGCCGCCGGGCTGCCGCGGAGCGGGCCGGGCAGGGGCCGCGTCGGACGAATGCCGGCAAGGACGATGCGGCCAGTTTCGGCGCTTGGGCGATCCGGGGCGGAGAAGGCGGGCCGGTCCGGCACCGCCGGGGCGGCATCCGCCGTCCCGCGCGGCCGGGCCGTTTCGCTCATCCGCTCTCCCGTTGCGGCGGGCGGTATGCCGGGGGCGCGCCCGATGTTGCGCGGCCGTCCTTCCTCCGCCGCATCGCCTGCGGGTGCCGGGGAAGGAGGGGGCGGGGCTGTCCGAGCATGGG
>WFPA01000242.1 GCA_015487815.1 Albidovulum sp.
CGCCTTCTCGTCCGGCACTTCGTGAGGTGCTTCTTCCGGCCCTTCCTCCGGCTCTTCCGGGACCGGAGGGATCACTTCGCTCCCGCCAGGGGAGCGGGCGGCGGCCTCGGGCCGGGTCTGGAACCAGGTCGTGCCGCAGCCGGCGCACATCACCTCCCGCCCCTCGGGCGGGATCGCCTCGTCATCCACCTCGTAGAGCGCCCCGCAGCCGGGGCATTTCAAGCGCATGGCGGCATCCTCTCTGGCCTGACGCGACAAGTTGTAACCCGCATGGCCGATCGTTCCAAGCCGGACGATTCGCCCGCCATCCCGTGCACAGCCCGACTACGGGCCGCGGCCCGGGGCGCACATCAAAGGCCAGATTGCAACCGCGCGAGGCTTCAGGCAGTAACGGGGCAAAGGAGGCTCGCGGTGATACGTTTCGACAAGGTCACCCATTCCTATGGCGGTGGCAACATCCTCGAAGATCTGGACCTCGAGCTCGCGCCCGGCTCCTTCCACTTCCTGACCGGGCCCTCGGGCGCGGGCAAGACCACGCTCCTGCGCCTTGCAAGCGGCGAGCTGCAACCCACGCGTGGTGCGGTTCGCGTGCTCGGCCGCGAACTTGCGACCCTCGACCGCGATGCCATCGCCCGCATGCGCCGGCGCATCGGCATCATCCACCAGGATTGCCGCTTTCTCGACCACCTGACCATCCGTGAGAATATCGCCCTGCCGCTCGACATCGCCGGAGAAGACCTCGACGAGCGGGCTTCCCATGTCGATGAGCTCATCGCCTGGGTCGGGCTTGCCCATCGACAGGATGCACGCCCCCCCGAGCTTTCGGGGGGAGAGCGGCAGCGGGCGGCGCTGGCGCGCGCCGTCATCCTCGCTCCCGAAATCGTGCTTGCGGACGAGCCGACCGGCAATATCGACTGGGAAATGTCGCTGAAGATCCTTCGGCTTCTCGCCCAGCTCAACCGGGGCGGGGTCACCGTGCTGTTCGCGACCCATGACCTTGCCCTCATCCGCGCCGCCAAGAACGAGGTTCAGGCCCGGACGCTGCGACTGAAGGGCGGACAGATCCAGATCGCGGGGGCCGAGCTGTGAGCATGTGGTTCGCAAGGAGCGGAAAGGGCTTCGGCCGGCGGCCGTCTGCGCGTGTCGTGCCACCAAACGGCATGTCGGCCTGGCTGACGGCGGGGGCAGCGGCCGCCATCGCCTTTCTCGCCACCTTCATCCTGGCGATCGGCCTTGCGGCCGGCCATGTCGCCGACCGCTGGTCGGAAGAGCTTTCACGATCGGTCACGATCCGCCTGCCGGTACCGGCCGGGGAAGCGGAGACGGAAATGGCGCGAATCCTGCAGGTTCTCCGCACAACCGCCGGCGTGGCCCGGGCACGCGCAATTCCCCCGGACGAACTCGAGGCCTATCTCGAACCCTGGCTCGGCGACCAGACCCTGCCGGAGGGCATCATCGACCTGCCGGCCATGATCGAGGTGATCGAGACACCGGCCGGGCTCGACCCGGTGGGGCTCGAGAAGCGGCTTCAGGCCGAATTGCCGGGCACGGTGGTGGACGATCATGCCCGCTGGCGGCGGCCGCTGGTGCAGATGGCGGCCCGTTTGCGCCTCATCGCCGCCCTTGCCGTGGCGCTGACAGCCGCGGCCGGCGCGCTGATGGTCGCCTTCTCGGCCATGGCTGCGCTTTCGGCCAATGACGAGGTCATCCATGTGCTGCGCCTCATCGGTGCGGAAGACGGCTATATCGCCCGCGCCTTCGTGGGCCGCCAGAGCCTTCGCGCCCTTGCCGGTGCGCTCATCGGCAACCTGCTTGCAATCGCCGCGCTTCTCTGGCTGCCGACCGAAATGCCGGGCGAAACCCTGATCGCGGGGCTCGCGCTGCGTCCCACCGACTGGCTTCTTCTCCTTCTCGTTCCGCTTTTCCTGACGATGATCGCCTGGCTCGCAACCCGCCTGGCTGTCCGTCGCCATCTCAAGGAGCACGTCTGATGCGGCAGATCACACCATGGCAATGGTTCAAGTCCCTGCTCTATGTCCTTCAGGTCTATGGGATGATGGCGGTCATGGCGGTCTATTTCGTGCCACTTGCCATCTTCTCGCGCGACTGGGCCTATCGCGGCGTCCGCACCTGGTGCCGCTATGCTCGCTGGAGCGCCGAGAAGATGGTCGGCCTCCGAACCGAAGTGCGCGGCGAGGTGCCGACCGACGAGGTGCTGATCGCCTCGAAGCATCAATCCTTTCTCGACATCATCATCCTTGTCTCCGTTCTGCCGCGGCCGAAATTCATCATGAAGAAGGAACTGGTCTGGGCGCCGATCCTCGGCTGGTTCGCTCTCAGGATGGGCTGCGTGCCGGTCGAACGGGGCAAGCGGGCGCAGGCGATCCAGCAGATGATGGAAGGAGTGAAGGCCGGGCGTCAGGATCCGGGTCAGCTGGTGATCTACCCGCAGGGCACACGGGTGCCGCCCGGGGAATACCGTCCCTACAAGATCGGCACCGCGCTGCTCTATGAACAGCTCGGCCAGCCCTGCGTGCCGGCGGCGACAAATGTCGGTCTGTTCTGGCCCAAATCCGGCATCTGGCGCCGGCCGGGCACGGCGGTGCTCGAATTCCTGCCCCGCATCCCCCCCGGAAAACCCCGTGAGGCCTTTCTGGAGGAGCTCGAAACCGTGATCGAGACCCGCTCGAACGAGCTGATGCGCGAAGCGGGTTATGACGGGCCGCTGCCTGCACCGCGGCAAGGAAACACGCACCCGGCAGGCCGCCGTGGGCGAAAAGGGGACTGACCGATGCCAATTCTGAAGAAAAGCTTCAATATCGATCCATAACCCATTGAAATTGAGGCGTGAAGCAAAACACGCACAAGCTGGCTCACTCTTGGCGGGCCGGATCAAGAACACCCTGCAACCCACTGAAAACACAGAAGATCAGGCGGCCAGTCCCTTCTTGCCCATTTCGAGATATTTGCGCCGGCGCTGCGCGCGAATCTCGTCCGGGTCGAGCTTCTCGAGCGGCGCCAGCATCTCCTCGATCGCCTTGCCCACCGCCGCGATCACCTCCTCGCGGTGGCGATGAGCCCCGCCAACGGGCTCGGGGATGATCCGGTCGATCACGCCGAGCGCATAGAGATCCTGGGCGGTGAGCCGCAGCGCCTCGGCGGCTTCGCGCATCTTCTCGGCATCCTTCCACAGGATCGAGGCGCAGCCCTCGGGCGAGATGACGGAATAGATCGCGTGTTCGAGCATGGCGACCCTGTCGCCCGTGGCCAGGGCAACGGCACCGCCCGAGCCTCCTTCGCCGATGACGACGGAGACCAGCGGCACCCTGATCTGGAGGCACTTTTCGGTCGAACGGGCGATGGCCTCGGCCTGCCCGCGCTCCTCGGCGCCACGGCCCGGATAGGCGCCCGGCGTGTCGATGAAGGTGATGACGGGCAGGCCGAACCGGTCGGCCAGATCCATCAGCCGCACCGCCTTGCGATATCCCTCGGGCCGGGCCATGCCGAAATTGCGTTCGAGCCGGGAGGAGGTGTCATGCCCCTTCTCGTGACCCATCACCACCACGGGCCGGTCGTTGAAACGGGCAAGGCCACCCACGATCGCCTGGTCCTCTCCGAAATTGCGGTCCCCCGCCAGCGGCGTGAATTCGGTGAAGAGAGTCTCGACATATTCGAGCGTATGCGGCCGCTGGGGGTGGCGGGCGACCTGGGCCTTGCGCCACGGATCGAGTGATTGGTAGAGCTCCGCCAAGAGCTGCTCGGCCTTGCGGTCGAGTGCCTCGGCCTCGGCGGAGATGTCCATGTCCTTGTTCTCGCGCGCGAGCGCCCTGAGCTCCTCGGCCTTGCCTTCGATCTCGGCCAGCGGCTTCTCGAAATCGAGATAGTGCTTCATCCGGTCCCGCCCTCATTGCGATTTGCGCCTATATGGCCGCAAGCAGCCGGCAATGCAATGCGGGGCGCCGGAAGGCAGGCAGATGAGCAGCCAGCCGCGGCAGGCCGGCCGGATGCGGGTCAACCCGCGATCATCTCGGCCTGACGGACGATCACCTCGGCCTGGCGAATCGAGGCAAGATCGATGAGCCGGCCCTTGTAGGTGACGGCGCCAGCGCCCTCGGCCTTGGCCCTTTCCATCGCTGCAAGGATCTCCCGCGCCTCGCGCACCTGCTCCTCGGACGGGGTGAAGACCTGATTGGCCAGCGCGATCTGCTTCGGATGGATCGCCCATTTGCCGACCATGCCGAGCGTGGCGGCGCGGCGCGCCTGGGCGAGATAGCCTTCGTCGTCTGAGAAGTCGCCGAAGGGCCCGTCGACCGGCAACACCCCGTTCACCCGGCAGGCGGCGACGATGGCGACCATGACCGTATGCCACGGGTCGGCATAGTCCTTCTGACGCGGCTCCTGATCCTTCGGGCCGAGCATGTAGTAGTTTTCCTGGGTGCCGCCGATGCCGGTTGTCTGCATGCCCATGGAGGCGGCATAATCGGCAGCGCCGAGCGACAGCGCCTCGAGACGAGGAGAAGCAGCGGCAATCTCGCCGACATTGGCAAAGCCCGCCGCCGTCTCGATGATGCCCTCGAAACCGATGCGCTTCTTGCGACCGGTGGCGGTCTCGACCGCGGTCGCAAGCGCGTCCACCGCATAGACGTCGGCCGCATTGCCGAGCTTCGGGATCATGATGAGATCGAGCCGCTCGGACGCCTTTTCGAGAAGCTCGACCACGTCGCGATACCACCAGGGCGTGTCGAGCCCGTTGATCCGCACCGAGACGGTCTTGTTGCCCCAGTCGATGTCGCCGATCGCCTCGATGACGTTGCGGCGCGCGGTCTCCTTGTCGTCTGGCGCCACCGAATCCTCGAGATCGAGATTGACGACATCAGCCGCCGAGGCCGCCATCTTCTCGAAGATCTGCGGCCGCGAACCGGGACCGAAAAGCTGGCAGCGGTTGAGACGGGCGGGCGGGGCCGGCTGGGTGCGGAAACTCATCCTGTCCTCCGAAAGATTGTTGCGCCTTTCATCGGTGTTGGAGGTAGAATGTTTCTGCGGCACAGGCAAGAAGAAATGCCGCGGCGCAGCAAGTGCCACGGCATCCGCCCAGTTGCCGGCACCAGGCCGCCCCGGGGTGATCCTGTTCCGTGCCTCAATCGGCTTCCTTGCCCACATTCTCGGCGAAGGCCTTCTCGAAGGCGGCCTTCTTGGCCTCGTCGGCCTCGGTCTGGTACTTCGCCTTCCACTCGTCATAGGGCATGCCGTAGTAGAGCTCGCGGGCCTCGGCCTTGCTCATCTCGATACCACGCTCGGCCGCCGCTTCCTGCATCCAGCGCGAAAGGCAGTTGCGGCAGAAACCGGCGAGATTCATCAGATCTATGTTCTGCACGTCGAGCCGGTCTTCCATCAGGTGCTTGCGCAGTCGCCTGAAGGCCGCCGCCTCGATCTCGATCATGGTGCGTTCGTCGATCTTCGTCATGCAATCTTCTCCTTCGGTTCCATGGCCGCGCCGCCGACAGCCTGTTCGCGGCGGTCTTCTGCCCGTTCGACAAGGCCGGCCTGCCGCGCCGCATCGAGGATGTGCGGAGCGAGCCGCGCGGCCCAGGCACCCTGCCCCGCCGCATCACGGATGAGATCGTTGCGCAGCTCGATCAGCGCATAGGGACGCCCCGGCAGCATGGCATGGCGATACATGCTGTCGCCGACAAGGTAGCCGGGATAGGGCTCGTTGTCACCGACGCAGAGGTCGCTCTCCGTCCGCAGGCTGGCGATCAGCGCCTCGGCAAACGGGTTCGGATCGTGATGGAGAATGCCCACCTGCCAGGGACGCATGGCATGGCCATTGAGCCGCGGCGTGAAGCTGTGCACCGCGATGATGACAGGCCCCCGGCCTGCGGCCTCCCGCTCGGCAAGAAGATCGGCAAGACGCTGGTGGTAGGGGCGGTAGCACTTCGCGAGGCGCCTTTCGCGTTCGGCGGCGTCCACATGGCGGTTGGCCGGGATGATGGTGCCGTCATACAGCTTCATGATCAGCGTCGGATCGTCCTCGCCACGGTTGGGATCGATCACGAGACGGGAGAAATCCGAATGCACCAGCGGCGCATCGAGCCGCCGCGCCAGCTCCCGGGCCACACCGAGCGCGCCCACATCCCAGGCTATGTGCCGCGCCATTTCCTCGGCGGAAATCCCCAGATCTCCGCCGGCCACGAATTCCGGCACGGTGTTGGTGGCGTGATCGCATGTGACGACGAAGGGACCGGCACGGCCTTCCCCCTCGACATGAGCCGGCTGCCACCCCTCCACCTCCGACGGGTGATCCTTTCCGACTGGCACGTTCACAGGCTTCCGTCCTCCTCGTTCCGCCCGCCGGCCGGCCGCAGCCCGCAGCGGGATGCCGCTCCACCCGAATGCGCTCCGCCATTGTCAATCGGCGGCGTTTTCCCCATAAGGTATGGCAAGGGGAAAAGGCCAGAGCGCCGCCGGCGCGGAACGCAGGGCCGAAATGGTTGAAAGGTGAACTATGCGCAGGCTGCGGAATGTCAAGGTGGTGGCCACGCTCGGCCCGGCCTCGAGCGATTACGAGATGATACGGGCGCTGTTCGAGGCCGGAGCCGACCTCTTCCGCCTCAACATGAGCCATGGCAGCCATGAGGAGGTCGCGAAGCGACACGAGATCATTCGCCACATCGAAAGGGAAAGCGGCCGGCCCATCGGCATTCTCGCCGATCTTCAGGGGCCGAAACTGCGGGCCGGCGTCTTCCGCGAGGGCAGCGCCGAGCTAAGGGAAGGGGCCCGCTTCCGCTTCGATCTCGACGAGACGCCGGGCGACGAAACCCGCGTGAACCTGCCCCACCCCGAGATCTTCGAGGCCGTCAAGCCCGGCAACAGCATCCTTGTCGATGACGGCAAGATCCGCCTCCGGGTTGATGCTGTCGAGGACGGACACATCGACACGACCGTCGTGGTGGGCGGGCGAATCTCGAACCGCAAGGGCGTCAACGTGCCCGATGCGATCCTGCCGCTTGCCGCCCTTTCCGAGAAGGACCGGCGCGATCTCGATTTCGTCTGCGAGCTGGGGGTGGACTGGGTGGCGCTCTCCTTCGTCCAGCGTCCCGAGGACGTGCTCGAGGCCCGCGAACGGATCGACGGCCGCGCCGCCGTTCTTGCCAAGATCGAGAAACCGGCGGCGGTGCTGGCCTTCGACGACATCCTTGCCGTTTCCGACGGCATCATGATCGCCCGCGGCGATCTCGGGGTGGAAATGCCGGTCGAGGCGGTGCCGCCGATCCAGAAACGTCTCATCCGCCTGTGCCGCCACGCGGCCAAGCCCGTCATCGTCGCCACCCAGATGCTGGAGAGCATGGTGCATTCACCGGTGCCGACGCGGGCCGAGGTCTCGGACGTGGCCAATGCGATCTACGAAGGCACGGACGCGGTGATGCTCTCGGCCGAATCGGCCGCCGGAGCCTACCCGGTCGAGGCGGTGCGGACGATGAACAACGTGGCGATCGAGGTCGAACACGACGAGAATTACCGCCAGATCATCGAGGCCACGCGCTCGGGCGAACGCAGGAGCGTGGCCGACGCCATCACCGTTGCTGCTCGTGAGATCGCCGAGACGACCGACGTCAAGGCCATATGCTGCTTCACCCAGACCGGCACGACCGCCCTCAAGGTGGCGCGCGAACGGCCACGGGTGCCGATCATCGCCCTGACGCCCCTGCCTTCCACCGCGCGGCGGCTGACCCTGAGCTGGGGTGCCCATTGCGTCATCACCGAGGGCAAGGTCGAACGCTTCAAGATGGCGGTGGTGAACGCGGCGCGGACAGCCAAGGAAGAAGGTTTCGCCGACGAGAAAGACAACATCATCGTCACCGCAGGCGTGCCCTTCAACCACCCCGGCACCACCAACATCATCCGCGTCACCCCCTGTGACGAGCGCGCCATCTTCGGGGCCGATCCCGACTGAAAAGCCGTCGGGCCCGGCAATTGGCGATTCCCTTTCTCCGTCGCACCCGATAGGATCGGGCAAGGAGATGCACATGGGCCCCGAGTATTATCTGGTCGGAAGTCTCGTCCTCGCCGCCTTCTCGATCCCGGCGATCCTGTCGGCCTGGATCGACCGAAGGTCTCCCTGGCGAGCGCTGATCGTCGTGCTGATCGCGGGCGGTCTGTTCTTTCAATACACACGCCTTGCCGACAACAGCCTGACGCTGGAAGAGATCACCGCGGCCTTCGCCAGGGTGATCGGCGACATCTTGCGCTGAGAGCCGCCCGCGCCCCTTGCATCCCGCCTTTCCCTTCATTAGAAGCCCGTCACCATCATGCGCGGCCGGCCGTGAGGGCTGCCGAGTCGCGTGTCAACGCAAGGAGTAGCGAAATGCCCAAGCTCAAGACCAAGTCGAGCGCCAAGAAGCGCTTCAAGGTGACCGCCAAGGGTCATGTCAAGGCGGCCCAGGCCGGCAAGCGCCACGGCATGATCAAGCGGACGAACAAGTTCATCCGCCAGGCGCGGGGAACGACGGTCCTCTCCAAGCCCGACGAGAAGACCGTGAAGAAGCATTACCTGCCCTACGCGCGCTGAGGAGGCTGAACAATGGCACGAGTGAAATCCGGCAAGGTCACCCACGCCCGCCACAAGAAGGTCATCAAGGCCGCCAAGGGCTATTACGGCCGTCGCAAGAACACCTTCCGCGCCGCCAGGCAGGCCGTGGACAAGGCCAACCAATATGCGACCCGGGACCGCAAGCAGCGCAAGCGCAATTTCCGCGCCCTGTGGATCCAGCGGATCAACGCCGCTGTCCGCGCCCATGATGCAGGGCTGACCTATTCGCGCTTCATCAACGGCCTCAACAAAGCCGGGATCGAGGTCGACCGCAAGGTTCTGGCCGATCTCGCCGTGCGCGAGCCCGAAGCCTTCGGCGCCATCGTCGAGAAGGCCAAGGCCGCGCTTGGCTGAGACCGATACGAGATCGCATGAAGGGCCCGTCTTCGGACGGGCCCTTTTTCATTGTGCGGTCATCATTCCTCGGGCAGGAACTGGCGCAGGAGCCAGGGAGGCGGAGCCGCCGGCAGGGTGCGACCGGCGCTCCATTCCCAGAAGCCTGTTCTCACTCCCACCAACCGGAAACGCAGATAGGGCCGCCATGCCTTCACGGGACCAAAGAGGACGGGCACGCCCTCCCCTGCTAAATGGGCCGCCTTGACAAAGGCCCTATCCGGCCATTTCCGCGGATCGATCAGGAACGCATCTTCGGTGGCCGAGGGCCAGAGGGGCGCCGGCTCCACCGCTCCCTGCTCCCCGCTCCTGGCGGAAAGGGCGTGCCGCGGCACCCGCCGCATCCCGTCCTCGCGCCCGGCCTCGAGGGTTTTCATCAGCCGCGGGACGTCGAAGGGGTCGAGGCGCCCGGCGAGCATGTGCCGCAGGAGGCGCCGGCGCTGCGCCTCGGCAAAGCGCTGCCACGCTTCCGCGAACGCGTCGGGCGCAGCATGTTTCTTCAGGAAATGCGCCCTGGAAGCACCGATCTCGAACAGGCTCTTCGGCACGCGGTGACGCCGGCGAAGGGGACCGGGCGCGAAGCCGTGCATCACCTCGGCGCCGGATATGCCGCCCCACCGGCCCACACGGTGGAGAACCCATGAAATATCAGCATCTTCCATGAAAAACCTGAGGCTTTCATCGAACCCCCCGGCCGCGAGAAGCGCTGTGCGGTCGAAGGCCATGTTGGTGCCGATGGCCTTGAGCGGACATCGGGGGAAATCCCCTTCATCCAATATATCAATATCTTCTCCCAACTCATTTACATGACTTGGTTTCCACTCGATCTTCCATCCGTTATCACGGCGCACCGGGCCGGTGCTCCAGCCAACACCGCCTTTCATGGGCGCCGTCAGGCGCAACAACCACATGGGAAAAGCCACGGCGTCGTCATCGAGAAAGGCAACGATCGGGGCCCGCGTCGCGGCGATGCCGATATTGCGTGCGCGCGAGAGGTTCTGCTCATCGAAGGGGATGAAACGGGCGGGCCAAGGGTCGCCAAGAGCGGCGATGCCCGAACTGTCTGCGACAACAATGACTTCGAAGGTGGCATTCACCTGGTAGCGCAGAGAGGTCAGCGCCTGCCGCAACCAGCCGGGCCGGCCGTGGGAGGCGATGACGACGCTGGCTGCGGGCGCGGTCATGGCATGTTCTGGCGCGCCAGCACCGCTTCGATCCGCGGCACGTCCTCGGGATTGTTGAGTTCCCAGAATTCGCGGCCCCGGGCCTCGACCTCGACGCAGCGAACGATCATGCCGTTCTCGAGAAAGCGCAGCTGCTCGAGCCCCTCCAGCGTCTCGAGCGGCCCTTGGGGCAGGCGGCGGTAGCGGGCCAGCGCCGCGGGCGTATAGGCATAGACGCCGACATGATGGAAGACCGGTGTCGGCTCGTCGTCCGCATATAGGCGGCCGGTGTAGGGAATCACCTCCTTCGAGAAATAGAGCGCGCGGCCCTCACGGTCGAAGACGGCTGTGGTGCCGCCGACACGGCCCGCCGCCCGATCCTCGAGGAAGGCGCGATGCGCTGCTCCGCTGCAGCGGAGCACCGGCGTTGCCACATCCACCCCTTCCTTCGCCAGCGTCCCGATCAGCGCTTCTACGAACCAGGGCGGCGTCAGCGGCGCATCCCCCTGGAGATTGATGACGATGTCGGGCGCTGCCCCCAACACGTCGAGAGCTTCGGCGCAGCGTTCGGTGCCGTTGGCCGCATCGGGCGATGTCATCACCACCTCGCCGCCGAACCGGGCAACCTCGTCCGCGATGCGCTCGTCATCGGTGGCCACCACCACCCGATCGACCCCGCGCACCGCCCGGGCCGCCTGCCAGCTGCGTTCGATCAGCGTGCGGGCCGCGCCACCTGCCCCCCTGAGCGGCACCAGCGGCTTGCCGGGATAGCGGCTCGACGCGAAGCGCGCCGGAATGACGACCAGCGTTCCGCCCTTCATCCCTCCCCCCTCACAAGCTCGACACCGGGCGCATGGGCGATGAAGAACGGGTTTTCGAAACCGGGCTTGCCATAGGTGAGAGGCGTCAGGTCATCGAAGCGGACGACCTTGCCCCCCGCAGCCGCCAGCACCGCATGTCCCGCAGCCGTGTCCCACTCCATGGTCCGGCCAAGCCGCGGATAGAGATCGGCCTCGCCGGCGGCCACCAGGCAGAATTTCAGCGATGAGCCGGCCGAACGCAGCTCGGCAACCCTGTAGCGGGCGATATAGTCGTCGGTCGCCCTGTCACGGTGGGACTTGGAGGCAACGACGATCAGCGCGTCATTGTCGGGCTCGCGCACATGGATCGGCCGCGCCGCTCCCGGCCTGGCAGCATCGAAAGGTCCGGTTTCCTCGACGGCCCCGCCCTCGGGCAGGGTGCGGAACATGCGCCCGACCGCCGGTGCGTGCACCACCCCGAGCCGCGGCACGCCCTTCTCGACCCAGGCGATGTTGACGGTGAACTCCCCCGAGCGGCGGACGAATTCCCTGGTGCCGTCGAGAGGATCGACGATGAAGAAGGTGTCGCCCTCGAGCGCATGGCTTGCCGCGTTTTCCTCGGTCACGATCATGGCGCCGGGAAAGGCCGCTTCGAGACCATGGGTGATGAGTGCGTCGGCCTCCTCGTCGGCGAGGGTGACGGGGCTTTCGTCGCTCTTGCGGCGCACCTCCATCTCGTCCGCCTCGAACACCTTCATGATGCGCTCCCCCGCCTCGACCGCAAGCCGACGCATTGTTTCCATCATTTCGCCACGATCCAATGCTTTTCTCCCTGTCGTCCGCCCCCGGCCGGCGGCCCTCGTTGCAAGACCGGCCTGCACTTCCTATTCTTGCCGGATCGAGGGGGCAAGTCGGGCCCTCCGCGCCCGAAGGCGGCCCCGGCGATGCCGGGCATCGCCCACAGGAGAATGTGAGAGATGTTTCAGACCCCCCGTCCGAAGAGCGTGCTCGAATCGGCCTTCACGCTGATCGACCTCATCTTCGTGGCCACGGTCCGCAACATCCGCAAGACCAACGGCAATGCCATCATCGGCCTTCTGATGAACATCCTCCAGTCCGTCATCATGGTGGCGGTCTTCTGGCTGATGATCGACGTGCTCGGCATGCGGCATCTCGCCCTCAGGGGAAACTACATCGTCTTCCTGCTCTCGGGCATCTTTCTCTTCATGACCCACACCAAGGCTGTGGGCGCCGTGGCGGGAGCCCCCAACGCCGCTTCGCCGCTGATGAAGCACGCCAACATGAACACGGCGATCTCCATAACCGCCGCTGCGCTGTCGTCACTCTACTTCCAGATCCTTTCGATGGCGGTGATTCTCTTCATCACCCATGTGGCGATCGAACGCGTCGAGATCTATGACTGGGCGGGCTTTCTCAAGATGTTCTTCCTCGCCTGGCTTTCGGGTGTGGCCCTCGGCCTCGTGCTGATGGCCCTGAGCCCATGGGCGCCGACGGTCACCAGCCTGATCGCCACCATCTACCGCCGGGTGCAGATGCTCGCCTCGGGAAAGATGTTCCTCGCCAATACCATGGGCGCCTATCTCTACATGTTCGACTGGAACCCGCTCTTTCACATCATCGACCAGGCGCGCGGTTACGCCTTCATCAATTACAACCCGCGCTTCACCAACAGCGAATATCCCATGGCGATGACGGTGGCCTTCCTCGTGCTCGGCATGGTCGCCGAATTCTATACCCGCAAGCGCACCTCCCTCAGCTGGTATGCCCGCCGGTAGGCCGGGATGACAGGCATTTTAGATGCTTTTCAGGCATATTGCGGATGAAACACCACTCGGCCGGCACGGCCCTTAACCAAGCATAAACCTCCGCTGACGATTCTTCCCGGTGACGGGTCGGGCTTTCCGGCCCGGCATCGACAGCGGAGGGAGCATGGCGAAGGACGGCGGCAAACCGGAAGGCAGGCGCATTCTCGTGACCGGAGGCGCCGGTTTCGTCGGCCTCGGTCTCGTCCGTGCCCTCGCCGGAGCGAACGAGGTTGTCGTCCTCGACAATCTCCATCCGCAGGTCCACCCCGACCGGGCCGCAGCGCGCGCACGCACCGAAGCCTCCGGGGCAAGCCTCGTCGAGGCCGACATCCGCGACGGGGCCGCTCTCTCCCGGCTTTTCGGCCGCTTCCGCCCGGACATCGTCTTTCATCTGGCGGCCGAGACCGGCACCGGCCAGTCCCATGCCGCGCTCGGCCGGCATGTGGATGTGAACGTCGTCGGCACGACCCGCCTCATCGAAACCATCCGGCGCGCAGAGGCCCGGCCCGCACGGATCGTCCTTGCAAGCTCCCGTGCCGTCTATGGCCAGGGCGCGATGGTGGACCGGGCCGGCCAGCCGGCACTCGCCCTGCCGCGCAAGCGCACCATGCTCGAGCAGGGCTGTTTCGACATCTTCGGCCCCGACGGCCAGAAACTCTATGCCCGACCCACATCCGCCCGAAGCTGCCTGCCGAACCCGGTGTCGATCTATGCCTCGACCAAGCTCATGCAGGAGCATCTCGTCACCCAGGGGCTCTGGGGCAGCGGGATCGAAACCGTGATCCTGCGGCTTCACAACGCCTATGGGCCGGGCCAGTCTCTCGCCAACCCCTATACCGGCGTTCTTGCCCATTTCGCCCGACTGGCCATCCGGGGGCAGCCGATCGAGATCTACGAGGATGGGCGCATCGTGCGGGATTTCGTCCATCTCGAAGACGTCGTGCGGGCGCTCCTGCGGGCGGCTTCCTGCCGGCCGCCCCCGCCGTTGCCGATCGACATCGGCACGGGCCGCCCCGTCACCCTCGCGGCCCTTGTCCGCTTGCTCCTGCGACGGTCCGGGAACCGGGCGCCCTGCCGCGTGAGCGGCGCCTTTCAGCCCGGCGACGTGCGCCACGCCGTGGCCGACCCCGCGAATGCAGCCCGCTTTCTCGGCTGGTCGCCGACGGTCGATCTGGAGACCGGGCTGGCCGATGTGCTGCGTTGGGTGCGGGAAGAACTCTCCTGCGCGCCGCACCCCGAAAGACCGCCGCTCCATCCTGTCGAAGGAGGCTCTCCATGTCCGACCAGGCCATGCCCCACCAGGCGCTACTTGCCCTCGGCCACAGCCACCTCGCCGCCCTTCGCAGCGGCTGGCAGCACCTGAAATCCGAAGGGCGGACCCTGCCCGATGTGCATTTCGCCCTTCTCAACAGACCGCGTTTCCAGCCCAATTTCATCGGCCCGGCGACACAGCGGGCGCTTTCGCCGAAGATGAACGCGGCCCTTGAAGCGCTGCTCGGCGCACGACGCTGGCATGCCGTGCTGCTTGCCCCGCTCGGCAATGAATGCCTGGCCCGCTTTCTTGTGGCGGACGAGCCGGCCCTCACGCTCCATGATCCATCCATCCCCGCCCCGGCCGATGGCGTACCCGTCTGCATCGAAACCATGCGGGCCTGGCTGAAGGAGATCGCTGCGCGCAATGCCGGTCTGTTTCTCTCTGCACTGCGCGAGCGCACCGATCTGCCGATCATCCTTGTGCCCCCCCCGCCGCCGATCGCCTCCGAAAAGCTGATCCGGGAGGGCGAGAGCCCGCTTCACGCGATGCTTGCCACCGCCCGGCTCAACCCGCCGGAGCTGCGCCTGAGGATCTGGGAACTCTATCTCGGGATTTGCGCCGGACTGGCGCGAGACAGCGGCGCAACGCTTCTGCGGCCGCCTGCCGCCGTCCGGGACGAGGCCGGCTTTCTTCACTCCTCCTGTGCCCGCGGTGATCCGACCCACGCCAATGCCCGTTATGGCGCCTGCCTCTGGCCCGAAATCCTGAAGCACCTGGCCGGGGCGGGCACCGGGCCAGCATCACCCTTCCACATGGAGCTTTCGACATGAATCACCCTTACAGCGATCTGCCCGATCATTGTTACTGGGCGCGGTCCGTGGCCCGCCTGCCGCCCGACAGGGTCGATCCCATGCTGCAGGCACCCTTCCGCATCACCCGCAGCACGCCGGTGCTCACGGCCGGGTCCTGTTTTGCCGATCGCATCACCAGGGCGCTTGCCACCCGCGGCTTCAACCTCGTCATGACGGAGCTGGCGCACCCGCTTCTGCCCCGTCGCATCGCGCAGGCGCATGGCTATGGCCGCCACGCCGCCCGCTACGGCAACATCTATACCGCCCGGCAACTGCGCCAGCTGCTCGAACGCGCCCTGGGTCGCTTCGCACCGGCCGAACCCCCCTGGCGGCTCGGCAACGGCAACTGGGCCGACCCCTTCCGCCCCACGGTTCAGCCCGGCGGTTTCGTCAGTCACCACGAACTGGCTGCCGACCGGGCCCGTCATCTCGCCTGCGTGCGGGCTGCCTTCGAGACGGCCCGGGTCTTCATCTTCACCCTCGGACTTACCGAAGCCTGGCACAGCCTCGAGGACGGGGCCGTCTTCCCGGTCGCCCCTGGCGTTGCCGCCGGCCGTTTCGACAAGGCCCGACATGGATTCATCGACTTCTCGGTTGAAGAGATCGTGGCGGATCTCGAAATCTTCCTTGACCTCGCCAGGGAGATCAGCCCCGGTCTCAAGGTCATATTGACCGTCTCCCCCGTCCCCCTCGCGGCGACCGCCCGGCCGGATCGCCATGTGCTCACCGCCACCACACTCTCGAAGGCCAAGCTGCGCCTCGCGGCCGAGATGTTCTGCCGCGACCGGCCGGATGCCGTCTACTTCCCCGCCTACGAGATCGTGACCGGCCCGCACGGGCGCGGCCGGTATTTCACCGGCGGATTGCGCGATGCAAGCCGAATGGCCGTCGAACATGTCATGGCCAGTTTCTTCCGCAACTTCACCGAAGGCGCCGACAGGCCCCTTCCGCCGGCCGATCCCCCCTCGCCGCGCGCGGCACCACCCGGCGGCCGGCACCGCGCGGCTCTCTTCGCCTCCTCCTGTGACGAGATCCTCAGCGATGACGAAGAAGCCCCCCGCGGGAGGTCCCCCCATGTCCATTGAGCGCGTTGTCGGCATCTACTCCTTCCCGAAAAGCGGGAACACGTGGCTGCGGGCCATCATCGCCGCCATGTTCGGCATTCCGCGCGGCGCAGGCGCCCTGCAGACCTATGTCACCGACACTCATTTCGGGCGCGTTCTCGAGAACCCCTGGCGCCGGAACGGCATCGACTGGTATTTCTACAAGTCGCACCACAAGCAGCCCCTTGCCTGCCACAGGGGCCAGAAATTCCGGACGGATGCCTTCATCTACATCTACCGTCATCCGCTCGACGTGTTCGTATCCTATCTCAACTTCATTTCCGCCAATGTCTCCCCGCAGGCCGGCCGCTCGCTGGGCGTGTCCTTCGCGCGGGTGGAGGACATCCCGCCACGCGAAATGGAGCGGCTTTTCTCCCTCTACCTCGCCCATGGCACGCTCTTCCCGCAGAACCGCGCCTTCGGGAGCATTTTCGAGAACATCGCCACATTCAGGCGGCTGGCCGATGAAGGAGCGCCGGTCCTCGTCCTGCGCTACGAGGATCTCAAGCACGATTTCGCGCCGCAAGTGCAGGCCATCGCCAGACATCTCGGGATCGGCCCCGTCGACCCCGAGAAGATCCGGGCGGAGGCCGAGACCAGAACCCGCAGGAACGGTCGCTTCTTCTGGAAAAAGACGGTGGGGAACCATCGAAACTACCTCACGGCGGCCCAGATCGAGCGTTTCTGCTGGGTGCATGAAGCCGAAATGGCCGCGCTCGGTTATCTTGGCGAGCCCGCCGGCTCTCCCTCGAACGGTCTGGTGGGTACGGGCGGATCTCCCGGCGGAAACCGCGGAACGCTTCTGCCGGAGACTGCGCGATGAAACCCGTCGTTCATTATGCCATCGGGCATCGCTCCGAGCTTGAACGGCCCCATGTGCAGCTCGCGCTCGAGCGCCATGTTGCACGTGCAGAGGCAGTCGTCCTGCACGGGCCGGGCCTCCCTCCGCTGCCAGTCGCCGGCAAGAACCCGCTGGCGGAGCTGCCCCTGCCGCGACGGGGCCGACCGGCGACCCCGCTTCGCCTCCTGTTCCAGGCCCTGCGCCATCATGCCCATCGGATGCCCGACCGCCCTTTCCTCTTCACGGGCGCCCATGCGCTCGGCCCGATCGGCGCGAGCGGGCAGGAGCGGCACCCGCGCAACGGCCTTCATTGCCTCGCATTGGAGAAGCGGGACGGGCTCTCCCTCCCGTCTCTGGAATATCTGTGGCTGTCTCCCGCCTTCTTCGCGGATCGCCACTGCCGCGAAAGAATCGACCGGCTCCTCGACCCGCAAGGGGGGAGCCTTTCGGACGAACGGACGGCGCGGACGCTGGCCGAGCTCGTCGCTGCATATGGCGGGCCTGTGCATTCCATCCTTTCGCCCGAGGAAAGCGAGCCTCTCGCGCCCCTTTTCCAGGCTGATCTGCTGATCGAAAAGGGCGCGCCGGCGGTTTCATCGCGGCTGTTCGAGATCGACCCGCTCGTTCACGACCTCCACGGCGCCGACACGGCCCGCGTGCTCTCCCTTCTCCACCTCCGCGACGCGCCGCTCGAGCGGGCTCTGCGACAAACCCATTTGCGCAACATGAGACTGCGCGATTACAGCCTCCTTGCCGGGCGCTACGAGGTGATCCTGCCGCGCACAGAGCCACCGCCGGCGATGCGCGTCGCCGTTCTCGTGCATCTCTATTATCCGGACGCTCTCCTGGAGCTCTGGCCGGCGATTTCCGCCGTTCCGGGGGCGCCGCACCTGTTCATCACCACCGACACGGACAAGAAGGCCGCTTCCATCCGTGCACAGCTCGAGGCACTTTCCTGGCCTTCGCAACGGTGCGTGATCCGGCTCGTCGAGGAAAACCGCGGGCGCGACATGGCTGCGCTCTTCATCAGCTTGCGCGAAGAAATGCTGGGCGGCCGGTTCGATGTCGCCCTGCGGCTGCACTCGAAGAAGACGCCGCAGGTGCCACGCCGTGTCGCCCTGGGGTTTCGCGAGCATCTCCTGCAGAATCTCGCCGCCTCCCACGGACACGTCAACGCCATTCTCGCCCGATTTGCGGAGGACCCGGCACTCGGCATCGTCATCCCGCCGGTGATTCATCGCGGTTTCGCCACGCTCGGTCATGCCTGGTTCGGCAACGAAACCGGGGCGAGGCGCCTGCGAAGGGACATGGGGCTCGTCCCACCTCTCGATGCGGCAACACCGGTCGCCCCCTATGGCACCATGTTCTGGTTCCGCCCGGCTGCGCTCGAACCGCTTTTCCGCTGGCGCTGGCGCTGGCGCCATTACAACCCCGAGCCCCACCACGTCGATGGCGGATTGGCCCATGTCCAGGAACGGATGATCTGCCTCGTCGCCCAGGACCGGGGATACGAGACACTCATGGTCATGACGCCGGAGAACGCCGCCCGCGACTATGCCGCCCTGGAACACAAGCTTCAGGCGCTGGCGGCTCACATGCCGGATGGCAACATCCTCCACCAGCTCGCATGGCTCGAGGGGCGGCGTCCGCACCAGCGGCTCCACGATGCGCTGGCGCGGCTCTACCTGCGGCTCGGCCGTGCCTCTCCGTCCCTCGGCCGGGCGCTTCTTCCGGCGGCGCGGTGCGTGTCGCGCTGGCTGCGGGGGCGAGAGGCGCTTCCTCCCTGATCGGGCGCATCGGCAACGGAGGCGGGCCGCGGGCGCAGGACATGGGGTCTTGCCGGGTCGTAGAGGGCACTGTCCGGGAATGATGCGTTCTCGCGCAGGGCCGGCCCCACCAGAATGAGCGCCGTGCGGGTGATGCGAGCGGCCCGCACCTTTCCGCGGATGTCGGCGAGGGTGCCGCGGATGATCTGCTCGTCCGGCCAGCTGATGCGATAGCCGACGATCACCGGGCAATCGGCCCCGTAATGGGGGATCAGCTCCCGCTCCAGATGACGCAGGTTGCGGATCGAAAGATGTATCGCCAGCGTTGCGCCGGTGCGGGCGAAATTCGCCAGCGACTCGCCTTCGGGCATGGCGGTGGATTTCATCGCCGTGCGCGTCAACACCACCGACTGGGCAATGCCCGGCACCGTCAGCTCACGGCCGATCCGTGCCGCCATCGCCGCAAAGGCCGGCACGCCGGGAACGATTTCATACGGGATTCCCTCGGCTTCGAGGCGACGGATCTGTTCGGCAATGGCACCATAGAGAGACGGGTCCCCGGAATGCACGCGCGCAACATCCTCCCCGCGTTCATGGGCCGCGCGGATCTCGGCATGAGTCTCGTCGAGAGTCATCGAGGCGGTATCGAGCACCCGGGCATCCGCCGGCGCCTCGGCGATCACCTCGGGCGGCACCAGGGAGCCGGCATAAAGACAGACCGGGGCGCGGCGGATGATCCGCAGGGCACGGAGCGTCACGAGATCCGGCGCTCCCGGCCCCGCACCGATGAAATAGACGGTCATGTGGTCACCCCCCATCGAGCTTGCGGGCATATCCTCGCGGTGTATAGGCGCGGTCGTTGCCCCCCTGGCGGAAGCGGCGTGATGCGGATGAACCCACGAGCACCACTGTCAGCATGTCCACGCGGCCCGGGGTGAGATCGGCAAGACGAACGATCTCGACCCTCTCGTCGGTACGTCCCAGATCTCGCGCCAGAACCACCGGTGTGTCGGCGGGGCGGTGTTTCAGGAGCATGTCGCGGGCCTGCACGAGAAGATCCTGCCGGCGGCGCGATACCGGGTTGTAGAAGGCGATGACGAAATCGCCCCGCGCCGCCGCTTCGATCCGCGCGAGGATGGTTTCCCGCGGCGTCAGCAGATCGGAAAGGGAAATCGCACAGAAATCATGCCCGATGAGAGCGCCCGCTCGGGCGGAAGCGGCCTGCATGGCCGTGATGCCGGGTGCAAACACGATCTCCGCCCGCCGTGCGGCATCGGACACGCCACCTTCATCGACCGGGCGGTCGAGCAGCTCGCAGACGAGGGCGCCCATGGCGTAGATTCCGGCATCACCCGAGGAGACGAGGGCGACACGGCGCCCGGCTCCCGCCGCCTCCAGCGCATGGCGGCAGCGCGCCTCCTCGCTGCCCAGGGGGAATTCGACCCGCTTCTTGCCCCGGGCCAGAGGGCCGAGAAGATCGAGATAGAGGCCGTAGCCCACGAGCTCCTCCGCCTCGGCGATGAGGCGGCTTGCCTCGGGTGTTCGCCAGGTCGGCGCGCCGGGGCCGATCCCGATCACCGCCAGCCGCCCGCGGGGCCGGCCGCGCAGGGCGTCGATCGGGCCGGGTGCCTCGGCAAGCGCCGCCGTGGCCCGGGCCGTCTTGCGCTTGGCAAGGACAAGCCGCCCCGCCGCACCTACGGCCGCCAGCGCCGCGTTTTCCGCCACGCCATGAGTGCCGACCTCCGCCTTGACGATCCCGGACGGCGAGGCGCTTCGCGGGGTTTCCCTCTCGAGTTCGTCCGCCGTGAAGAACTGGACCGGGCATTGCCAGTCGCGGGCAAGCGTCAGGATTGCCGGCTCGTCGGCCTTGATGTCGATGGTCGCGACCGAATGCAGCGCGGCCGGCACGATCCCTGCCTCGGCCAGCACGCTTTCGGCCAGTTGCCGCAGCTCTTCGGGCGGGCAGTCGCGGGCACAGCCGAGGCCGAGAACATGACGTTTCGGCCGGTATTTCAGGATAATGCCGTCCCCGGATACCGGATTGTCACCTGTCGCCCCTCCCGGCCCGAAATGAAGGCGGACGGCGGCATGCCCTTTCCCGGCGCCGTCAGCTTCGCGACCGTTCTCGAGCGGCGCAAGCCATGCCTCGGCTCCGGCCGGATTTCCCTCCATTTCGAGCGCCGCGCCATCGAGAAGAGCGGCCATCGCCGCCTTGGCGTCTTCCGGGTTCTCAAGCACCCAACCGGGCGGCGGCGCATCGAGCGCGATACCGAAATGCCGTTCCCCCGCCGTGCTGAGGGCGGCGTGGCCCCCCGTGATCGCGGCCACCTCCAGCGCCAGGGCATTGCTCCCCCGGTGACCGCCGAGAAGCGGGATCACCTCGGCCCCGTCCTCCGTCACCACCACAACCGGCGGTTCCAGCCGCTTGGAAAGGAGCACCGGCGCCAGCGCCCGGATGACGATGCCGCTGGCAGCAAGGGCGATGATCGGCCGGCCGGCAAGGAACAGCTCCTGCAGCGTGGTGACCACGTCCCCCACGAGCGTGTCGCCCGCGCCGCCAGCTCTCGGCGTGAGGAAAAGCTCGGCTCCGAGCTGCTCGGCCAGCCGCGATGCCAGCTCGCCTCCGCTGCGGGTAAGGGCAAGGATGGCGGTTCTTTCTGCCCGGACGGTCACAGCCACGAATCATTCCCCTTACGGATCAGGATCATCGAGAAATAGGGAGCCTCCTCCGCCGCCTCGGCAAGCGGCAACACCGCCTCGCTGGGCAGGGAAGCGTGGATGACGAGCCGCGCAGACCCTTCGAGACCGAGCGCGGTGACAATCCGCTTCAGGCGGCCCAGATGCCGGCCGACCTTGGGAATCGCAATCGCATCGGCCGCGGCGATGACCGCCGCGATCTCGTCATCGGCGCGTGTGGCCGGAATCACGGTCAGCGCCTCCTTGCGCCCTGCAAGCGGCAAGCGGGCGGCCGCGGCGCAGGCACCGAGGGAAGAGACGCCCGGCACCACCTCGACCGGACAGCACGAGGCGAGACGGGAGAGAAGATACATGAAGGAGCCGTAGAGCAGCGGATCGCCCTCGCACAGCACGCCGACATCACGCCCGGCCTCGAGATGCGCCCCGATGGCGGCGGCAGCAGCGTCATAGGCGCGTTGCGCCGGCTCCCGCGCGGTCGTCATCGGGATCGTGAAGGGGAGCGGGATGCTTGCCGGTGGTATGTGCGCGGCCGCAATCTCGTGGGCGAAGCCGGGGCGGCCCGGCAGTTCCGGCCAGGCGATCACCGGCAGCGCCTGCAACAGCCGCACGGCCTTGAGGGTGAGCAGCTCCGGGTCGCCGGGGCCGACGCCAATGCCGTAGAGCTTTCCGCTCATGCTTCCTCCACCGGCTTGATCGCGCTCCAGAGCGTGACATGCCTGAGCGGCCGCCATGCCGTCATTTCGCCGAGGCGCTCGGCCCGTTCGATGCCGATGCGCACGAGATCGCCCCCAAGTGTCGCCTGCATTTCGCCGAGCACCCTCTCGCTGCCAAGGCTGACGGCAGAGGCGGCGATCCGCCCCGCAGGCTTCAGCCGCTTCCAGGCAAGGCGGATGGTCCCGGGCGAGATGCCACCGCCGAGAAACACCGCATCGGGCCGTGGCAGATCGGTCAGCGCCTCGGGCGCTTCCCCCTCGATCAGCCTCAGCCGCGGCGCCCCCAGACGAATGGCATTCTCCCGCGCCAGCGCCAGCCGGTCGGCCCGCCGGTCGATGCCGATCGCCTGCGCATCGCGAGCCGCACGCATCCACTCGATCGCCACCGACCCCGAACCGCAGCCGATGTCCCACAGAAGCTGCCCACGCATCGGCATCAGCCGGGAGAGCACCAGCGCCCGCACTTCGCGCTTGGTCATCACCCCGTCGGAGCGGAAGGCCGCATCCGGCAGACCGGGCATCTGCGACCGGATCTCGGCCGCGGGGCCGGGAATGATCTCGACACCCATCGTGTTGAAGGGCGGGACCTTGCCCTGCCATTCTTCCGCGGTGGCGGAATGGCGGGTTTCCTCGTGCGTGCCCATATCGGCAAACACGTGAAGCCGGCTCGGCCCGTAACCGCGCTCTGTCAGGATACGGGCGATCTCGGCCGGCGTGTCCTCGCCCGTCGTCAGCACCAGCCACCGCATTCCCGGCTGGATGAAGGGAATGACCTGCTCGACGGGGCGGCCATGGACGGTCAGCGTCTCGAGATCGGCCAGCGACCAGCCGAGACGACAGGCGGCGAGCTGAAAGGCCGACAGCTGTGGATAAAAGGCGGTCTCTTCCTTGGGGAAGGCACGGGCGATGCGGGCGCCCACCGAATACCACAGAGGATCGCCGGTCGCGAGAACGGCCAGTTGCCGGCCCCGATGGGCGGCGATGGTGTCGATCAGGGCGCTGAAGGGCGAAGGCCAGGCAATGCGCTCGGCCCTGATCTCCGGGGTCAGCCGGTGATGCCGGTCGGCGCCGATGACAAGCTCGGCCTGCTCGAGCGCAGCCCGTGCCGCCGGCCGCAGCCCGGCGAGCCCGTCGGGGCCGAAGCCGATGACATGAAGCCAGGGGCGGGCCGCATCAGCCATCGGCCGCCTCCTCGCCGGGCAGGCCGGCCGCAAGCGCGTTGACCGCGGCCGCTGCCATGGCCGAACCGCCGCGCCGGCCCCGCAGGGTGACGAATTCGGCGCCGCGCGGATCGGCCGCGAGTGCCGCCTTGCTCTCGGCCGCACCTACGAAACCCACCGGGAAGCCGAGTATCACCGCCGGCCGCGGCCAGCCTTCGTCGAGTCGCTCGAGGAGATGAAAAAGGGCCGTCGGCGCATTGCCGATCGCCACCACCGCTCCTTCGAGCCGCGGTCGCCACAGATCGACCGCCGCCGCCGAGCGCGTGGTGCCAAGATCGGCAGCCAGCCTCGGCACAGCCGGATCTTCGAGCGTGACGACGACATCGTTTTCTGCCGGCAGCTTGTCGCGGATGATGCCGGCAGCCACCATCGAACAGTCGCAGAGAATCGGCGCGCCGGCGGCCAGCGCCTCGACCCCGGCCCGTGCCGCCCCGGGGCTGAAGGCGATCCGGTCGGCGATCTCGACCATGCCCGAGGCGTGAACCAGCCGCACGATCACCGGCTGCATCGACGGCGGAAAGCGGCCGAGCCGGGCCTCGCGGCGCACCGTCTCGAAGCTGCGGCGGTAGATCTCGGCCGGATCCTTCAGATATCGCAACGGCGGTCGCGTCATCGACTCACCTCTTGCTGCGCCGCACGCTCACCGGCCCCAGCGGATGATCCGCATGGGGGTAACGATGGTGATGGTGGTGATGGTGGTGATGGTGCTCGTCATCATGATGGTGATGGTGATGCGCGGCCATCTCGAGACGGCACTCCCCGGTGCAGAAATCGTCACACAGGGTGCATGCCGCCACATTCGAGCCCGGCGCCGAAGCCCCCTGCCCCTCGACATGGTGATGATGACTTTCCTGAGGCGTGCCCACTTCCTCTTCGAAACCGAGAATTCGCGTGCGGTACTTGCACATCGCACAGCTTGGCGGCGGCGCCTCTCCCATCTGCTCCATGATACGTTCGACGAAGGCCGCCATCACCTCGGGATGATCATTGAGATAACCGGCCTTGACGAACTCGATCCCGGGATGGGCGGTGGCAACCCGGTCGGTGAAGCCGTATATCCGATCGACGAGAATGCCCGTGAAGAGCATGTAGGGGAAAACGACAATGCGCCGATAACCGAGCTTCGCCGCATGCTCCAGCGTCGGCTGCACCAGCGGGAAGGTGACGCCGGAATAGCCGACTTCGCACCAGCCGAAGCCCATGCCCTCCCACAGCATCCGCGCCAGCTTGGCGACATTGCCGTTGGCGTCGGGATCGGAGGCGCCGCGGCCGATGACGACAAGACAGGTTTCCTCGGGCGGTACCGGGCCGGAGGCGGCATCGGCCGCGGCCATCGCTTCGCGCACCCGGTCGCCGGCGGCCGCCAGAAGATGGGCATCGATGCCGAGCTCGCGGCCCATGGTGATCTCGATGCCATGTTCGGCGGCATAGCGCGCGAGCACCGTCGGCACGTCGTTCTTGGTGTGCATGGCGGCGAACAGCATGCCGGGAACCGCATAGATGCGCGTGCAACCGGCCTCGCGCAGCCGGTCGAGCCCGTCGCGGATCACCGGGTTGGCGAATTCGAGATAGCCGTGGGCGACTTCCCAGCTTTCGGGCAGAAAGGCCGGCAGCCTTTCTGCAAGAGCTGCAAATTCGGCCACGGCCCGCTCGTCCCGCGAGCCATGGCCACAGAGCATGACACCGATTCTGCCGCCATCCTCGGCGGTTCGGGGAAGATCTGTCGGGGGAAGCATGTCCATCGGCGGTCTCCTCATGCAACGCCCGAAGAGACCGCCTCGCGGCGGGTGACGACGCTGGCCTCCGATCCCCGGTTTGGGTCGATCTCGGCGCAGCCCACCTCTCGGGCCCCTCGGACTTCGTCCTCTCCCGCTTACTTCCGCATGAAGGATGCTGCAAGCGCAAAGGCCCCGGCGCCATCGCTTGCATGCGCGTGACAATTCGGCCTAGGGAAGCGCGAAGGAGGCGCCATGACCACGACCATCACCATATGCAGCACCTGTCGTCACATGGGCCGGGACCTGCCCGAAGGCGCGGTGCGGGACGGGGAGCGGCTGGCCGAGAAGGTCGCGCGTCTCGTGCCGGAAAACGGTGATCTGCGCGTTCGCCGCGTGGCCTGTCTCATGGGCTGCGATCACGGTTGCAATGTCGCCATCCAGGCCGAGGGCAAGCTTGCCTATGTGCTGGGCCGCTTTGCACCGGAGGAGGAGGCTGCGCGCGCGATCCTTGCCTATGCCGCGCTTCATGCCGCCAGTCCTTCGGGGCAGGTGCCTTTCCGCGCGTGGCCGCAAGGGGTGAAGGGGCATTTCGTCGCCCGGATTCCTCCGCTCGACATCGAGGGGGAGGACAAGGCGTGAGAACGCCGCGGGAACATGGCGGTGGTCTCGATGCGGTGATCTTCCGCCGCGGCGGCTCCCGGGCCGAGTGGATCGACCTTTCGACCGGCATCAACCCCTGGCCATGGCCACACCCGGCGCCGCTGCCACCGCTTCCCGCAGAGAGTTTCACCCGCCTGCCCGACGGGAGCGCCTTCGCCCGGCTCGAGACGGCGGCCCGCCGCTTCTGGAAGATCCCGGCAGAAGCTGCGGTTCTTCCCGCCCATGGCGCATCGGCGCTGATCGCCCTCATCCCGTCGCTCGCCCCGCCCGGGCGTGTGGCCATCGACCCCGATACCTACAACGAGCACGCCGCCGCCTTCCGTCATTGGGGCTGGCGGATCGTGCCGCCCGGGGACGCCGCCGAAGCCGCCGTCTTCATCCATCCCGACAATCCCACGGGGCGGACGGTGCGGGCGGACGACATCCCGGAACTGTCCCTGGTCGTGATCGACGAGAGCTTCTGCGACACCATGCCCGAGAAGTCGCTGATCGCGCTTTCACGGCGACCGGGGATCATCATCCTCAAGAGCTTCGGCAAGTTCTGGGGGCTCGCCGGGCTGAGGCTCGGTTTTGCCATCGGCCATCCAGAAACCCTTGCTCCTCTTGCCGAGAGGACAGGGCCCTGGGCGGTGAGCGGGGCTGCTCTCGCGACCGGAGCAGAAGCGCTTGCGGATACGGGCTGGGCCGAGACGGCCCGGGCGCGGCTCGAGCGGGGCGCAAGGCGGCTCGATCGGCTGCTCGAGGCGGCCGGGGCGCGGGTTCTCGGCGGCACTCCGCTCTTCCGGCTTGTCGAAGTGGCCGATGCCGACCTCTGGCAGGCGCAGCTCGAAGAGCGGCGCATCCATCTGCGCCGCTTCTCCCGCCACCCCCGGCGGCTGCGCTTCGGCCTGCCCGGCCCCGACACGGCATGGCAGCGCCTCGAAGAAACGCTTGCGGAGCTGGGCGATGCCGGCTGAAGCGGTCCTTGCCCTGGCACTGATCCTCGACGCGCTTGCCGGCGAGCCGGCCTTTCTCTGGCGGCATCTGCCGCATCCGGTGGTGCTCATCGGCCGCGTCATCGCCCTTCTCGACCAAGGGCTGAATCGCGGCTCTTTTCGCAAGATCAAGGGGTTGGCTGCCATTGTGAGTATATGCGGAGCGGCTGTTGCCGTCGGCATCCTCCTCTCGCGCCTGCCGCTGGCACCGTTCTGGCAGCTTCTTCTGGCCGCCATCCTTCTCGCCTGGCGCAGCCTCGTCGATCATGTGGCCGCCGTGGCCGATGCCCTGACCCGCTCCCTGCCCGAAGCGCGCATCGCGCTCGGGCGCATCGTCGGTCGCGACACCACCGAAATGGACGAAGCGGCCATCGCCCGTGCCGCCATCGAGAGCGCGGCCGAAAACTTTTCCGACGGGGTGATCGCCCCTGCCTTCTGGTTTCTCCTTCTCGGCCTGCCCGGCATGCTGCTCTGCAAGGCCATCAGCACCGCCGATTCGATGATTGGCTACCGCAACGACAGATATGCGGAATTCGGCTGGGCGGCGGCCCGTCTCGACGATCTTGCCAACTGGGCCCCGGCACGGCTTTCCGCCCTTCTGATCGTCCTGGCCGGCGCTGTCCCACCCCGCAGCTGGCCGGCCATCGCCGCCGAGGCGCGCCGCCACCGCTCCCCCAATGCCGGCTGGCCGGAAGCGGCCATGGCTCACGCGCTCGGTGTCTCGCTTGCCGGCCCGCGCCGCTATGGCGGTGTTCTTCATGACGAACCCTTCATTCATCCTGCGGGCAACAGAACGCCCGGCATATCCGGGATACGCCGGGCGATCGGGGTTCTGTGGCGGGCCTGGGGGCTCTTTCTCGCCCTCATTCCGGCCTTGTTTCTTCTCAAGCGGCTCGTAACCTGAGGCAATGCCTCAGAAAAACGCTGCACACGCTTGATAATGGCGGACTTTCAGGCGTCAACCTTCTTGCCGAGCTCCTTGGCATGGAGCCAGTCGGCATGTTTCGGCGCCCGCTTGGTCTTCGACCATTCCTCGAGCATTTCCCATTTCACGGCATCGAGCTTCTTCAGCTTCTCCTCTTCTTCCGGGTCGGGGCAGGCAAGCTCGATCCGGTGCCCGTTCGGGTCGAAGAAGTAGATCGAATGGAACAGCGAATGGTCGGTCACGCCGAGAACCTCGATACCGTTCTTCTCGAGATGCTCCTTGTAGGCGAGCAGCGTTTCGCGATCCTTGACCTTGAAGGCGATGTGCTGAACCCATTCGGGCGTGTTCGGGTCCTTGCCCATCTCCGGCTTGGTCGGCAGCTCGAAGAAGGCAAGGATGTTGCCGTTCCCCGCATCGAGGAAGATGTGCATGTAGGGGTCGGGCTCCTTGGTCGAGGGCACGCGGTCCTCGGCGATGGCAAGCACGAAATCCATGTTGAGCATCTTGCCATACCACTCGACGGTTTCCTTCGCATCCTTGCAGCGATATGCAACATGGTGAATCTGTTCGATCCTGAGTGTCATTCCTCTACCCTTCCTGTCTGTCGATCCCGTTTTCGGCCGCCTTGCGGGCGGCTTCCATGGCTTCGGAAAGAACCTCGCGGTCACCGACCTGGTTCGCGAGGATGAGCACGAGCCGGGCATTGACCGCGGCCGACTGCGCCTCCGTCAGCCCTTCATGCAGGCCGACAAGTTCTTCGTAGAATCCGTCCGGGTCGGGGATGTTCGGCTCGGTAATCAGCTTGCCCATCTCGGCCTCCATTCATTCAAGCCCGATCGCGCGGCGCAGCGCAGCGCGCATGGCGGCATCATCGAATGCCTGCCAGCGGGCGACGACATGCTGGTCGGGGCGCATGAGATAGACCGCACCCGGCGCCTCGCCCAGCCAGCGTTCGCGGAATTCCGGGGATTCGTCCGGCGAGAGCCGCACCACCTCCACATCGACACCGGCTTCCTCGAAATGCTCCGGCGCATCGGTGCCGATGGCGAGGATCTGGAAGCGGTTGCCGAGCCGGTCGATCAGCCACCCTTCCCGTGTGGGCGCATCGGCGGCCGGAGCACCGGGCCGGGTGCGCCGGGGAAGGTCGGCATCGTCCGGGCCGTTGAGCGGGCTTTCGTCGTAGATGCTCGGCACCGAAAGCCGGCCGGCATTGACCAGCGGCCGGGCGAATTCGAAATGCTCCGAAAGATCGAGCACCGCATCGCGGAACAGCCGGCTTGCGGGCGATTTCGGGGTGATGAACTCGGTGGAGCGAGTCGAGTTCAGGATGTTTTCATCGGCGGCGAAGATCCGCTCGGCATCATAGCTTTCCAGGAGATCCTCGGGCGCCTTGCCCTCGATCACCAGCTTCAGTTTCCAGGCAAGATTGTCCGTATCCTGAAAACCCGAATTCGCGCCACGGGCGCCGAAGGGGCTGACCTGATGGGCCGCGTCCCCGGCAAAGATCACCCGGCCGTGGCGGAACTTCTCCATCCGGCGGCACTGGAAGGTGTAGATCGAAAGCCATTCCAGATCGAATTTCGCATCCTCGCCGAGCATGGCATGAAGCCGGCGGCGGACATTCTCTTCCTTGAGTTCCTCCTTGCGGTCGATATCCCATCCGATCTGGAAATCGATCCGCCAGACATTGTCGGGCTGCTTGTGCAGAAGGGCCGACTGTCCGGGGTTGAAGGGCGGATCGAACCAGAACCAGCGCTCGGTGGGAAAGTCGGCCTCCATCACGACATCGGCGATGAGGAAATTGTCCTCGAACACCTTGCCGACGAAATCGAGCCCCAGCATCGACCGGATGGGGGAACGGGCGCCGTCACAGGCGATCAGCCATTCGGCCTCGAGATTGTAGGGGCCTTCGGGCGTGCTGATCTCGAGGCGCACATGATCGTCATGCACCCCCACCGCCTCGACACGGTTGCGCCCCCTGAGCTCGATCGGCGCGCCGGCGGCTTCGAGCTCCCGCACCCGATCGACCATGTATTGCTCGAGATAGTATTGCTGGAGGTTGATGAAGGCCGGGCGCTTGTGCCCGCTCTCGGGCAGAAGATCGAATTCGTAAACCTTGCGATCTCCGAAGAAGACCTTGCCGATGTTCCACGTCACGCCCTTCTCGACCATCCGCTCGCCGCAGCCGAGCCGGTCGAGGATCTCGAGCGGGCGCTTGGCAAAGCAGATCGCGCGTGAGCCGTGCGAAACCTTGTCATTCTCGTCGAGAATGACGACCGGCACCCCCTGCTGCGCCAGGTCGATGCCGGCAGCAAGACCGATGGGTCCGGCTCCGACCACCACCACCTTGTGGCGGACCGGAGCGCCGGCCTTCTGGTCCGGCGAGCGCCTGTAGGGGTAAAGCGGCGTCTCGAAGATCCTCTGTCCGAGGCTCTGGGCCATCTCCTCCTCCCTCGTTTTCATTCCTTGCCCTGAAGCGCGTTCCACATCTCGAGGTCACGCTGGGCGGTCCAGATGCGCGGTGTGTCGATGCCCTGCGCCTCGTCATAGGCTCGGGCAACGTTGAAGGGCAGGCAGTGCTCGTAGATGGCGTAGTCGGAGAATTTCGGATCGCACACCGCGCGCACGGCCTCGAAGGCCTCCCTGAGCGTGCCGCCGCGGGCCACGACCTTTTCGACCGGCGCGTAGGTGCTCTCGAGGAAGTCGCGGGTCAGGGCGACGGCCTCGTCCACCTTCTCGCGTCCCATCAGCGCGTCACCCCGCCCGGGGGCGATGGCCTCGGGCTCGAAGGAGGCTATGGCTTCAAGGGTTTGCGGCCAGTCCTTGAAGTGCCCGTCGCCGCAATAGCAGGCCGAGTGATACTCGACGATGTCACCGGTGAACATCACGCCCGAATCCGGCACCCAGACGACGGCATCGCCGGCGGTGTGCGCCCGGCCCAGATGCATGATGTCCACCCGGCGCGAACCGAGCCAGACCGTCATCCGCTCCGAGAAGGTGGTTGTCGGCCAGGTCAGGCCGGGGATCGATTCATGCCCGCGGAAGAGCCTCGGAAAGCGCTGGAACTCGCTCTCCCAGTCCTCCTTGCCGCGCTCGGCCACCATCGCCCGGGCCTTCTCGGACATGATGATCTCGCGCGCCCCGTAGGCCGAGGCCCCGAGCACCCGCACGGCGTGGTAATGGGTGAGCACGAGATGGGAGATCGGCTTGTCGGTCACCTTGCGGATCTCGTCGATCACCTTCTGCGCCAGAAGGGGCGTCGCCTGCGCCTCGATCACCATCACGCTGTCGTCGCCGATGATCACGCCCGAATTGGGGTCGCCTTCGGCGGTGAAGGCCCAGAGCCCCTCGCCGATTTCGGTGAAGGATGTCTGCTTTTCCTCGAGATCGCCCTGGGAGGCGAAGGTCTTTGTCATGTCGTTCACTCCATCCAGAATGGCTTTTCGATCGCGGGCAGCACCCGGCCGCGGCATTCGCCGAAGCTGATGGCGAGATCCGGGCCGCCGGCCGCGCCGCGAAAGATCACTTCGTCGCCGTCCTCGAGGAAGCTGCGGGTGATGCCGCCCGGCAGCTCCAGCGGCTCCGCACCACCCCAGCTCAGCTCGAGCATCGAGCCGCGGCTCTCGCGCGTCGGCCCCGAGATCGTGCCCGAACCGACGAGATCGCCCACCCGCATCGGACAGCCCGACAGCGTGTGATGGGCGATCTGCTGCGGGAAGGAATAGTAGAGTTCGCGGGCATTGGTGCGGCTGATGATGACCTCCTCCCCGCCATCGGCGACCAGCGCCACCTCGAGGGCGATGTCGAGCCCCATCGGGTGCGGCTCGGCGAGATAGGGCAGAAGCGGCACCTCGCGCGGTGGGGTCGGCACACGGAAGGGCGCGAGCGCCGCCCGCGGCACGATCCAGGGAGAGATGCTCGTCGCCGTCGCCTTGGCCTGGAACGGGCCGAGCGGCTGGTATTCCCAGGCCTGGATGTCGCGGGCCGACCAGTCGTTGAGGAGCACATAGCCGAAGATCATACGCTCCGCCTCCTCGGTCGGAACGGGCTCCCCCGGCCGTGAGGGTCGACCGATAACGGCGCCCATCTCGAGCTCGAAATCGAAACGCCGCGAAGGAGACAGGATCGGTGCGGCGAAGTCCCTGCCCTTGATCTGGCCCCATGGCCGGCGGACCGGCGTGCCCGAAACGATCACGGAAGATGCACGGCCGTTGTAACCGATCGGCATGTGCAGCCAGTTGGGCGGCAGGGCGTTTTCCGGCCCGCGGAACATGGTGCCGACATTCTCCGCATGGTGTCGGCCAGCATAGAAATCGGTGAACTCGGTCACATCGAACGGCAGATGCAGTCTGATCCCTGCCCGCCGCACCAGAGCCCGCTCAACCGCCGGCCGGTGGGGAGCACCCTCTCCCAGGAGTTCCCGGAGCCGGGCGCGCATCTCGTCCCATTTCGCCGGCCCAAGCGCCATCACCCCGTTCCAGGCACCGCGATTCATCACCGGTTCCCCGGCCAGTGCCAGCAGCCCTTCCTCCTCGAGGCGGGAGAGATCGAGCACGAAATCGCCGATCGCCACACCAAGGCGCTTGCGCCCGTCCGTCTCCGAGAAGACGCCCATGGCGAGATTGTCGAGCGGAAACCCGCCGGCCGGGTCGTTGGCGCTCTCGATCCAGGATGGCGTCGGCTGCATCGGCTGGGGGCCCTGACTGAGATGAGAAGCCACGAATGGCGGGGATGCGACTGGCCCCGCTCTTATCATTGCGATTGCAATGAAGTCAAGGCGGGCTGACCGGGCCCCGTGCCGCTGCCGGAATTCAACGGGCGAGGGGGTGGAAGCGGCCGGCGGGCGATTCCGTGAAGTTTTCGGCGCCCTCGGCGGTGACTCCCACTGTGTGCTCGAACTGGGCCGACAGCGAGCGGTCGCGGGTGACGGCTGTCCAGTCGTCGGCGAGGATCTTCGTGTCGGGACGACCGAGATTGACCATCGGTTCGATGGTGAAGAACATCCCCTCCTCGAGCACCGGCCCCGTCCCCGGACGGCCGTAATGCAGCACGTTGGGCGGCGCATGGAACACCCGGCCGATGCCGTGGCCGCAGAAGTCGCGGACTACCGACATGCGCTGGCTCTCGACATAATCCTGGATCGCCGCCCCGATGTCGCCGAAAGTGGCGCCGGGCCGCACCTGCTCGATGCCGATCATCAGCGCGTCATGGGTGACGCGGATCAGCTTCTCCGCCTGCCTCGAGGGCTTTCCGGCGACATACATGCGGCTGGTGTCGCCATACCAGCCATCGAGGATCACCGTCACGTCGATGTTGAGGATGTCTCCTTCCTTGAGCGTATCGTCCCTGCGACGCTTCTCGAGGCTCTTCGAGATCGTCTCGCCCCGGCCCATCGGAATGCCGGCACCGGGAATGCCGTGACAGACGACATGGTTGACCGAAATGCAGCAGGATTTCGGATAGCCCCTGTATCCGAGCGTCGCCGGAATGGCGCCGTGGGCGGTGATGAAATCGTGGATGATCCGGTCGAGCTCGCCGGTGGTCACGCCCGGGCGGACATGCTCGGCGATCATGTCGAGGGTTTCGGCCGCCAGCCGGCCGGCGCGGCGCATTCCCTCGAAGTCCTCGGGGGCATGGATGGTGATGCCGTCGGCATTCACATGTCTGAGATCGGTTTCATCCATGACGGGCTCCTTGTGGCCGGACCTTGCATTGCTGGCCGGGTGAGGACTGCGGCCGACTCTCGTTACTTAATCCGCCGCGGGGTTCTCTGCCAGTACCGGGGGCAGGATCGGCAGCGGATCGGCGGTTTCGATCTCCTCGAGGGTGATCCTGGTGCCGACGGCGTGAAACTCGACCCCCGCTGCTTCCGCCGCCTCATGGGCGGCGGCGTAGGCCGGATCGATGTCGCCAGCGATGCGGAAGGCGGTGGCGTCGCTGCGCTGGACGACGTAGAGAACCGCCGCTCCCTCGCCCTGCCGCGCCTTCTCCGCCAGCTCGAAGAGATGGCGTGCGCCGCGCTTCGTGACCGTGTCGGGAAACTCCGCAATGCCGGGCGTGCGGCTCAGATGGGCGTTCTTGACCTCGAGCCAGAGCGGCCGGCCCGCCTCATCCGTCAGCAGGAAATCGACCCGGCTTGCGGCGCCGTAACGCACTTCGGGGCGGATGGTGCGGGCATGGCGGAAAGGCTCGAGCCGGCCTGCCGCGAGCGCCTCGGCGACAAGGCGGTTGGCAAGGGCCGAATCGATGCCGGCATGGTGGCCGCCGGGCAGTTCGGTCAGCTTCCAGCTCCATGCGAGCTTGCGCCCGCCGCCGGCGACATCCTGCAGCCAGATGCGCATGCCCGGTTCCGCAAGACCCGTCATCCGCCCCGGATTGGGGCAATGGGCCGTGACCTTGCGGCCGTCCTCTTCGAGAACCGCATCGGCGAGAAAACGCTTGTAGCGCCGCAGGAGACGTGCCGGAACGAGAGGAGTTGGAAAGCGCATGACCCGGGGCCTATAGAAGGAAGCGGCCCGTCGGACAAGTCGGGCATGGCAGCAGGAGACGCGCATGAGCCCTTCCCGGGATTCTTCCTCCCCCGCTCCGACAGCGGCGATGATCGTCATCGGTGACGAGCTGCTCTCGGGACGCACGCGCGACGCCAACACGCCCCATCTCGCCCAGGCACTCGAGAAGATCGGCATCCGCCTTCGCGAGGTGCGGATCGTGCCCGACGAGACGGAGGCGATCGTCGAGGCGGTGCGCGCGCTTTCGGCAGTTCACGACCATGTCTTCACTTCGGGCGGCATCGGCCCGACCCACGACGACATCACCGCCGACGCCGTGGCCCGGGCCTTCGATCGCCCCATCGAGATCAATCCCGAGGCACATGCCCGGCTCGCAGCCTTCTACGAGGCCCGCGGCATCGAGATGAACCCGGCGCGACTGCGCATGGCCCGCATGCCCGCGGGCGCGCGGCTGATCGACAACCCCGTTTCCGCCGCGCCGGGCTTCTCGATCGAGAACGTCCACGTCATGGCCGGTGTGCCGAGCATCTTCCGCGAAATGCTTGCCGGGCTGCTGCCGCGGCTCACGGGCGGCGCGCCACTCCTCGTGCGCGGCTTCCTCCTGCGCCGGCCCGAGGGCGAGATCGCGGCCGCGCTCGGCGCGATCGCCGCGGCGCATCCCGATGTCGCCATCGGCTCCTACCCCTCCTTCCGCGCCGACGGTCACGAAACCCGCATCGTGCTCAGAAGCGCCCTTCCGGCCGCGCTCGAGGCCGCCTGCCAGGCGCTGACAGCCGCCTTCGCAGATCTCGTGCCCGACGAGCACGGGCCCGGCAATGGCTGAGAAGGGCGGCATCCCTTCCCTTCCTGCTCCCGAGAAGCTTCTCGCGGCGCTCCACGCCACATGGCCGCCTGCCGGTGAGCGGCGCCTCGGCCCGTTCATCCTTCGCTTCGGCGCCGGCGGCGGGCGGCGTGTCTCGAGCGCCACCCTCATCGCTCCACCGCCGGAACACATCCTCGCCGAGGCGATCGGGGATGCCGAAAGCGACATGCGTGCATGGGGGCAGACGCCGAGCTTCATGATCCGCCGGCTGACAAGCCCCGAACGCGACGTGGCGGAACGTGCGCTCGCCGCCGCTCTTGCGGGTCGTGGCTATGTCGAACGGGACCCGACGGTGATGCTCGCCGCTCCTCCCGACACCATCCTTGCCGACACCCGACACGAACCCGGCGAAACCCTCGTCAGCGACCGAGCGCCGCTGCGTCTTCAGGAGGAGATCTGGGCCGAGGGCGGCATCGGCCCGGCGCGACTCGCGGTGATGGGACGGGTGCGCGGTCCGCGGGCCTTCCTGCTTTCGCGCAAGGGACAGAGGCCGGGCGGGGTCGGCTTCGTGGCCGTCGCGGGCGGCATCGGCTTTCTCCATGCCCTGTTCGTGCCCTCCGGTCTGCGCGGCCAGGGTCATGGCCGGCGCCTTCTCGGAGCCGCGGCGGCCTTCGCCGGGCGCCACGGCGCACGCCATCTCGCGGTGGTGACGACCGGCGAGAATCTGCCGGCACAGCTACTGTTTGTTAACGCGGGGATGACATTCTGCGGGGGATACACATATCTTCTCTCCGAAGAAGCAGGTACGAGCACGCCCTCCGAACATGGACATGAAGGTCGAAAATCCCCCCGTCACCGCCCTTGACCTGCCGGCGGTGGATCCTCTCCCCGAGAGGACGGCGGCCTATTTTGCCCTGTGCGAGGAGAAGCTCGGCCTTGTTCCGAACGTCCTCAGGGCTCATGCCTTTGCGCCGGCCAAGCTCGATGCCTTCACCGCCATGTACAACGAGCTCATGCTGGCCGATTCGGGCCTCTCCAAGCTCGAACGCGAGATGATCGCGGTGGTGGTATCCTCGATCAACCGCTGCTTCTACTGCCTCACGGCCCATGGTGCCGCGGTCCGTCAGCTTTCGGGTGATCCGGTTCTGGGGGAAATGCTGGTGATGAACTGGCGGGTCGCCCCTCTCGACGAACGGCAGAGGGCGATGCTGGCTTTCGCCGAAAAGCTCACCCGCGAGCCTCATGCGATCGAGGAGGCCGACCGGGCTGCGCTGCGCGAGGCCGGCTTTTCCGACCGGGACATCTGGGACATCGCCTCGGTCGTTGCCTTCTTCAACATGTCGAACCGGCTGGCTTCGGCCACCGACATGCGCCCCAACCCCGAATATCACGCGATGGCACGATGACGATTCGCTCGACAATCGCCGTGGCGCTGACCGCCCTCTTCCTGCCGGGAGCGGGGATGGCCATGCCGTGGGCGGAGACGGGCGACGAGAGCTTGCGGCCGGTGCCGGCGACCCAGATCATCCGTTCGCTGCCGGGCCTCGGAGAGGCCAGGGAAGATTTCTCGGTTGTGCAGAAGGCCCGGCGCGTCGTTCTTCCGATCGGCCCATGGACGAGCGGCGGCCGCAACACCATCGAGCGGCTGGGCGATCTGCGCCGCAAGGTCTATCGCATCGAGGGGCTGTCGGAGGGAGCCGCGCCGCTCGCAGCCGCGCTCCAGAAGGCGCTCCGGCTCGCCGGCTACGAGCTGATCTACAGCTGCGAGAGCCGCGAATGCGGCGGTTTCGATTTCCGGTTCTCCCTCGACGTGGCGCCACCCCCGGCGATGCATGTCGATCTCGGCGACTATCATTACATGCTGGCATCGCGACCGGGAGCGCAGGGACCGGTTCATGTGATGGCGCTCGTCTCCCGCAGCGGCACGACCGGTTTCATCCAGCTTGACGAGGTGCGGCCCGTTTCCCTCGAACGAAACGGGGACCCCGTTGTCCTCTCGACGAAGAACGAGGCCGCGACTCCGATTGACGGTGCCCTTGCCCGGTCCGCGTCAGGGCCGGCCGATCTCGGGGAAACCCTTCTCTCCCGCGGCGCGGCCGTCCTGGAGGGAGTGCGGTTTGCCAGGGGATCGGCCCGGCTCGAAGGGGAGACGGCGAGGCAGTCTCTTGCCGCTCTTGCCGCCTTTCTCGAGGCCAATCCCGACCACCGGGTGATGCTGGTCGGCCACACCGACGCCACCGGTTCGCTTGCCGGCAATCTCGCGCTGTCGCGCAAGCGCGCCGAGGCCGTGCGCCGCAAGCTCATCAACGACTACGGCGTCTCGCCGGCCGCCGTCTCCGCCGAAGGTGCCGGTTTCCTTGCGCCTCGCGCCCCGAATACCAGCGAGGAAGGCCGCACCCTCAACCGGCGGGTCGAGGCCATTCTTCTCGACTAGGAGGGGATTCGTCCGCCCCCTCCCTGCCCTCCGCCGATCTGTTCGCCGTAGATCTGTTCCACGTGGAAGGGCAGCGCGGGCATGGCGGCGCCAATCGGTATCGTGCGGCACGTCCCGAAACGCCCGGCCATCCTGGATGCGTCGGACATTCGGGGCGGGGTTCCGAAAATCCCGACTCTGGCGCTCGCGCCGGTCCGGCTCTTCCGCAGCAAGGTCTTTGGCGAAAGACCAGCCAGGCTCCTTGCGGGCCGGGACCGGCGTCTGAGGGCAGTCATTCGGAGAGCGGACGGGGGCGGCACAACCACCGGCCTGCCCCAGCCGGCGCAAGACGGGTTTCGCAGCATCGGCCGACAGGCCCGCCCCGGGACCCGGCGTCCAGGTTGCACTGGCCCCGAGCGGCCATTCCGTATGGTGATCGGATCGCGGGCGGCCCTGCTCCTCTGCATGCAATCCCGCACGGCTCCAGCGAACGGAGAGGCCCCACCCGGCCCCTCTTACCAGTCGTCGGCGCCCTTGCCCCTGAAGGCCTCGACGAAATGGTCGATGAAGGCACGAAGCTTCGGCTGCATGAAGCGCCCGGGCGGATAGACCGCATGGATGCCGCGGTGCTCGACCGGCAGCCCTTCGATCGCCTCCTCGAGCTCGCCCGAACGGAGCGCCGGGCCGCAAAGATAGCTCGGCAGGTAGGCGATGCCGAGCCCGGCCTTCGCCGCATCGAGGAGCGCCCGCCCGTCATTGATGGTGAGCCAGCCCGTCGCACGGATCTGCCGCTTCTCGCCCGAAGGTGCGGTGAGCTTCCAGACATTGCCGTTCGCCTGCGCGGTGTAGTGCAGGAGCTTGTGCTGGACGAGGTCATCGATCCGCCGCGGCTTGCCGAACTTGCGGAAATAGTCGCGCGAACCCACCAGACGCATGGTGGTCTCGGCGATCTTGCGCACCCGCAGGGAGCTGTCTTCGAGTTCGCCGACGCGGATCGCCACATCGAACCCTTCCGAGATCAGCTCGACATAGCGATCCGTCAGCACGAGATTGGCCGTGATGTCGGGGTATTTCCTGAGAAACGAGGCCATCTGCGGTGCCATGTGCATCACCCCGAAATCGGAGACGACCGCAACGCGCAACAGCCCCGTCGGCGCCGACTGCAGAGCCGAGACGATGGCATCGGCTTCTCCCGCCTCGTTCAGCACCTTCCGCGCCCGGTCGTAATAGGCAAGGCCGATCTCCGTCGGGCTGACGCGGCGGGTGGTGCGGTTGAGAAGCCGCGCCCCGAGCCGCGCCTCGAGCGAGGCCACATGTTTCGAAACGGCGGACTTCGATATCCCGAGCTTCTTGGCCGCATCGGTGAAGCCGCCGAGATCGACAACCGTTGCGAATGCCTCCATTTCTGCAAGGCGATCCATACTGATGACACTCCCTAATACTTCATAAGCACTTCTCGAACGCCCCCAGCTGCCTCCTTCCTGCCATCCAATTCAGGCATCACCATGCATGAGCTGCGGCAAGGATGGGGAGATTCCATCCTCTTTGCGGCAAATGCCATATTTCCCTTGCCGCTTTTCGCTTCCCGCCGGCCTTGCCGCCCTTGTCAATCCCGGGGGCAGGCGCTATATCCCTTGCAACAACGGCGGCTCGAGCCTTCGAGCCCCACCGGGAATTCGAGCGGGCCGTTGGCCCGCTTTTTTGCTTTGGAGACAACCGTGCCGAAGACCGGCGATCAGAACCCGAACGGAGAGACGGTGCATCCTGCCCCGCAGAGCCCGGCGGCCGCCGGCGACCTTGTCGCCGTCGCGCCGATCGAACAGCGGCTGGCCGAGATCCTCCGCCCCGTCATCGAAGGGATGGGATACGAGCTCGTCCGGCTGCGCTTCATGGGAGGCGAGGGCAAGACCCTGCAGGTGATGGTCGATCGGCCCAAGGGTGGAATCGACATCAACGAGCTGGCCGAGATCTCCACCGCGCTTTCCGCGGTGCTCGATGTCGAGGACCCGATCGAGAACGCCTACACGCTCGAAGTCTCCTCGCCGGGGCTCGACCGGCCGCTGACCCGGCCAGCAGATTTCGAGACCTGGGCCGGTTTCGAGGCCAAGCTCGAGACCCGCGAACCGATCGAGGGCCGGCGGCGCTTCCGCGGCCGTCTCCACGGCATGGAGGGAAACGAGGTGCTGATCGAGATTGCCGAAGGCGTGATCGGCCTCCCCTTCGAGTGGCTGGCCAGCGCCCGGCTGATCGCCAATGACGAACTGATCGAGAAGATGATGGCCATGCGCAAGGCGACCCCGGTCGAGAGCCTCGACAAGGGCAGCTTCGACGCCATCGAGACCGATGACAACCGTGAAGAGGACGGAAAATGAGCATCACCAGTGCCAACCGCCTCGAGCTTCTGCAGATCGCCGAGGCCGTGGCCCGTGAAAAGATGATCGACCCCGAGCACGTCATCCAGGCGATGGAGGAATCCCTCGCCCGTGCGGCCAAGTCGCGTTACGGGTCGGAATTCGACATTCGCGCTCATATCGACCGCAAGACCGGCAAGCTCACACTCACCCGTGTGCGCACCGTCGTCGAGGAGGTCGAGAATCCGGCGGCCGAGCTTACCCTGGAGGAGGCCCGCGCCATCAGACCCGATGCCGAGATCGGCGACGAATTCACCGAGGAGCTGCCGCCTCTGGAGATGGGGCGGATTGCGGCCCAGTCGGCCAAGCAGGTGATCCATCAGCGGGTCCGCGAGGCCGAGCGCGAACGCCAGTACGAGGAGTTCAAGGACCGTGTCGGCACCATCATCAACGGAACGGTCAAGCGCGAGGAATACGGCAATGTGATCGTCGATGTCGGTCGCGGCGAAGCCGTGATGCGGCGAGGCGACAAGATCCCGCGGGAGACGCTGCGCCAGGGCGACCGTATCCGCGCCCTGATCAAGGACGTGCGCCGCGAGCAGCGCGGCCCGCAGATCTTCCTCTCGCGCACCGCACCGGAGTTCATGGCCAAGCTGTTCGAGATGGAAGTGCCGGAAATCTACGACGGCATCATCGAGATCAAGGCCGTCGCCCGCGATCCGGGTTCGCGCGCCAAGATCGCCGTTCATTCCAACGACCCGACCATCGACCCGGTCGGTGCCTGCGTCGGCATGCGCGGCTCGCGCGTGCAGGCGGTGGTGAGCGAGCTTGCGGGCGAGAAGATCGACATCATTCCCTGGTCCGAGGATCTGGCCACCTTCCTCGTCAACGCGCTGCAGCCGGCCGAGGTAACCAAGGTCGTGTTCGACGAAGAGGCCGGCAAGGTCGAGGTGGTGGTGCCCGACGAGCAGCTCTCTCTGGCCATCGGCCGTCGCGGCCAGAATGTGCGCCTTGCCTCGCAGCTCACCGGGCTCGACATCGACATCCTCACCGAGGAAGAGGAGTCCGAGCGGCGCCAGAAGGAGTTTGCCGAACGGACCGGGCTGTTCATGCAGGCCCTCGACGTGGACGAGCTTGTCGCCCAGCTTCTGGCCGCCGAAGGTTTTGCCAGCATCGAGGAGGTCGCCTATGTCGATCTCGACGAGCTGACAGCCATCGAGGGCTTCGACGAGGAGACCGCCCAGGAGCTTCAGACACGCGCCCGCGAGCATCTCGAGGCCGAGGCGGCCCGGGCGATCGAGAAAGCCCGCGAACTCGGGGTCGAGGACAGCCTGATCGCCTTCGAGGGGCTGACACCGCAGATGCTGGTCAAGCTCGGCGAGGAGGGCATCAGGACTCTCGAGGACTTCGCCACCCTTGCCGACTGGGAGATTGCCGGCGGCTGGACGGTGCAGGATGGCGAACGCGTGAAGGATGACGGCATTCTCGAGGAATTCGACGTTTCCCTGGAGGAGGCGCAGAACCTGGTGATGAACGCCCGGCTGCAACTTGGCTGGGTCGACATCTCGGACCTGGAGAAGGCCGCCGGAGAAGAAGGCGACGAAGAGGACGGAGAGACCGCCGCGGACGAGACGGAGGGTGCGGAAGGCCCTTTGCCTGCCGCGACCCTGAACACGGCCGAAGCCAAGACGCCGGAGGCGCACTGAGGGCGGGCCGATGACGCGCGGGGGGCGTGCCGGCAAGGCGGACAGGAGCGAGCGCCGCTGCATCGTCACCGGCGAGAGCCGACCGGTGAGCGAACTCGTCCGCTTCGTCGTCGGCCCTGACGACGCGATCGTTCCCGATGTCGCGGGCCGGCTTCCCGGCCGCGGCATCTGGGTTTCGGCGGACCGGGCGGCGCTCGAGGAGGCCGTCCGCACCAATGCCTTCTCCCGCGCGGCGCGGCGCCGGGTCGTGGTGCCGGAGGGTCTTGTCGAACAGCTCGAGCGGCAGCTGGTCGACCGGCTCGTCGGTCTCGTCTCGCTGGCCCGCAAGGGCGGCGGTGCCGTCGCCGGCTACGAGAAGACCCTGGCCCTGCTCCGGTCGGGCCGGGCCGGGGCGCTCATTCAGGCAAGCGACGGCTCACCCGCCCAGAAGGCACGGTTGCAGCCGCCGGGCGGGGAAGAGCGACGGATCGAATGCCTGACCGCGAACGAGCTCGGTTTGGCTTTTGGCCGGGAAAATGTCATACATGCCGCGCTGGTCTCTGGCGGTTTGGCGGAACGTGTAGTACAGGAGGCTCCGCGCCTGGCCACACTCCGCGCCAGACGAGATCAGGCATCCCGGCATCAGGAGGATGCGCCGGCCCCCGGTCGGCCCCATGCAGGTACTGGAGATAGATGAGCGACAACGACAACAAGGGTGGCAAGACTTTGGGGCTGCGCGGCGCGCGGCCCGGTCAGGTGCGCCAGAAATTCAGCCACGGGCGGACAAAGCCGGTCGTCGTCGAAACGAAGCGTCGCCGGGTGGTCGTGCCGAAACCCGGCGCGGCGAAACCTGCTGCCGAGAAATCGCAGGCCGCGAAGGCCGCTGCCGGTTCGGAAGCCGCGCGGCAGGCCTCGAAGCGGCCGGCCGGCATTTCCGATGCCGAACTCGAGCGGCGGCTCAAGGCGCTTCAGGAAGCGAAGAAGCGCGAAGCCGAGGAAGCCCGGCGTCGCGAAGAAGAGGAACGCCGCCGCGCCGAGGAGCGCGAACGCCGCCGGCGCGAAGCCGAGGAGGCAAAACGCCGCGAGGAAGAGGCGCGTCGCCAGGCCGAGGAAGAGGCGGCCCGCAAGGCCGCGGCCGAGGCCGAGGCAAAGCGCACTGCCGAGCCCGTGGCTTCCGTCGCACCCGAACCTTCGACCGCTCCCCGGCCGAAACCGTCCGCGGCGCCGTCGCGGCCCGGACCTCGCAAGGAACGCGAAGAGCGCAGACCTAAACCCTCGAAGGGGACCGGTGAGCGCCGTCGCGGGAAGCTGACCCTCAACCAGGCTCTCAGCGACGATGGCGGGCGGCAGCGGTCGCTGGCCGCGATGCGCCGGCGCCAGGAGCGCGAGAAGCGCAGGATGATGGGCCAGCAGGCACCGCGCGAGAAGGTCATCCGCGAAGTGCAGATTCCCGACACGATCGTCGTCTCGGAGCTGGCCAACCGCATGGCCGAACGTTCGGCCGATGTGGTCAAGGCGCTCATGAACATGGGGATGATGGTCACCTCCAACCAGTCGATCGACGCCGAGACCGCCGAGCTGATCGTCGAGGAATTCGGCCACAAGCCGGTGCGGGTGTCGGCCTCGTCGGTCGAGGACGTGATCGACACCGAGGAAGACCGGCCGGAGGATCTGGTGCCGCGCCCGCCTGTGGTCACCGTCATGGGCCATGTGGACCACGGCAAGACCTCGCTGCTCGACGCCATCCGTCGCTCCGACGTGGCTTCGCGCGAGGCCGGAGGCATCACCCAGCATATCGGCGCCTATCAGGTGACAACCGAGGACGGCAAGCTCATCACCTTCCTCGACACGCCGGGCCACGAGGCCTTCACCTCGATGCGGGCCCGCGGCGCCCAGGTGACGGACATCGTCGTGCTTGTCGTCGCCGCCAATGACGGGGTGATGCCGCAGACGGTCGAGGCGATCAACCACGCCAAGGCCGCAGATGTGCCGATGATCGTCGCCATCAACAAGATCGACGTGCCCGGCGCCGACCCGGAAAAGGTCCGCCTCGAGCTTCTCCAGCACGAGGTGGTGGTCGAGAAGCTTTCGGGCGACGTGCTCGATGTCGAGGTGTCGGCCAAGACCGGGCAGGGGATC